>PLOT01000173.1:5657-7627 GCA_003142215.1 Granulicella sp. | reverse complement strand
GCTGCCACGCACTCCGCCAGCTCGCGAATGCTCATATCCCTCGCCGAACCCACGTTGATCGGGAGCAGCGCCGGCGCGCGAAACAGGATCGTCCAGAGCCACGCCGCAAGGTCCGCCGCATATAGATACGACCGCCGCGGCGTGCCATCGCCCGCAATCGAGATCGGCCGCCCCGCCAGCACGTCCCCGATAAAATTGCCAATCGCAAAGTGCGCGTCCAGCGGAAGATGCGGCCCGCAGAACGCCCAGCAGCGCGCAATCTTCGCCTCGAACTCCACGCCCTTCGCCTCAGCAGCTTTCTGATGCACAGCGCACATCAGCTCCGACACGCGCTTCCCCTCCGCATACACATTCGCAGGCTCCGGCGCGCCGTCATAGCTCTCCGGCACATGCGTCAACTCCGCCGGTTGCCGTCCGTACACCGCGCCCGAGCTGGTCAGCAGAAACTCCCGCGCCCCGCACTGGGCGGCAAACTTCAGTGTCCGCTCGGTTCCGGCTAGGATCGTCGACAACATCTCCATCGGCTCTTCCGCCGCCTGCTTCGCGCTCGCCTCGGTCGCCGCGTGAATCACATAGCGAAACTCGCCCGCCGGAAATTCAAAGCTCCGCACATCGCCCGCGTGCAGCGTAATCGCCGGATCGCCCGCTAGGTGCGGGGTCTTCGCGGCGAACCTTGCCGGATCGCGGGTCAGTACCGTCGCCCGCGCCCCCAGCCCCAGCGCGCGGTTTGCGTGGCAGAAGCTCTCCACCAGCCAGCACCCGAAGAACCCCGTCCCGCCAGTGATAAAGATGCGCTCGCCGCGCATCTGCTCCCACAGCTCTCGCGTCTGCGCAAGAACCAGATCGAGATCGACAATCGAAAGCGGCGCGGCCATTTCATCTCTCCGGTGGAATGGCTCGCCTAACTGGAGCTTGTCGCCGAAATGCCGATTGGTGCATCCGGCTTAGGAAACGACGGGGGATTTTCAAAGTTGATGCGGTCCAGTTCCACAACGTAGGGGCGGTTTTGCACCTGAGTGTAGATGGCCCCGATGTACTCCCCCATCACGCCCAGGAAGACCAGTTGCAGCGACGAGATGAAGAACACTCCAATCAGCATCGGAGCAAGGCCAAAGCTGAAGGTGGACCAGAAGGCGAGCTTGAGGATCAGGTAGATCATGGCGATCAGAAGCGAAACACTGGCCCCGAGGAAGCCGGCGAGGGCCGCCAGACGAAGCGGGATCTTCGAGTTGTTGATGATCCCCAACATGCCAATGTCGTAGAGGCTGTACCAGCTGTTATTGGTGGTCCCGAACTTGCGCGCAGGCTGGTCGTACATCAGCTTGACGGTGGGAAGGCCGATCTCGGCGATCATGCCGCGGAAGTATGGATAGGGGTCCTCAAAGGAACGCACCAGCTCAACAACCTTGCGATCGTAGAGTCCGAAGCCCGTGAAGTTCTGGATCGTCTCGATCGAGGAGATGCGGTCCACCAGCCTGTAGTACTGCTTGCGCAGCCAGAACATCAGCGAGGCCTCCTCGCTGGCGCGCTTGATCCCCAGCACGCAGTAGGCGCCCTTCTCCCACTCGCGGACCATCGCCGGTATCATCTGCGGCGGGTCCTGCAGGTCGGCGACGATGCTGATGATGGCGTCTCCACGGGCCTGGAAGAGCGCATGGATCGGCGAGCGGATGTGGCCGAAGTTGCGCGCGTTCACGATGATCTTGACGTTCTTGTCCTGGGCCGCGATCGCCTTCAGAATGGCAACGGTATTGTCGCGCGAGGAGTTGTCGATGAAGATGTGCTCGTACTCATACCCGCCGATCCCAACCATCACCTCGCGGACCTGGTTGTAGAGGTTGAGGACGTTCTCCTCTTCGTTGTAGCACCCCGTCACAATTGAGATGGTCTTCTGGCTCACGGCAGCAACACTCCTGAATGGCTGGCACAAGTCTAACTTAACGAATACTTCTAGGCTGTTTTTCTGCTGC
>PLOT01000173.1:0-5647 GCA_003142215.1 Granulicella sp. | reverse complement strand
TGCGAATCATGGCCTGTAGCAGGCGCGTCAGGGCCGACAGAACAACCAGGCCAGGCAGCATGGCAGTGCCATAGACCGCGAAGCACTTCAGCAACTCGCGCAGATAGTTGCCCTCGGTCCGGAAGACGAAGAACTTGTACCCAAGATAGGCCACTGTAATATTCAGCGGCATGGAGAGCAGCGAAGCCGCAACCACCGTGAGGTACAGCAGGCGGGCCGGGACAACCGCGTTGAGCAAGGTAAGCGTGACCACAAAACTGGCGTAGCCCAAAATAGTATTGAAGACCCCGACGCACAGGTAACGCACGAACTGCCCGGCGGGAAAGAAATCGGCAAGCCGCTGCCGCCACCCCCTGGAGATCATGGGCGCCTGCGCGGTCGGTGACACCGACGGATACTCCGGGTGTATCTCGGGATCGGCGGGGCCGGCGGGCTGGCTCATGCGCGGACCATTAGCTCACATCCAGCCCGCGGTCGCAGATCGTTTTGCGCAGTGAAGGAATCTGCGCATACGGGCTATCGATGTCGTCGATGTGGATCGCCTGGTCCTTCTTCACCGCCCTCAGCAGCATCTCGCCGCTCATCAGCTCGCGGCAGGAGAGCTGCCCCTTCTGTAGCGGGATCGCAAGATACACGTCTTCATCGGTCAGGGAGTGTCCTTCTTGAAGGTCCTCCTTCGCGTAAACGCCGCGCACCAGCGCGTCTAGGTACTCAATCTCTTTTTTGGGAGGCATCCGCTTCTGCGTCCCCGGAGCGCCGCACATCTCCTTCGCCTTGTGGAACGCCTTGAACCACTCATCAATCTGGTGGGGCAGGCTGCAATATGGAGACACCTTCACTCCATCGCTATTGATGTCAACGTGCCGCTCGAAGCTCCGCGCACCCTTGGCATACGCAATCATCATCGAGTTGGCCCAGTCCGTACACTCATGCGTCGAGTAGCCAATCGTATTGAGCGGGTACCGGTTGCGCAGGAAGTCGATCTGGTTAATCTCCAGCTCCGAGTCCTCCGACGGGTAGATCGACACGCAGTGGTTGATCGCCAGCGGAATGCTCCGGTTCGCAAAGAACGTCACAATGTCGTCCATGTCCTTCAACGACGATCCGCCCGTCGATACCATTACCGGCTTCTTCGTCTTCGCTATCTTCTCCAACAGCAGCCAGTCGTTCAGGTCCGAGCTGGCAATCTTGAGGATCGGCAGCCCCAGCTCGACGCATAGATCCACCGACCGCTCATCGAAGGGCGTCGCGGTGGCAATGCACCCGGCCTGCCGGATCGCCTTCACCAGCGTCGCGTACTGCTCGTCGGACAGCCGCGTGTCCAGCGTCTTCTTCACGTAGCGCAGGTCGGAGCGGTCCAGAAAATTCTTGTGGACGAAGTGTTCAACGTCCCGGAACTGCAGCTTGATCGAAGCCCGCACATTGTTGAAGCGCACAATCTGCGAGAACTCCTGGATGATCTTTAGTCCGCGTTCCACGCTACCAAGATGGTTGTTCGCCATCTCCAGCACGAAGAGGTCTTCGAAAATGTCCTTGTCAATCAAGGTAGTTCTCCTGTTCCGCAACCGGCAAAAGTTCAGAAAAATGATCGAACCGAAATGTCACTGGAACGACCGAGTCAACCGGCACGTTCCCGTATCCATGGGTCATCAGGCAAAACATCATTCCTGTCGCCGATGCTGCCTCTGCGTCCTCCATTGTATCTCCCACCATAAGACAATCCTGCGGTTCGAGCCCATGGCGCTCCATCAGGCTGCGCATCATCTCCCGCTTGCCACTATAAGCCGGTTTCCGCGAATCACGCGTCACAATCTCTTCAAACAGCTCCAGCGTTCCCCTGGCCTCCAGAATCTTCAGCGAGATGTGGCGCGGCTTGTTCGACACCACAAACAGCCGCTTGCCCTCCGCCCGCATCAATCGCAGAAACTCCGCCGCGCCCATATAGTGCGGAGTCATCTTCCATCCCTCGTTGTCATAGCTCAGGCGGAACGCCTGTACCAGCCGGTCGAGTTGTTCTTCGCTCATCCCTCCGGCCGCATCGGCCAGGGCCATCTTCGCCAGAATCGTGCGGATCGGCGGCCCGATCAGCGTTCGCAGTTCAACCTCGCCCATCGCCAGCCCGCACGCCGCAAACGCGGCGCGCGCCGAGTGCTCAATCCCCGGCAGCGAATCCAGCAGCGTCCCATCCAGATCGAAGAGCAACGCCCGCGCCCGCCGCAATGGACCCGCGTCCCCCATCACTTCGGCTCCGTGACCAGCATGTTCTCCGCCAGTTCCTCCGGCGAAAGGAATGGGTACATGTCCTCGAGGTTCGGCGTTTGGATCGTTCCGTCCGGCAGAATCCTCGACCGCAGCCTCGGCTCAAACTCCTGCGCCACGTCCAACTGCACATCGAACAGACTCGGCCCCGGCTTCGCCAACTCTGCCTTCACCATCTCCAGGTCGCTCAGCTTCTCCACCGCGAACGATGGAATCCCGTACGCCGCGCCTACCTTCATCATGTTGGGGAAAGTCACTCCGCTCGTCGCGCCCGTGCCGATCAGCCGCCCATGGAAGAACCCTGTCTGCGTCTGCCGGATCGATAGATACCCTCCGTTGCGCAGCACAAAGATCTTCACCGGAAGTTGGTGTGTCACCACCGTCTGCAACTCCTGCACGTTCATCTGCAGGCTGCCATCGCCCGCCAGGCAGATCACTCGTCCGCCATTCGCTTCGCTCCTTGCGACCGCCACGCCGATCGACGCCGGCAGATCGTACCCCATCGATGCCGACCCCGAGTTCGAGATCAACCGCATCCCCTGCTTCAGCTTGCCCGCCTGATACGGCACGATGGTCGCCGTCGCGTTGCCGCAGACCACCACATCGTCCTCCTCCAGCAGCGCAAACAGCCGGTCGATGAAGTAGTAAGGATTCAGCGGAGGCCCATCCGTCTTCTGCCGCTCCTGCACCACCGGATACTTCGTCTTCCACTGCCGCGCCCGTTCGAGCCAAGCCGCATGGGCCGCCGAAGTTTTCACCCCGCCCGCCTCCGCGTCCAACTGCCGCAGCATCTCCGTCAAAAAGTCCTTCACGTCGCAGTGGATCGCAACGTCCGGCCTCTGCGTCGGCTTGGTGAACTCAGCCGCATCCACGTCCACCTGGATCTTGGTCGCGAACCGCGCAAACGAGGCCCAGTTGTAGCTCGTCTGGCGAATGTTCAGCCGCGACCCCAGCACCAGCAGCACGTCCGAGTTCTGCACCGTAAAGTTTCCCGCGCGCTGGCCGATCGTTCCCGGTCGCCCGCAGAAAAGCTCATCGTCCGACGCAATCAGATCGTGCGTCCATGCCGTCACCACGGGAATCCGCAGCCGCCGGATCACCGCCTCGAACTCCTCCAACGCCCCTGCCAGCCGCACCCCGGTTCCGGCAAAAATTACAGGCCTCTCCGCGCGCTTGATCCGCGCCAGCACATCGGCTGCCTGCTCGGCGATCTTCGCCTTGTCCCATACCAGCGCGTCCTCACTCGGGTCGTAGTGCCTCAACTTCGTCTCGTCGATCTGCGCCGACTGCACGTCCACCGGAATGTCCAGCCAACATGGCCCGGGCCGCCCGTGCTGCGCCATGTACCAGGCCCGCTCCAGATGATAGGCAATCGACTCCGGCTCATTCACCCACACCGCATACTTGGTAATCCCCTGCACCATGCGGATGATGTCGACCTCCTGGTCGCCCAGTTGCCGCAGGTTGGTAATGCCATACGTCCTCATGCAAGTCTCGCGCTTCGTCTGCCCGGAGAGAATCAGCATCGGGATCGAGTCCGTCCACGCGCCGAAGACGCCATTCAGCGCATTGATCGCCCCCGGCCCCGACGTTACATTCAGCAACCCCGGCGTGTTGGTGATGCGCGCATAGCCCTCCGCCGCCATGGCCGCGGCCTGCTCGTGGTGGGTGCAGGTGTACCCAATCCCCGAGGTGCCAATCGAGTCGTTCAGGTGCATTGCGCCGCCGCCCGTCACCAGGAAGATGTGCTTCGCGCCCCACTCCCGCAGTTGCCCAAATATGTAATCCGACAGCTTCATCATGATCGTATGTTACCTGCACATAGTAGAACGCCGCTTGCCCAGCGCTTAGCTCTAACGCACGAATGCAGCCGGCGGTTCCGCCCAGGTAAACAGTTGACCATATTTGTCCGAAGACCACGCGCGATAGCCCGCATCGCCAAGCAGCGTCTCCAACGGTCCCGAGGTGAACCTGCCATCCACCCAATGATTACTCTCAATCGAGAGATGGATCGGATGTTCCTTCAGAAAATCCACCGAGCTGCGAACCACGCCCAGCTCCGCGCCTTCAATATCCATCTTGATGTAGTTTGGCGCCGAACCAAATCGTTCGCAGGCATCCCTCAGGCTCAGCGTCTCGACCATCCTGCTGTTCTCGCCTGCGGAGTAGGACAGAGAGTCACTGAGGCCGGCGCCCATCGTTCCATCCATGCAGAAGTTTGCCGTGCCGGTCTGGTCGGAGAGCGCGGCCTTCACCGGCGTTACATTCGCAAGCTGGTGCATCTCGATATTGCGCAGCAGAAACTCATAGTTCGTCTCGTCGGGCTCAAAGGCATAGACCTTGCCCGCGGGCCCCACCATCTGCGCCAAAAAGTAAGCCGTCAACCCGGCATGAGCGCCCACGTCCCACACCACATCGCCCGGCTTTGGCAAGTAGGACGCGGTATAAGCGTCCATGCAATCGTCTTCGGCAATCGATGGAGCGTAGAAGGAGAGACCGTGCTTGCGATAGCGATGCAGCGCCGGTTCCGAGAAATCCAGCACCATCCGCCCGTCGCGCACAGTACCCTCCAACGTATCGAAGAACAGATCCCATTGATGCACCGCAAACGGGACGCTGATCACATCCCTCATCCCCAAAATGGTTCTGCGCTGTCCGCGCGTCAGCGAGATCCGGCCATCCGACACTCGCATCGACACGCCATGCACCGCGGCCTGTAGGCGGAACGCCTGAAGAAGAACAAAGCTGTTTGGCCCAGCCCGCAGCAGGCGATTCTTCAGATGAGTCAGAATGGCCATAAATCCTCCGATCGCAGTCCTCTAACTATAACGTCACAACCCCGCGAACTGTGAATGCAATGCGCTACTCTGGATGCGTCCGCACGGCCATCGGATTGCCAGAGGGCCGCGTGTCATACTGGTAGGCGCAGATGGCTGGGCAGAACTCCTCCGCTCGAGCGGCGTCGGCCCCATCCTCCCAACCATGAAAGGAAGCCCATGAAAGCGGTCATCCTCGCCGGCGGTCTCGGCACGCGTCTCAGTGAAGAAACCTCCGTCCGCCCCAAGCCCATGGTCGAGATCGGCGGCCAGCCTATCCTCTGGCACATCCTCAAGCTCTACTCCCAGCAGGGCATCAACGACTTCATCGTCTGCCTCGGTTACAAGGGCTACATCATCAAGGAGTACTTCGCCAACTACTTCCTGCACACCTCCGACGTCACCTTCGACATCGCGCACAACAAGATGACCGTCCACAACTCCGTCACCGAGCCTTGGAGCGTCACCCTGGTCGACACCGGCGACGACTCCGGCACCGGAGGCCGCCTGCGCCGCGTCGCCAAGTACCTGGAAGGCGAAGACCCGTTCCTGATGACCTACGGCGACGGCCT
>PLOT01000259.1 GCA_003142215.1 Granulicella sp. | reverse complement strand
GATCCCGCAGCGCACCACCGGGGCCATCGTCAGCGACCGCCAGGGAACCACAACGCCCTACGCACTGGAAGGAATCCAGGAGCGCGGCACGCTCTTCGTCCCCGCCGTCACCGAGGTCTACGAGGGCATGATCATCGGCGAGCACTCCCGCGACAACGACATCGACGTCAACTGCGTCCGCGAGAAGCGCCTCACCAACATGCGCGCCAGCACCGCCGACGAAGCCACCCGCCTCGTCCCCTTCCGCAGCCTCACCCTCGAGCAGGCAATCGAGTTCATCGCCGACGACGAACTGGTCGAGGTCACCCCAAAATCCCTCCGCCTGCGCAAACAAGTCCTCCAGGCCAACCGCCGCCCCCGCAAAGGCCAGCCCCCCGACGCCACCACCTAGAGCATTTTCTCTATCGCTCTAGCCCCAAATGAATTGTCATTCTGACCCTGAGCGAAGTCGAAGGGGAAGAATCCCCGCATTTTCCTTTGCACGTCATTCTGGCGCAGCCAGAATCTCCGTATTTTCCTTTGCCTGTCATTCTGAGCCGAAGGCTCAGAATCTCTGTCGTTGCCTCTATTCTCCCCCTGCGCCTAGAATCGTCTTGTGAACATCACGTACGACCCGGCGAAGAATGAAAGGAACATTCGTGAGCGCCAATTGAGCTTCGACCGCGCGGCGGATTTCGACTTCGCAAATGCGATCGTCGGTCCAATCTTCCGCAATGGCGAATGGCGTACGGTTGCGACTGGATACCTTGAAGACCGATTGCATGTTCTATGCTTCAAAAAGACGGACGGCTTGATGCGACTCATCAGTTTTCGCAAGGCGAATGCAAAGGAGGGGGAGCGGCATGGACTCAAACTACGTAGATAATCTGATCGACGATGACGAGATTCCTGAACTGACGGACGCCGACTTTGCCAAGATGGTTCCGTTCTCCGAACTCCCGCCCGACCTGCAACACACACTGCGCGAGATTCAGCGCGGCAACGTCACCTTCCGCCCCGATCCCGCTTCCGCTTCAGCTTCCGATGCGGAGCAGGTTCCCGTCAACGTCTCGCGCTCCGTGGTCGAGCGATTTCAGGCCACCGGCGCCGAGTGGGAGAGCAAAGTCGACGCAGCCCTCCGCCAGTGGCTCGACGAGCACCAGGCAAGCTGAACGCGCCCTAGTCCCTCCGCCTGCGCAAGCAAATCCTCCGAGCCAACCGCCGCCCCCGCAAAGGCCAGCCCCCCGACTCAACCACCTAGAACCGGCGACTAGCTCCGGCCTTGCACGGATCGGGACGGTATCGTTTCATTCCCCCGTGCGGTTACGGCCATGAACAGCCAAAGTACAGCAGGAGATCAGCGGGCCGGAGTTTCATTCCCCCGTGCGGTTACGGCCATGAACAGCCTGCGAGCGACGTGGAAGCATTGATGCGACGTTTCATTCCCCCGTGCGGTTACGGCCATGAACAGCTACCAGAAGCACACTGCCTTGCGGATGGGAGTTTCATTCCCCCGTGCGGTTACGGCCATGAACAGCCAACGACTGAGCTTAACGGAGTAGCACCACGTTTCATTCCCCCGTGCCGTTACGGCCATGAACAGCCGAATATCTCGAACACTCTGCACGGACAAGGATTGAAGGGTGTCTCATACAAAAATTCACGGATGGAACGATGCTATGCACAGATGTTCTCCACGGTTTTTAGGTCTCTCTTGAGCGAAGCTCACCCTCTTGGAAAACCAATCGGGTTATCAGAGACCCCTTGGGGGTTAGGACCTCAGCCGCCCGCTAGATTGCTGAACCAGCGCCCGCTGATTCTCATTCGCCTGGCAGCCCAGTACCGGACCGATGAAACTACTGGACAGTTGCCTGTCCGTCCCGGCCCAGGATTGCCTTGAGCCAAGGCTCAAAAACAATCCACTTGGTGAATTTACCACCATTCTCGATCTGTTGCAGACCGCGCAGTGCAATAATCTGGCTCGCATTCTCGTCGGCATTCGCCGCATGGCCGCATTCCACACAGAGAAAGACATCCTGCAACGGCTTGCCGGAAGCATCCCGGTGGGGCCGGTTCTCTCTCGCCCAGTGTCCACAGGCAGCGCACGTCTGTGAGGTTCGCGCAGCCGGTACCTCCATCGGCTCAGGAAGACCGACCCGTTTGGCTTTGTAGGTCAGCATTGCGTAGAGTTTGGCAAACTGGCTCTGTTTGAGGAATCGACCCATCGCTACGCCTTCGATCTTTTCCAGTACAATCTGGCTTTTGTGCTCGGTTGCAATCCTAATCAGCCAGTTCGCATATTCGCCAAGAATGGCATCCGCGCGTCTTCCGCGCAGTTTGAATTTGGCGTGCTTCTGAATGCCACGCCTCTGTAGATCGGCTATGTATTTGCTGTGCGCGGCCATCTCGCTTGAAAATGCACTGCCTACGAGATTGAGTCCGGTGGCCAAAACCTTGCCGTCGTGATCGATAACGCAGGCCGACCCGATAATTGCAGCCCCACGGTCGATTCCAAGCACGGTAGTCGTTTCGATCTTTACCGGTGTGAACTCGAATGCAATGTGAACGAAGAACTCGAGTCCTCCGTCCGTCCCACGTCTTGCAATCAGCTTGGCGCTCTGCGGATTTCCGTACCGGAGATATTCGTTCTCGTGGAACTCGCGCCCCATCTCAAGCGGCAGAATCACGCCGGGATATTGCTTTCCGCCGATCTCCTCGCCGGTAGAAATATCGACAAATCCATCCGCCAATTTCTTCTTTTCGTATAAGCGATTGCCCGTGGAGAAGAGACGCAGCAGACAAAAGAGATTGTTTCCACACTTCGCCAGCAGAAAGCCTCTTACAAATTCACAGTGGGTGAACTCGATGGGACGCGGCATAGGCCCGTCGATCTTTCTCAGCAACTGCGAGGCTGCCTTTGTAAGAGCGCGTGAAGTGAAGATTCGCTCTAGTCGGTGAGCCACACGAGTTTGGCCTTGCAGCCTCGCCTCGTCAATCCGCTCCTGATGCTCTGCGCTGATTGGAAACTCTGTCGCAAGAGTTAGGTCCTTGTAGGCTTGCTCGTACTCTTCGTTGCTGAGAGGCTCCAGTTTGGCGAGTGTTGGGGGGTTGGATTCATTCTTGCCCTTGTATGTCTTCGCCAGATGACTCATCAACGCGGCGGAAACATCGTCAATGAGGTAATCCCGTACCGGAGCGAGATTCCAACCCTTTGGAGTCAGTGTCCGAAGATATTTTGACGTAGCAAATCCATTCGGAACCGCAACTCCTTTCTTGTTGAGAATCGAACAATGTGCCATCAGTTCCGGATCGGCCACGGCCTTCTCCAAAAGACGCTTTGCCATACGGTGGTAGCTCTCCAGCGCACTCATCAGGATTGCTTGCTTGTGTTTGCTCGGATTGTGGACCTTGAAGCGGGCCGTCTGAAAAACTCGATCTGGCATGAGGCCAATATGCTATCACCACCCGCCGGGTGACTCATTCCTCGTGCGAAATCCAATCCCCAAACCTTGTCAAGTAAAATCTCTCAACTCACTCCATCCAAACGAGATAAATTGGCAAACTACTCTCCCCAATCCGCTACAATTAAATAGGGGGCTTATCTTCGTCTGCTCGCCGCCGTGCAGCGCGCAACGGTCGGTCTGCAAGTCCTTGATTTCGGCTATTTTGTAAGTAAAGTCTTTATTGAGACGACTTTGCAGAGACCACCCCCATGCAATGCATAGATTGCAAACAGCTTCCCCGCAAGATACCCCTGGGGGGGGGAGGGCGGGGGGGGTATGTACAAAGTAGTTAATACCAGGATGGAAACTCAGCCGCGCAGAGTTGCGCCGTTCGCACCCGCCGAGCCTCGCTCGATTTACAATCACT
>PLOT01000099.1:20122-20279 GCA_003142215.1 Granulicella sp. | reverse complement strand
ACGGAGATTCTGGCTGCGCCAGAATGACGACTTCAGTGGCGGCTGCGCCAGAATGACGACTCCTGGGGCTGCGCCAGAATGAGGACCCGTGTGGGAGTTACGGATAATACGTTGATTCAGAGCGGCTTATTCGATTGAGAAAGAACGGTGCAAGCGG
>PLOT01000099.1:17006-20078 GCA_003142215.1 Granulicella sp. | reverse complement strand
AGTTGGTGTTGGTTAGGGGGATTATTTGGCGTCGAGGGGCTTGACACGCGGAATTGCTGGGGTTTTTGAGGGTGGGCGACGGCGATTTTTTTGTTTCGGCTATGAGCTATGGGCTGTGAGCTATGAGCGGGAATTTGGGGGGAGAAAGGGGTGGGCGGCTGGGGCGGGAGCGAGTTCGTCGGGGTTCCTTCGGCTTCGCTCCGGTCGGGATGACGGAGTCTGGGGGCGATGCGGGGGCTAGCGGGCGGGGTAGAGGGCGTGGTAGATCTCGCGGTTGCGCAGGATGGCCTGGACGTACTCGCGGGTCTCGGAGTAGGGGATGGACTCGACGAACTCCGGGACGTCCTTGTAGTCGTTGCTGGCGAGCCACTGGCGGACGGGAGTGTCTCCGGCGTTGTATGCGGCGAGGGCGTACTCGACCTGTCCGCCATAGCGGTCGATGGCCTGCTTGAGGTTGATGGTGCCAAGCTCGATATTGATGGAGGGATCGAGCAACAGGTTGGTGGAGAAGTGCTTGATGCCATGCTTGCCGGCCAGCGATTTTCCTACGGATGGAAGCAGTTGCATGAGGCCGTATGCGTTGGCGGGGCTGACGGCGCCGGCGTTGAACTCCGACTCCTGGCGGATGAGGGAGGCGACGAGGTAAGGGTCGAGGCTGTTGGCACCGGAGTTGGCTACCAGTTCCTTCCAGTAGGGCTGGGGGAACATGAGCTGCCAGTAGATGGCGGGGACCTGATCGACGGGGAGGGTGTAGAAGGAGATTCCGCTGTGCTTCATGGACTGGATGGCGCGGGTGTCCTCGCCGAAGGAGACGTAGAGTTCGGCCTGGGCGAGCGCTCCCCACTCGGCGGATGTGGGACTGGCGGCGATCTCGGGGGCGATGTATTCGTTGAGCGCGGCGTTGGCGAGGAGGCGTGCCTTGATGAGGTGCGTATCGTTTTCGGGGAGATCGCCGGTGAGGCCGGGGTTCGGTCCCTTTTGCGCGGCGTTGAGCGCGGGTGCGGGCGCGACGGCGGGCTGAGCGCCGAGGACGGCGAGACGCTGGCGGGCGAGGTTGGCGTAGTAGTAGTCGGCGTAGATGTCCGAGAGACGGCGGTAGTAGTTGACGGCCTGGGGGAAGTTTCGCTCCTCGTCCTCGTAGATGCGGCCGCGCCAGTAGAGCGCGGCGGGGACCTCAAGACCGCCGGGGTAGCGGACGATCTGCTCGTCCATGAGGCGGGCGGCTTCGGGGTAGTTGCGGATGCGGTAGTTCATCCAGGCGGCCCGCCAGTGTGCCGAGGGGGCGTAGGTGCTGTTTGGGAAAAGCCGGACCAGCGTGGAGTAGTGATAGATGGCCTGCGCGGCGTCGTGCTTGAGGAGGTACATGTTGCCGCCGGAGTAGAGTGCCTCTTCGAGCCAACGGCTGGCGGGAAAGCGATCGACCATCTGGGCGATGAGGGCGTCGTGAGCGGGGCGGTCGTCCTCGTTGCGGGAGAGTTCGGCGAGCATGTAGAGCTTGAGGGCGGCGGTGTCGTCGGTGGTGTCTGGAAGCTGCTCGATGTCGCGGCGGGTGAGGTTCTTGAGCTTGAACTCGCAGACGGCGGCGTAGAGGGTGAGGGCGTCGCGGTCCGCGGGGCTGAGTTGCGGATTGTTGCGGCCGATGGCGTTGTACTCTGCACTGGCCTCGCCGTAACGCTTGGCGTTGAAGAGGGCGTCGGCGTGGGTTTTGCGCTCGGCGGCGGAGAGCGGCTGGCCCATGGCCTGCAACTGCGCGGCGGATTGCGTGGCCTCGAAGGTGAAGGGCTGGGCGGCGTAGATGGCGCGGAAGATGGGGGCGGCGTGGATGGTGTCGCCGGTGAGCTGATAGGCGCGCGCCAGGGTGTAGCGGAAGTTCATCTGCTGGGACTGCGGCGAGTTGGCCAGCGGGGTGAGGACCTGCAGCGCGCCCTGCGGATCGTTCTGCTGAAGGTGGGCAGTGGCCAGTTGCACGGGCGCGGCGGCGGCGAAGATGCTGTCGGGGTAGCGGTCGGCGAAGCGGTCGAGGATGGCGTAGGCATCAGTGGGGCGGCCGGACTGGATGGCAGCCTGCGCGGCGAGATAGTCGGCGTAATCGGCGAGGGCTTCGCCGGAGTGTTTGGCCAGGGTGAAGTTGGCGATTGCTTCGGGGTAGCGATGGTCCTGCATATAGGCGTGGCCAAGCGCGAGATAGGCCGCGGCGGCGGCTTCGCCGGGATGGGCACGCGCGTAGGTGAGGACTCCGGCGTAGGCGTCCGGCGAGCGCGCGGCGGCCAGTTGCTGTGCCATGGGACGCAGTTGCGCGGAGGCGAGGAATGCCTTGGTGAGCTTGATGCTGCGCGGTGTCGGGGGCTTATAGGATGCGCGGCTGCGGGCGTTGGACTTGGCGGATTTTGCCTTCGAAGCGGCGGTGTTAGAAGACGTTTTGCCGGTCGATACCGCGGATTGTTTGCGGGCGCTGGAGGCTGTTGCTGAGCGATGCGCGGAGCTGGCCGGAACGGTCTTCGCGGAGGAGCTTTTCACGGGTGCGTTCCGGGCAGCGGGAATTTTCTTTGACGATGCGGCGGGCTTGGCCGTCTTCTTTGCGGATGGCGTGGACGAGGTCATGCCCGCGACAGCGGCCCTGGCGGGCGGGGACTGCGCCGGGAGATTGCTTGCAGAAAGCAGCAGGAGAATCGCAACCGTGGCCACACAAGACAGGGTCTTACTGTTCGGCATTCTTTTACGCTCCAACCATTGGATGCTCATCGAACCACGGCGGCGGGCACCGCTCGCCTACACTCGAAGCCGAGAGAGGCCACACTTCAACTGTAAGCCGGGATCGGGCTATCTTGCGCGACATGCGGCGGAGGGAACCACTTGAGGCACATCTGTTATTGCGTTTTCTCGTCGTTCGGCAGAGTTGAAGCCGTGAGCATAAGGAAAACAAGACAAATACAGAGATTCTGGCTGCGCCAGAATGACGACTTCAGGGGCTGCGCCAGGATTGACGACTTCAGGGGCTGCGCGGGAATGACGAGCAAGAACAGGCAACGGCAAGAGCAGAAGCAGATTCCTCCGCTGCGCTGCGGAATGACA
>PLOT01000099.1:0-16995 GCA_003142215.1 Granulicella sp. | reverse complement strand
TGACAAACAATGGGGATGCGCGGGAATGACGATTCATGATGATGCTCCAACTTGACCAGCTATATGAGAGTGCTGGCATTGCCCGCAAGGTGGCGGCGCATTTACACTTGTGGAAGTTGCAGTGAGCGATCCAGCGTGTTTAGCGATTCTGCGCCCGGCGGGCAGGATTGATTCTCAATACCGATTCTGACCGTACCGTTGCAACTTTTACCGATGCCAGCCATCCAATCCCAAGTCGCGGAAGAGGTCCACCCCGATGTTGCGCTGGTAGCGCGCGCGAAGCTGGGAGACACGGCGGCGTTCGAGCAGTTGGTGCGGCAGTATGAACGGCAGATCTTCCGGGTAGCGCAGCACATCACGCAGAACCGGGAGGACGCGGAAGACATCACGCAGGACGCGTTCTTCAAGGCATACGAGAAGCTGGAGCAGTTCCAGGGGAACTCGAAGTTTTCGACGTGGCTGGTGCGGATCGCGGTGAACGAGAGCCTGATGCGTCTGCGCAAGCGCAAGACGAGCAGGACCGTTTCCATGGACGAGGACGTGCAGACGGAAGATGGATCGATTCCGCGGGACTTTGCCGAGTGGAGACCGAACCCGGAGCAGCTATATGGACAGAGCGAACTCGGCGAAATTCTGCGCAAGGCCATCCAGGGTTTACCGCCCGGGTTCCGTACTGTGTTTACGTTGCGCGATGTGGAGAACTTGTCGACCGAAGAGACGGCGGAGGCCCTGGGCTTGAGCGTACCGGCGGTGAAATCGAGGTTGCTGCGCGCGCGATTGCAACTGCGCGAGCGGTTGAGCCGCTACTTCCGGCAGAAGAACGGGGAGGCAAAGGCGTGACCTGCACTGAGTTCCTGAGCAAACTGGACGACTACATCGACGGCAAGGTGGACGCGGACCTGCTGGCCGAGGTGCAGGCGCACGTGAAGAAGTGCAGCCACTGCGAGGTGGTTCTGGACACCACGCGCAAGACCATCTCGATCTATCGCGAGAACGAGGTGGTTGAGTTTCCGGCAGAGCTGCGCGAACGGCTGCACGCGGCGATCATGAAGAAGTGCAGCAAGGCGAGGGCGTGAAGGGGGTACGACGTTCAGCCGGTGGCTCAGACAATATTGCAAAGGCTGCGAGCAGTTCAGAAAAACTCCGATGAAGAGGCCCTAATGCATTCGTTTGCGCGCAGGCTTGCAGTTGCTTTGTTATGCAGTGTTGCTCCCGTTGTTTTGGCGCAGATTTACGCAGGACAGTCCCCCACAAGTCAAACTCAGTTAGCCGCTCCCGCAGCGGTTCCGAATGTTGCTGCGCCGATTGCGATCCAGGTCGATCTGGCGAAATCGCTGGGGGCTTACAAGCCGATTGGGGACTGGTTCGGATACGACGAGTCGAACTATACCACGATGAAGTACGGGCGGCAGTTGCTGCGCGAACTGCACGACCTCGCGCCTGTGCCGGTGACCATTCGCGCGCACCATCTATTTACGTCGGGCGATGGGGTGGCGCGGCTGAAGTGGTCTTCGAGCAACGTGTTTACGCTGGATGCGAATGGGAAGCCGGTGTACGACTTCACGGTTCTGGACGGGATATTCGACGCCTACCACGCGGCCGGGGTGCGGCCGATGGTGGAGCTTGGATTCATGCCGGAGGCGCTGGCGACGGGCGCGGGGCCGTATTATGTGCCGTATCCCAAGACGCTGGACGGATCGGTGCAGAGCCCGCCGAAGGACTACGCGATGTGGGGCGAACTGGTGCGGCGATTCACCGAGCACATGGTGGAGCGGTACGGCAGGGAAGAGGTTGCGACGTGGTATTTCGAGGTGTGGAACGAGCCGGACATCAGCTACTGGAAAGGCACGCCGGAGGATTACTACAAGCTGTACGACTACTCTGTGGCGGGGGTGAGGAAGGCGCTGCCGGGGGCGATTGTGGGCGGGCCGGCGGTGACGGGGCCGGGATCGACGCGGGCGAACAGCTTTCTGCAAAAATTTTTCGATCACTGCGCGAACGACAAGAACGCTGAGACGGGCGAGGCGATTCCGCTGGACTTTGTGAGCTTCCATCCCAAGGGCAGCCCACGGTGGATCGCGGCGGGAGCTGGGGAGGCCGGGCACGTGCGCATGGGGATCGGCAACGAGTTGAACGCAGCGGCCAATGGATTCCGCATTGTGGGCGCGTCGGCGAAGTACCACGATCTGCCGATTATTCTGTCGGAGGCCGATCCGGAGGGCTGCGCGGCCTGTTCGGCCAAGGAGAACCCGGCCAATGCGTACCGCAATGGGACGGTGTATCCCGCCTACACAGCGGTGGCGATGAAGGCGCTGGCCGACCTTGCGGCGCAGTCGAAGGTGAACCTGGTGGGGATGGTGAGCTGGTCGTTCGAGTTCGAGGACAAGGGATACTTCGAGGGCTTCCGCACGCTGGCGACGAATGGCGTCGACAAGCCCGTGCTCAATATCTTCCGCATGGCTGGGATGTTCTCCGGCGATCGCGTTGCGACGACCAGCTCGGCGCAGGTTCCAGCGGAAGAGATTGTGAAGGCGGGGGTGCGCGGACAGGCGGACGTGGATGCGTTTGCGACCAAGAGCGAGCACGAGGCCGCGGTGATGATCTGGAACTATCACGACGACGACCTGCCGGCTGGCGACGCAGAGGTCACGGTGAAGATTGCCGGGATTCCGGCTGGAGTGCGCCGGGTGCGGCTGGAGCACTTCCGCATCGACGAGACGCACTCGAATGCGTATACCGCATGGAAGTCGATGGGCGAGCCGCAGGAGCCTACGCCGGAGCAGTACGCGAAGCTGAAGGCGGCGGGGCAGCTTGAACTGCTCGGATCGCCGGAGTGGGTGGATGTGAGCGCAGGAGCGGTGACGATTGCGACCGAGTTGCCGCGGCAGGCGATTTCGCTGCTGCACATTGATTGGTAGGCACGCGATTCGGCACGCGTGAAATCACCCCAGGGAGCAACGACCGCTAGCCGGGGACCCCGATACGCGCGCCCTTCCGATTTGTGGGACAAGAAAGGCCCAGGACTAAAGCCCATACTTCCATGGGCAATTGTTCGCAGGGCTAAAGCCCTGCGCTCCCTCCGGAAAGGCAAAAACCCCACCCATCGCGAAAGGCCGCGATGAATGGGGCATCCAATTCGTGACTCAGTTCAGACCTGGTCCACCCGCCCACCCCCCCTCTCCCAGGTGCCCAAAAGCGAGGCACCTCGGGCACCCAGCGGGGGTACCCAGCCGTGTCCTTCAGGAGCCGATGAGGGGTTGCTGTGCGGGTGGGGCTGTGGGGTCGGGGTGGGGGATGAGGAGGAGGTTGTTGGGATCGGAGCCGAGGGGGATGGAGTTCTGCTCGAAGGCGAGGAGGATGCGGCGGCGCAGTTCGCGCAGGATTGCGTCTTTTTGATTGATGGCGACACGGATGCCGATGGGGTAGGTGACGACGCGGCCGTTGATGGCGTCAATGCCGGGGATGACGGGGTCGGCGAGTGCGATCTGCTGGAATGCGGGGTCGTTGCGGACGGCCAGGGCGGTGGAGCGCAGGAGAGTGAGAACGCGGTCGGGGTCTACTGAGGCGTCGACGGCGAGGGCGAGGGTGGCGACGGCGAAGTCGCGGGAGAGGTTGGAGACGGTGGCGACCTGGGAGTTGGGGATGTAGTGGACTGCGCCGTCGGCGTCGCGCAGGGTGGTGATGCGGAGGGTGAGGTCTTCGACCGTGCCGGCGAGGCCGGCGATGCGTACGCTGTCGCCGACGTTGTACTGGTTTTCGAGGAGGATGAAGATTCCGTTGAGGACGTCCTTAAAGAGGGACTGCGCTCCGAGGCCGATGCCGACTCCGACGATTCCAGCGGAGGCGAGATAGGGCGTGTAGGAGATGCCCAGGATCGAGAGGATGTGCAGCAGAACGATGAATCCGATGACGCCGTAGGCCGTGGCTCGGAGGATGGCGGCGACGGTGCGCAGCTCGGAGGCGCGCTGCGGGCTGGTGGACTGGCGGTCGGCCAGGTCCCTCATGCGATTGACGAAGAAGGCGACGATTCGGGCGAGGACAAAGGCGATGAAGAGGATGAGGAGCATTCGCGGCAGGTCGCCGTGGACGAAGGCGAGCAGGTCGCGGTGCCAGTGGTGGAGGACGTCGTTGAATGTGGCGTCGTCCTGTGCGATGTTGGCGATGTCTTGCGGAGGCAGGGTGAAGAGGAACATGATGGGGGCGGTCTCCATTTTTATTGTGCGGGACCTGTTATTGGGCCTTGAGACAAGTATCTCCCGGATTGGGCGGATGCAAAGGCGAAATGCGGGGGTCCCTCCACTACGGCGGCAAAATCGCCGCCTTTGGTCGGGATGACGGCGGTCATATCAGGCGGCGAAGGAGGAAGAGAGATGAGGATGCTACGCAGGATGACGGTGTTGGCGGCGGCCGGCGGGTTGATGCTGGCGATGGGAGGCGCGGGACGAGGCGCGCAGGGAAGCGCGGTTGGGGCGGTCGCACAGGCAAACCAGACGACCGTGCCGGGGCTGGTTCCGGTGGTGCCGGGGATGGTCCCGGTGGCACCGCGGGACGAACAGATGGTCAAGATGGAGGATGAGCAGGCGAAGAATCGCAATGCCGAGCGGCAGAAGAAGCTGGTGGAGGACACGGCGAAGCTGCTGGCGTTGGCGAATGAGTTGAAGGCGGCGGTGGACAAGTCGGACAAGAATACGCTGTCGCTGGACGTGGTGCGCAAGGGGGATGAGATCGAGAAGCTGGCGCACAGCGTGAAGGAGAGGATGAAAGGGGAATGAAGGCAGCGGTGAGGGGTAAGGGGTAAGCAAGAGCAACGGCAAAGGCGAGAGATTTGAGGGAGAAAGGGGTGGAGGGTTCAGGTGGTGCGAACGGTATCGGGGTCCTTCGACTCCGCTGTGCTCGCTCAGGATGACAGCTTTATACCACAATCGAAGAAGACAAATACGGGGCTTCGCTGCGCTCGCTCAGATGACAAGCGCCCTCCTCTCTACACACTCCTAATCACACACTCTTCACCAGTCACAACACAGAATTCACTACTGACCACTGTTGTCAGGGGAGGGCGGCGGGGGTGTTGAGGAGGGGTGCGCTGGGGAGGGTGGAGGTGGGAGTGGCTGAGGCGCGCAGGGCGGCGACGATCTGGTCTGGGGACCAGGCGGGGTAGGCGGCGCGAAGGAGGGCGGCGGCACCGGCAACGAGCGCGGCTGAGGCGCTGGTTCCCATGGCCTGGACGTACTGGGTGTGGCCGAGGTTGAAGCAGCCGAAGCTGTGCTGGGCATCGCCGGACGGGCCTACTGGTACCCCATCGGCGGTGTTGGGGAGGCCGTTGGAGCAGGCACCGCGAATCCATCCGCTGACGGCGGTGTCTGGATCGGGGGTGGTGGGGCCGGGGTAGCTGCCGCCGGGCGCGGCGATGGCGTTGAGGGGCGCGCCGAAGTTGGAGTAGTAGGGGAGGGTGATGGGGCCGGGGGCGCAGGCGGGAGTGATTCCATTGCTGGCGGGAGTGAGGTTCTCGGCGCAGGCGGGGTTGGTGGAGGCGACGACGGCGAGGACGCTGCGGGACTGGGCGGGAAGCTCGATGTAGCGGGGGTTGGCGAGGTTGACGCCGTCGTTGCCGGCGGAGGCGACGAGGACGGCACCGGCCTGATCGGCGGCGTAGGTGACGCGGTCGAAGGTGGCCTGGAGGCCGGCACCCTCGCCGGTGTCGAGATCGACGAGAGTGCCGAGGGAGAGGTTGATGACGTCGGCGTGCTGGGCGATGGCGTCCTGAATTCCCTGAATGACCCAACTGAGGAGGCCGCTGGCCTGTCCGGTGGTGCACTGGGTGGCGATGTCGTGCGCGGTGCTGGAGGGGTCGGGGAGACGCTCGAGGACCTTGATGTTGAGGAGGGTGGCGGCGGGGGCGACGCCGATGAGAAGGCCGGTGCCGGGGCCAATGGCGGCGGCGGCCAGCGAGGCGACCCATGTGCCGTGGCCCTGCTGGTCCTGCGGGGAGCCGTCGTCGCAGGGACTGGGCAGGCCGGTGGCGGCGGACTGATCTATCTCGGATAGGTTGAAGGCAAGGTTGGGGGCGATGTCCGGGTGAAGCGCATCGACTCCGCTGTCGAGGATGGCGATGCGGACGCCTGCGCCCATGGTGGTGTCCCAGGGGCCGTGAGCGGGACCACCGGGGACGCCTGCGCCAAATCCGCCGGATTGCAGGACGGCCCAGGCTTGAGGAGTGGAGGTGTAGTAGGTGTCGTAGGGGGCGACGACTGGAGTTGGGGTAGGTGTGGGTGTGCCGACGGTGACTCCGATGGTGGCGGGGAGGATGGGACGGAGGATGAGGGAGTGGGCGGAGAGGATGCGGTCGTGGATGACGAACTGGACGTTGGGGTCGGAGCGCAGAGCAGCGATGGCGGCGTCTTCCTGGTTGGGGTCGGAGGAGGTTTCGAGGACAGCGATGGCGAAGGGATTGTTGTTGCGGACGATGCGTGCTCCACTGAGGCGGGCGCGGGCCCCGGCGTCCGTGGGTATTGTGCCGTCGCGGTAGGCGACGAGATAACGGTGCGGGACGGGAGGGCCGATGGGGCTGGGGATCTGCTGGGCGGAGAGGCGCAGGCTGGCGGCGAGGATGAGGGTGCTGAGAATGAGGAGTTTGCGCAGGAGCAGGGGCAGCCGCAGGGTGCGGGATGCGGGGTCCGATGCGGCGTGGTGGAGTGGGGAAGCGATGATGCACCTCGGAAGACGGCTGCCACTGTGTGTGGGAGCCTTGCTGATAGGTGCATCGGCGATTTTTCCCGGTGGGCGAGAGGACGAGGGTGGGCGGAGACGTTACCTCTGTGTGCTGATTTGGGAGGGGTATGATTGGCGGAGTGGGATGGCGGAGGAGCGGAATGAAGATTTTCGGAGTGGTGTTGGCGGCGGTGTTTGGGTGTTCCGTGGCGATGGCGCAGACGGATGGCGGGCTGACGGTGTGGCCGAAGGGCGTTCCTCCCGCGGGAGCGGCGCGGATGAGCTTCGAGAATGCCGCGATGATGATCTCGCACCGGACGGCGACGGGACGGGTGGAGGTACACCAGGTGGTGGCGGACTTCATGGTGGTGCAGTCTGGCACGGCGACGCTGGTGACGGGCGGCGAGGTGGTGGAGCCGGTGACGACAGGGCCGAATGAGATTGGCGGGTCATCGATCAAAGGGGGCGTGTCTCGGACGGTGACGGCGGGCGACGTGTATGTGATTCCGCCGGGAGTGCCGCACTGGTACGTGCTGGAGCCGGGCGGGGAGATTACGTGTTTGCTGATCAAGGTAACGAAGACGTAGGCGAGGTTCGAGGTACCAGGTTCGAGGTTTGAGGTACGACGTTTTATGATCCAGCTATGAGCCATGAGCGGTGGGCGAGTTGCCGCGGGTTCAACTGAGGGTTTGGGGGTAGAATCTTGAGGGCGGCATGATGTGATCCGGGGGTGAGCATGGCGCGTCGCAATGGTCGCAATAGGGCTGGCGGAGAGGGCCGGAGAACTGAGGTTGAGACGGCGGTGCTGGGCGCGGTGAGCGCGGGCGCCGCGGCGGCGGTGCGTGATACAGCGGAGAGGGATGCGTGGGGTGGGATGACGCGGGAGCAGTTGGTGGAGTTCTACCGGCTGATGTATCTTTCGCGGCGGACGGATGACCGCGAGATTGTGCTGAAGCGGCAGCAGAAGATATTTTTCCAGATCTCTTGCGCGGGGCATGAGGCGCTGCTGGTGGCGGCGGGGATGGCGATGCGGCCGGGGTACGACTGGTTCTTTCCGTACTACAGAGATCGCGCGCTGTGCCTGACGCTGGGCAATACGGTGGAGGAGCAGATGCTGCAGGCGGTGGGCGCGGCGGAGGATGTGGCGAGCGGCGGGCGGCAGATGCCTTCGCACTGGTCGAGCAGGAAGCTGCACATTGTTACGCCGAGTTCGGCGACGGCGACGCAGTGCATGCACGCGATTGGATGCGCGGAGGCTGGGCGATACTTTGCGGCGCACCCCGAGGCGGCGAAGAAACACACGGGGGACTATAGAGAGTTTAAGGATGTAACGTTCCAGGGCGATGAGGTAACGTATGTGTCGATTGGGGAGGGATCGACCAGCCAGGGCGAGTTCTGGGAGTCGCTGAATACGGCGAGCAATGCGAAGCTGCCCGTGGTGTATGTGATCGAAGACAACGAGTACGCGATTTCGACGCCGGTGGAGGCGAATACTCCGGGGGGAAACATCTCCCGGCTGATTGCGAACTTTCCGAACTTCCACTTTGCCGAGGTGGATGGGACGGACCCGATTGCTTGCTATGCGGCGATGGTGGAGGCGGTGGCATATTGCCGGGCGGGGCGCGGGCCGGCACTGGTGCATGGGCATGTGACGCGGCCGTACAGCCACTCGCTGAGCGACGATGAGCGGCAGTACAGGAGCGAGGAAGAGGTGACGGAAGAGAACGCGCGCGATCCGCTGGCCAAGATGCNNCAGTACTCGGAGGACTTGAAGCCGACGGACGCGCGGTTCGATACGCAGCCGGAGGCGACGGCGGACGCGAGCGAACGGACGATGGCGGAGCTGCTGAACCACTGCCTGAAGGACGAGATGCGGCGGGACGAGCGGATCGTTGTCTTCGGCGAAGATGTGGCCGATGCGACACGCGACGTGGCGCTGCGGGCGGGGAAGATCAAGGGCAAGGGCGGGGTATTCAAACTGACGGCGGGGTTGCAGACGGAATTCGGATCAGTCCGCTGCTGGAACTCGCCCTTGGCCGAGGCGAATATTGTGGGGCGCGCGATCGGCATGGCAGTGCGCGGACTGAAGCCGGTGGTGGAGATCCAGTTCTTCGACTACATCTGGCCGGCGATGCACCAGATGAGGAACGAGCTGGCGGCGATGCGCTGGCGGTCGAATGGGGAGTGGAGCTGCCCGCTGGTGATACGGGTGCCGATTGGCGGCTACCTGACGGGCGGATCGATCTATCATTCGCAGTCGGGCGAGAGCATATTTACGCATACGCCGGGAGTGATGGTGGTGATGCCGTCGAATGCTCTGGATGCGGCGGGGCTGTTGCGCACGGCGATTCGCTGCGACGATCCGGTGCTGTTTTTGGAGCACAAGCGGCTCTATCGCGAGACGTTTGGACGGGGGGCCTATCCGGGGCCGGAGTACGCGATTCCGTTTGGCAAGGCGAAGGTGGTGCGGGCCGGGAAAGATTTGACCGTGGTGACGTATGGGGCGATTGTGCCGCGCGCATTGCAGGCGGCGGAGAAGCTGGAGCGCGAGACGGGCGTGGACGTGGAGCTGATCGACCTGCGGACGCTGAGTCCGTACGACTGGGATGCGATTGCTACTTCGGTGCGCAAGACGAGCAAGGTGATTGTGGCGCACGAGGACATGCTGAGCTGGGGATACGGCGCGGAGATTGCGGCGCGCATCGGGGAAGAGCTGTTCGACTGGCTGGACGCTCCGGTGCGTCGGGTGGCTTCGATGGATACGTTTGTGGCGTATCAGCCGCTGCTGGAGGATGCGATTCTGCCGCAGCCGGAGGACCTGTACCGGGCGATGTTGGAGATGGCGAGGTACTGACCCCGCTCAGCGACAAGGGAAGAAGCAGATTCCTTGCTGCGCTGCGGAATGACAAACAAGAACAGACAAAAACGAAATGCGGGGATTCTTCGCTGCGCTCAGAATGACAATTATTTGTTCCGCTGCGCTTCGGTCGCCTGCTGGTTCTTGACGAGTGGCGTTATGGACGAGAGGGAAGGCGTGGGATGTCGATGTGGTCTGGGGGGAGGCCAGCGTGGTAGCGCTCGACGATTGCGCTGTAGGCTGATTCCAGATGGCGGGTATAGGTTTTGCAATCGAAGAGCGGAGCGGTGAGGTGGTTATGTTGCAGGTGCTGGCGGAGCGCCTGAAGACGTTGGGGATCGTGCGCCAGGTTGACCGCGAGGTCTTCGTACTCCGACTCTGTTGTGGTGATGAGTTCGGGCAGATCGACGGCACGCAGCAGGCTGGCGGCGACCCGGCTGGCAAAGGTCTCGCCGGTGCGGGTGAGGACAGGCAACCCGGCCCAGAGCGCATCGCTGGCAGTGGTATGGGCGTTGTAGGGGAGGGTGTCCAGAAAGAGGCCGGCGAGCCTTTGCCGCGCCAGATGCTCATCTACGGGCAGAGATTTGGCAAAGATGAGCCGCTGGGGATCGATCCCACGCCGCGCGGCTTCGGTGCGCAGATTTTCGACGGCCCAGGGATTGTGGTCCATAAGCCAGAGAACGCTGCCCTCGACGCGCCCGAGGATGCGCATCCAACTATCGAAAACGGAGGGCGATATTTTGTAGGTTTGATTGAAACAGCAGAAGACGAATGCCGACTCCGGCAGGCCCTCGCCGGCGCGTGCGTAGAGCGTTGGGGAGATGGCACGCAGGGAATCGTTGACCTGATAGCTGTCGGGAAGATAGATGATTTTTTCCGAGTAATAGCGACGGCCGGTTTCGGGAATCAAGGTATGGTCGGCAATCAGATAGTCCATGTAGCTGGCGCTCATGGTGCCGGGATAGCCGATGTAGCTGACCTGGATGGGAGCGGCGCGCTCGGCAAAGATGCCGGCGCGATTGTCTTCGGTGAACCCCTTCAAGTCCACAGCAATATCCACTTCGAGTTTGCGGCTGAGTTCGGCGCCCTCGCGGTCCGTCAAGGAGCGGAGATCGAAGAACTGGTCCATAGCCGACGAGGTGCGCTGGCTCATCTGATCTGTCCTGCGCGGGCCGAAGGCGAATCCCAGGATTTCAAACCGGCTGCGATCGTGCCGCTCAAATAACTCGGCCATCAGATAGGTGGTTGCGTGGTTGTAATAATCCGCCGAAAAATATCCGATGCGAATCCTGTCGCGCCGGGGCCGGCGGGGAATCGACCCGGCGGTTGAACGCTGCGGAACCTTGTCGCGGACGTGGATCTCCGCCGCCTGCATTTGCACCGCCGGAGAACTGCTGATGGCCAGAATAGTGAATGGAGGCGTTACTTTCATCCCCCGATCGATGAGAGCTTCCAACAGCAGGGACTCGCTCTCAATACCGTGCCAATCGCAGAGGAGCCTCTTCATATACAGCCACATTCCGCGTAAATATTCATGATCCGGCTTGAGGAGGATGGCTTTGTCAAAGCTCTCCATAGCTGGCCGGTACTGTTTGAGAGCCATGAGAGTGTTGCCTCGGTTGCTGTGGGCATCCACAGAATCCGGTTTGAGGAGGATGGTCTTGTCAAAGCACTGCAGACCCGCTTCGTACTGCTGCAGGGCCAGCAGCACGCTGCCTCGATTGTTGTAGGCATCCGCGTAATCCGGATTGAGAAGAATGGCCTTGTCATAGCTATCGAGCGCCGCCTGGTACTGCTGAAGAGTCAAGAGAGTATTGCCACGGTTGAAGTGGGCGTCCGTAAACTTCGGATTGAGGAGAATGGCCTTGTCGTAGTTCTCGAGCGCCGCGTGATACTGCTGAAGAATAGACAGGGTATTGCCACGGTTGCAGCAGGCCTCCGCATAGTCCGGATTGAGGAGAATGGCCTTGTCATAGCCCTCGATCGCCGCCTGGTATTGCTGCAGGGAATTCAGTGCACTGCCGCGGTTATGGTGGGCCTCCGCAAAATTGGGATTGAGAAGGATGGCCTTGTCGTAGCTCTCGATCGCCGCCTGGTACTGCTGAGCAAGATAGAGTTCATTGCCACGGTCAAAGGCGAGCGTTGCTTCCTCCGGCTTTTTCAGAACGGCACTGTCGATCCGTTCAAGTGCGGTCGCACCTTGTGCAACCCGACATGCAAGCACCTGGTTCCACGAGTCGGCGATTTTGTTCCAATCGAATGTCGACCGGGCCCATTCGCGCATGGGCTCTCGCTCCGACTCGCTTGGAGGATTCAAGAGCAACTTCACGATTTCGCGGACAAACTCTGCTTTCTGTTCTGGGTCTGCGATCTCGAAATGGAACTGGTCCGGTTGCGCCCAGTAGGCGGTCGACTTATTGGAGTGGATGAAAACCCCTCCGTGTTGCGATTTCTCTCCCATCGCGGCGAAATCGGTTGTGACTGGAATGGCTCCCGCGGCCATGGCCTTTGAGAGGGAGATGCAGTCGATCTCAGTGAACTCTGAAGGATAGGCGAAGATGTTTGCCTTATGGTAGAGCTGGGCAATCTCGCCATGGCTGATTCTGCCGAGCTCCTCGATGCCAAGTTCCTTCATGCGTTCCTGCATCTTGGTTTTCCATTGCAACTTCTGTGCGTCCGATGAATAGAAGGAATCCCACACACCCCAGCCATAGGCCCACTGCGCTTTGACGTTTGGCACCTGCTTTTCGATCTCTTCGAAGCAATCGATGAATGCCTCAAGGCTTCGGTCCGCCGACGAGGTGTTGATGAGCAGCAGCGAGTCGCGATCGGCGGCCCCCTCAAACAATTTCGCGTCGATGCCATTGGGGATGATGATGAACTTCTCGTCGGGGACATTGGGAAACAGCGAGCGGTGGAAGCTGGATTTGACGAATATCCTATAGATTCTCTGAAGTCTTTCCGGAGTAAGCTCTTCCATGGCAACTGTGTCATGCAGATCCACGATCAGCTTGTCTGAATTGATTTCGTACGTCGCGATCTGGGGATACCGCCATAACACCGTGACATCCTGCTTGTCGCGGTGGTCCCACATCCAATAGGGCTTCCAAGAAACTCCGTCGAAGTCCTCTTCCTGCGCGCCGCAATAGGCATAGACGGTGACGTTCCATCCGCGCTGCTGCAGGAGCCTGGAGAGCCAGATGACGGCTTCCTCCGAGCCACCGATGCCTTTTGCACTGGCGGTCTGGGGATTCCAAATCTCGCTTGTCGGTAAGCAATAGAAGACGAGGTCTTTGCCACTCGATTTGGTCTTGACGAAGTTCGCATTGCGCAGGCTGGATACAGCCGGATGGGAGTGCAGGTGGAGCGGCAATGCGTCAAGCGCGGCCTTCATCAGCGACTTATCCTCGATTTTTGCGATCTGCGCGACCTGATTTTCGACGGAATCGAAGATGCCGGTTTTCTTCCAGGATTCATACTCCGGACGGAGGAGCATGGCCTTTTCATAGTTTTGCAGGGCCTCCCGATACTGCATGAGAGCCTGATGAGTATTGGCCCAGTTGCCAATGGCATCTGCATAATCCGGCTTGAGGAGGATGGCTTTGTCGTAGCTCTCGATGGCTGCCTGGAATTGTTGCATCGCACTCAGAGCACTGCCGCGGTTATGGTGGGTTTCCGCAAAATCCGGCTTGAGGAGGATGGCCTTGTCGTAGCTCTCCACAGCCGCCTGATACTGTTGAAGAACATACAGAGCATTGCCACGGTTGAAGAAGGCCCCTGCATCGCCTGGATTTACTTGAATCGCGCGGTCGAACAGACGCAGCGCTTTGGCGTAATGTTCCGCCTGAAACGCAATGCCCCCCAGAAGATGAAGCGCGCCGGGATGGAGGGGAGAGTGTTTCAGAATCTGCCGGCAGAGGGCTTCCGCCTGGGGCAGTTGCCCGGCCTGGTGGTGGGCTGTGGCTCGCTGGAACAGAAGATCCACTGAGGAAGGATCGAAACTTGCCGGCGGCCTGGAGATTGGTTGCTTACCCTGGCGGCGAAAAGCATTCTTGCGTCCGGTCTTCATGCGTTCCTAACCTCGAATTAATTTACAGACCAGCGCAAGGGGTCAAGGGTATTGCTTCGACTTCTTAGGCTGCGATGGAGGGTTGCGGGGGCAGTGTGTGTTCCCCACGATTATCTTACCCTTGGCTGCGCAGGGCCGGCGATTATGGGGCGACGGACTCGGCGGCGGATTGGGTGTCGGCGAAGAGGCGGAGGAGGTTGGCTCCGAGGATTTTGTGGAGGCCGGCGGGGGAGTGGCCGCGGGCGAGCAGGGCTGCGGTGATTTTGGGCAGGTCGGCG
Source organism: Granulicella sp. (assembly GCA_003142215.1). Classification (GTDB taxonomy): domain Bacteria; phylum Acidobacteriota; class Terriglobia; order Terriglobales; family Acidobacteriaceae; genus Edaphobacter. Next base: position 3,083 of record PLOT01000099.1, on the reverse strand, counting down.
GCGGAGTTGATTCCCTCGGGGAGGGCGCAGATGCCGTCGAAATCGGAGCCGAGGCCGATGTGGTCTATGCCAGCGACCGAGATGATGTGGTCGAAGTGGTCAATGAGCGAAGAGAGCGGCGGCCGGGGAAGGCGGGCGGCGAATTCGCGGTCGATGCGGTTGGCGATGTGATACGGGACGGGAGTGCCTTTGGCGGCGTACTCGGCGGCGAGGGATTTGTGGGCGGCGAGGAGGGCGGGCTTCTGCGCGGCCCAGGCCTGGCGGTAGGACTCGTCGATGAAGGCGGGGTAGAAGTTGACCATGCAGACGCCACCGTTGGCGGCGAGGGCGCGGAGTTGGTCGTCGGTGAGGTTGCGCGGAGAGGCGGTGAGGGCGCGGGCGGAGGAGTGCGAGACGAGGACAGGCGCGCGAGTGACGGCGAGGACGTCGTCGAAGGTGCGGTCGGAGACGTGGGAGAGATCGACCATCATTCCGAGACGATTCATCTCTGCGATGACCTGGCGGCCGAAGGGGGTGAGGCCGTTGGGCGCGGCGGGGCTGGTGGCATCAGGAGAAGCAGATCCCTCCGCTGCGCTGCGGGATGACAAAAAAGAAAGCGCGTTTGACGCGGGTGCGTGCAAATCGCCGGATGATTCTGCCCAGTCGTTGGAGTTGGCCCAGGTGAGGGTCATGTAGCGGACGCCGAGAGCGTGGTAGAGGCGAAGGAGAGCGAGGGAGTTCTCGATGGCGTGGCCGCCCTCAATGCCGAGGAGGATGGCGAATTTGTTGGCAGCGCGGGCGGCGAGGAGTTCCTTGGGCGAAGTGCAGAGGGCGAGTTCGGCGGGATGGCGGCGGACCTGCTCGCGGACGGCGTCGAGGAGGGTGAGGGTGCGGAGGGCGTAGCGGGCGCCGGGACACTGCGCGGGATCGGGCCAGAGGGCGAAGAACTCGGCGGCGAGATTGCCGCGGCGGGCGGTGGCGAGATTGAGATGGCCGGCGGGCTGGTCCGCGATGGCAAGCGGCGAGGTGAAGTCCCATGACTCGTCGACGAAGCGCTGCGGAGTGTCGGCGTGGGCATCGATGACGAGGGCAGAGGCGTGGACGGCGGAGGGGTCGGGTGGGTTGGCGATGGTTGCGGGCGGGTTGACGGGCGGGTTCGGCATCTTGCTCCTCTCAGCTAGTGTAGTTCGTTGGCGGAAGAGGGATGAGGGATTTGGGAACGAGCTGTGAGCAATGAGGGTTGAGCTATGAGCACAATGACGGCAAGAATAGGCGTGGGCAACCTGCGGGGCGTGGATGGGGTCTAACAGGGAGAGGTGAGCTATGGCATTGGAACAGGATTTGGGCAAGATGGCGTCGCGGCCGTCGGAAGAGGCGGTTGAGCCGGCGGGCGCGGACTCGATCAAGGACTTCAAGAGCGATGAGAAGAAGATCGATGCGGTGGCGATGCGCGGGGCCAAGCGCGCGGAGAACCGGATTGTGGGCAATGAAGAGAAGATTCCGGGGAGTACGATCTTTACGAAGTAGATTTCAAGAGACGAGACCAGACGCGGCCCTGCTCCGGTGAGTGGGGTCGTTCTGCGTTCGCGCGTTTTCTACTTAGAGGTTGCGCAAGAGCGTCTCTGTGGCAATGCCCTTGTGTTCTGCGATTTCATCGAGAAGGCCCTTGAAGGTGCCGACCCGGAGGGGCTTGTGAGCGGGCACAGAGATGGTGAGGCCGGAGGGCTGATCGGTTCGCAGGATGATGTGACTGCCGGTTTGACGGAGTTCGCGAAATTCTCAGCGGCGGATGAGGTGATTGGCGAAGTCGCGACCGAAGATGTCTCTGGGAATCCTCACGCGACTGCGAGAACCTCATCGCGCAGGAGATGAAGGCGAATCTGCGCGGGCGGTTCGGAGTCGAAGAAGTACCCCTTGGTAGCGTCGAGCACCATCTCGCGCAACTCTTCCCATGTGTCGCCCTGAGTGAAGATTCCTTCGCCGACGGCGCGTGCACAGAAGCCGCCGTCCTCCTCCTGAATAACTTCGAAGACGAGTTCTCTCATGGACAGAGAATACGCTTTGGCGGGGTGGGCTTCAAGCGGCGGGGTCAGAGGGTGAAGAGGTCTTTGAGCTGCTGGAGCATGGCTTCGCGGCCGGTGATGGAGATGGATTCGGCGAGAGGGAGCAGTTTGGGGCAGGCCTCGACGCAGTTNNCTCCTGAATGCCGCCGTCGCCGGTGAGAGCGCGGAGACGGTCGGCTTTGAGGACCGAGCCGGCGGGGTCCATGTTGAAGAGACGGGCCTGGGCGATGGTGGCGGCACCGACGAAGTTGGTTTCGTCGTTGAACTGCGGGCAGACCTCCATGCAGATGGTGCAGGAGATGCAGTTGGAGAGCGGGTAGCGGGCCTCCTGCGTCTGGGGGAACTGGCGCGGGCCGGGGCCGAGGTCGTATGTGCCGTCGATGGGGACCCAGGCCTTGACGACCTTGAGGTTCTCGAAGAGGACGGCGCGGTCGACGGCGAGGTCGCGGACGACAGGGAACTTGGAGAGCGGGGCGAGACGGATGGGCTGGTCGGGATGCTCCTTTTGCAGCGTGTCGACCAGACGTGGAGCAGGCCATGCTGGGCGCGGCCGTTGATGAGCATGGCGCAGCTAGCCGCAGATCTCTTCGAGGCAGTTGGAGTCGTAAGTGATGGGGGTGGTGGGCGCGCCGTCGGCTGTGAGTGGGGTTGAGCGCGATCTCGCCGAGAACAGAGGTGATGTTCATGTTGGGGCGATAGGGGATGGCGAAGCGCTCGGTGCGCGCGGCGGCGTCCGGGGTGGACTGGCGGAGGATCTCTACGTGGATGGTGCTTGGCATTGCGGTTGCCCTCAATCTTTTTGCAGACCGAAGCAAAATGCGGGGATTCTTCGCTTCGCTCAGAATGACAATCGGTTTGGGTGGTGCTCTTGCGGCACGACTGAAGCCGTGCCCTTCCGTTCTTGCCTCAGCGTGCGAGTGAGGCTGTTTGGTTAGGCCGTCGCGTCGTAGTGGCGAGGGCGGGGTGGGATGAGGGTGGTGTCGACCTCCGCGTAGGCGAAGGCGGGGGCGTTGGCGACGGGGTTGAAGGTGGCCATGGTGG
>PLOT01000134.1 GCA_003142215.1 Granulicella sp. | reverse complement strand
GAGGAGAATGCGGTCTTGCGGCCCGATCTTCTCCATGAAAGCCTGCATCTGGCGGGTGCTGGCGAGGCTGGATTCATCGACCATGTAAAGGTGTCGTCTGTTGGGATCGCCCTTCATCTGGTCCTCACCGCCGCGTGCAAGGAAGCCCTGTAGCGTCTCTGCGGAGATGCCAGCGTGTCGGAGCTGGGCTGCGGCGCGGCTGGTTGGGGCGAAGCCCTCAACGGCATATCCGTTGCGTTCCGCACCTTCGCGGATGGCCTCAAGAGTCGTGGTCTTGCCGGTTCCGGCGAGTCCTTGCAAGCCGTGTACGCGGTCGCGGGTAGTCAGCACCTCCTCAATGGCCCTGCGCTGTGCCGGATTGAGGAAGTCACGGGTGTCTGCGTGAGCTGCCGCCTGATGAAGCTGCATGATCGGCTCGACCGTGTTTTGGCCGCGCTGCATGTGGCCTATGGTCGCCAGTTCCGCGGCGATGGTCTCGCGAGTGGTGAACTGTCGCCCGGTTTCATGCTTCTGGCATTCGACGATTTGGAACTCGCCGCTGCCGTGTCTCTGCTCGAAGTTTCCGCGCACCTGGTCGAAGGTGAGATCGCCCATGCCACGCCGCAAGGCGTCGCGCATGATGTCTCGCTCGTCGGTCACGGCCTCCCGCTCGAAGCCGCGATCCTTGGCAAAGGAGACAGCTTCCTGTGCCCGCTGGGGTGCATTGGGCACGCGGTTCTGCGTCAGTGTTGCCGCTCGCGCTTTCGCCTCTGCAACCACTCGCTCGGCCTGATTGCCAAACTCGGCCGCAATCTGCCGGTGAGCGGCAAGAACCTCGGAAGGCGTATGAATCTCTTTTCTGTCGCGTGTGTTGTGAGCGGCTATCTGCGCGGCCTCTGGTCCACTGAAGCCGCTGCGCGCGATGGCTTCCTCGATCTGCTGGCGGCGTGGACTGGACGCCTCAAGATACTCGGCGGTATAGCCCTTCACATCCGGCGCGCCGCTCTTCCCTGCCTCGATCTCGTAGCCGAGATTGCGAAGCCGAAACGTCAATTCGGATTGGTATACGGCGGTCGCAAACTGCTGGCTATCGAAGTAACCTTGCGGCTGAAGTGCGCGAGTCGAACCATCGGGTCGCTCGGTCATATTGAAGATGACGGCATGAGTATGGAGTTGGGGCGCGGCGTAGCCGTCCACCGGGCGGGCGGTGTCATGCTCAAACTTCGCGGCGATGAACTTGCCGGTGGTTTCGGCGGTATTATTGCCGCCGATCCGGGCTTGGGTGTACCGCTCCAACTCTGTGAGCGCAATGGTAACCGCCTGCCGGTGCGCTTCGCGGACACGATCATCGCCTCCTACCAGAGCGGTCAATGAGACGGACTTTGGAGCGGAGAACGTCGCGTCCCAACCGGCCCGATGCTCCACCGGCTTGACGGTGTTTCCATCTGCCGTCGTGTACTCCTGCCCGGTGCGATGGCGTACAAGTTGCTCGCTAGTAAGGGGATTCTGACCTTCACTCAGCCGGATGAAATGCTGTGCGTCGATGGCTCCGGCAAGGCCGTACTTCTCGGCCAACTGGCCCTGCCATTCTCCGAGAATGGCGTCGCCCTGCTTCCAGTAGTTCTGTTCGGCGGAGGTGAACTCTTTGGCGTGGTAGGTCTGGGCCTGGCCGGAACTGAGCGGTTTCGAGATGGTGAGCATATGGCCTCCCTACTCCTCGAAGTTGAAGGCTGGCTGGAGTTCTTGATCGCTCTCGACCTCGCTGGAGTCCACGGGGGTATCCGGGTTAGTGCCAACCTCGGCAATCTCCTCTTCGGTCGGCTCGTCAGACTCCAATTCGGCGGTCTCTTCGACTTGTGGAGGAACAAATGCCGTAGCTTTTGGCACCTCGGCTTCAAGGTCAATCTCCGGTGCTTCAACCGCGCAATTCTTCGGAGCGAGTGTCTTCGGGTCGAAGGGAAGCTCGTCCTCTTCGACCTTGCGCGGGACAAAACCGGGAGTCGTTTGCGGCACGTCCATGTACTCGAAGTGAAAGCGGGCGACATTGTTTCCCAGCTTGAGAAAGGCGTGCCGATTCTCCAATCCGGAGATTTCGGAGTCCATCACGAGCGGCTCGACCTGCCGGTCCAAACTGAAGTTCCTGCCTGTTCGGGAGCCGTCAAAGTGCGTCTCCTTCATGCGCTCGATCTCGACCTTTCCAATCGCATTGCTGACCCACTCTGCGGCCTTTGGCTCGGTCGTCTTGAGGAAGATTTTGGTGGCAGGCTGGGACAGCATCACCTCGGCCAAGTGGCCGTAGATCACCTCAAGCTGGGCCTTCCCTTGGAAGCCCAGAACGAGCGGGTTTCTGCTCTTCCTGTTCTCCGTAATGGCAGTATGGAGCTGCGGGAGACGCTGCAAGCTCGCCAGCTCGTCGAGTACAAACCAGACGGGCGTCTGGTTATGCTGCGGCGCGGTCAGCAGCCGCAAAACCAGTAGGTCAATCCAAAGACTGTGCAAGGGACGCAGAGCCTCGCGCTCGGTCGCGCTCGATGTGATGAATATCCATCCTGCGCGGGTCTCCGACCACTCCGTAGCACTCCACGTTCTGTTCCCTGCCTGCTCCCTGGTTGGTAGCATCCGCAAGCTGTCCGCAACCAGTCCGAGTGAAGCGAGAACGCCGTTGCGCTGCTGCTGTGCTCCCTTCGCAATCATGGCCTCCATCTCGGTCCCGCGCACACGCTGGTCGATCTCAGCCGGGTTGGAGAGCCATGCGACCAACTGCGTCGGCGTCGGTCCAAAGGTAAGAAGGTGAGCGAAGATCTTCTGCGGTGTCTCCGTGAAAAACTCACCCTTTTTATCGCTGGTCGGCTGATAAAGCGAGGCCGCAATCGCTTTGGCCTCCGCCTTACGGCGAAGCTCCTCGGACGGTCCCCAATAGGGGCAGCGGGCGTCCAATGGGTTCAGTACGATGTCCCCGCGCTTGGCGTCGTAAAACCTCTGAATGAACTCGCAGGCCGGGTCGTAGACGATGGCCGAGTGTCCCCGGCTCTGAATCTGCCGGAGGATTTGCATGATGAGGCTGGTCTTGCCTGCGCCGGTGTCACCCATGAGTTCTATGTGCTGCGCCTCGGACTGTAGCGGTATCCGCATCATCTCTTTGGCTTCGGTTGTTTTGAAGCCGATACCGTCGCCCTGCACCGTCTTGTTGAACTCCCTGGGCGTGAGCATCACCGGGCCTTTGAGCAGCCGTCCGTACTTCATCTGCTTGCGGCGGGCGATGTCTTTTCGAACGGAGAACGGGAGCTGCGCCAGCAGCGAGAGGAAGCCAAACAGCAACGGGAGTTTGTAGATGTCGCGCAGTTGGTCACCCGCGAAGACGGCGCTCTTGAGGTACTCATGCAGTGGTTTATCAAAGTACGGTTGCTCCGGCCCGCGATAGAGGACACGGAGTCCACGCCCTGCCGCAGCGCTCGAAAGCGCAAGTGGAATTTGCTTGCCACCCGGCACGAGAGTCGCGCCTGTTTGCACGTCGGCTTCGGCGGCTAGCAGGCCCGCTCTGGTGCCGTCGCCAACGTAAAGCAACTGATACTTGTCCTTCTTGTTGAGGACGCCGCCTGCCGCCGTCCGTGCGTAGATCGGCGTGTAGAACTGCTGCAAACGAGTCTGGCCGTAGTTGAAGCGAGCATACACAAAGCAGCCGGTCAGCACGAATGCGAGGAAGATCGCACCGTAGGTATAGATCGGGGAATGCGGCGGGAAGATGATCGTCTCTTTGCGGCCCCACTGTTGACTCGCCATCACGCACGCTCCAGGTCTTGCTTCGTTTCAACGGCAAGCGCCGTCTTCCGTTTTTTGACTTCGACCATGATTCCGTCGAATACCTCTGGCGTGATTTTGAGGCCGGTTGCAAGCGGCTTCAAGAGGTTCGTTAGCATCAGTCGAATCCCAACGATCTCGCTCAACTCCGGGCTGGCAGTCGGTTCGACAGCGTGGGGCTTTAGCTCGCTGAGGATGAGCCGCCGGATTAGTTCGCCTGGCGTAGTTCCGCGCTCGGTACAGTGCTTTGCAAGCGCGGCCAACTCATCACGGTTGAGCTTTGTACCGGCAGTCTTCACTCGGTAGTTGGCTCTCTGTGTTACGGCTTCATCACTGAGTAACGGCATATTTTGCTCCGAGAAAAGCGAGGCGCTTCGAGGTGCTCTGGAGCGCCCTAAAGTGCCTTATAGTCTGTAAGCTCTTTGGTTTCTGCTGCTAGACCAGAGCGCTCTATGCCGCTCCAGCACGACCCTCGGAGGGATGGAGTGTCATAATTCATCCGGTGCGCAGCACCGTTCCCATAGCTGTACAAAAGATTGAGGGGGCAATGCACTTTACTTAGCCGCCACATTAGCCACGGGAATAGCTATTGGACTTGGCACTGACGTTGCAGGCTTGCGTCCCGGCTTTCCCTTTGGCCTATCGTCGCCATTACGCTTGATGCGCAACGGATGTATCGGTTTGGCATCGTTCGGCGCACCGATGAACCTCTGGAAATCCTTGTCCTTGGTGAAAACATATTCGAGCGCCTTGTTTACCACGTCGTCGGCGGCAACATGGGTGAATGCAGCGTATTGATTGACGAGGTTTGCAGTGGGCTCCTCAAGTGAAACGGTGGCTGTAACCTTCCGGCTGGTTGTGATCTCAAGCAATGGCATGGATGTTCTCCCTCTTCATGGTGGTTGAATTGATTGGGTGGACTACTGGGTTGTCGCGCTCATTGACGCGCTCTCCTGCGAGATCAAAGATCGTGTCGTACAGGAACAGCTTTGCGGCGCGGTCATATCCGCGCACCGCGATAATCTCGCTCACCTTCCGGCCCTCAGCGAACCTGCCTACCTGGGCAACAATCTGTACGGTCTCGGCGATCTCGGCCGAGATGTAGTCGAGATTCGATTGCTGATGCGAACGCATCGCCAATTCGCCGAATCTGCGAAGTGCTTTCACCGCAGAACTGGCATGAATGGTTGCCATCGAACCTGCGTGTCCGGTATTGAAGGAATCGAGCAGTGTGCGGGCTTCTTCGCCGCGCACCTCGCCCAGGATGATGCGGTCGGGCCTCCACCGCAGCGCGGCCTTCAATAGATCGTTGAAGCTCACCGCGCCGGTGAGCGATTCGGTCTGGCATTCCGACGCCAATAGATTCGGTTTACCGATGCGCAGCTCCGACGTATCTTCGATCACGACAATGCGCTCTTCCTCGGGGATGAAATCGGCGAGTGCATTCAGCAGCGTCGTCTTCCCGCTGCCTGTTCCGCCGCTAATCAGGATCGTCTTTCCCTGCTCGATATATCCACTCAATATGTCGCCTATCTCTGTCGTCATTGCGCCCATCTGGATGAGGTCTGCGATGGTGAAACGGGCCTTGGAGAACTTCCGAATAGTGACGGCGGGATAGGGCCGCACAACGGGCGGGAGTACCGCCGCAAGGCGGCTCCCGTCCGGCAATTGGGCATTCAAGAGCGGGTGCGCCTCGTCAAACTTCCTGTTGAGCTTATTAGCTATCACCTCAAGGCCGGTGCGCAGTGCCTTCGCATCGAAGACGACCTCGGCATGTTCCAACCGGCCCCTGCGCTCGAACCACCATTGCCCGTTCGGATTGCCCATAATTTCGCTCACCGTGTCGTCAAGCAACAGCTCTTTGATTGGCTGTAGAAACGAGATGAGAAGGTCCAGGTCGCGGTTCATATCGGCTCCTAATCGAATGCCTGGTCAGCGCGGTAACGAACGATGGTGAGTCCAAGCGGATTGAATGCCAGAGCGTTGTTTTCGACGTGATCGGCGAAGACATACGTCACGCTGGCGGTCCAGCGTTCGATCTTTAGCTGCGTATGGTCGTTGGCGTTGGTGTAGACCTTCTCGAACTCAATCCGGGCGGAATATGGCGACTGCCGTAGATCGTCAAGAATGACGCTCTTGATGTTGATATCGACATACGGAAGTGTGCTGTCCTGTTGGAAGTTGGTAATCGTCTTGGTCTGCTGCTCCTGCCGAATCACGGCCTGCTGTACGTCCGAATTGAGGAAATAGAGCGCCTGCGTCTGGTCGCGTTCGATGGTGTAGCGGTTGCGCTGGAAGTAGAGCGTGGCCCACCGCGAGAGGTAATACTTGTTCTCCGCCTCCTGCGGCTTGTACTGGTAATTGCGGTAGTCGATTGCATCGGCATGGCCTACATCGTTGATGCGAATGACGAGCGGTTTCATGCCGGCAAGCGCCTTCTGGCTCTTGAAGGTAAGCGCGCCCAGCATTAGGCAGACGACGCATAATACGAGGATTGTCACCTTCAGATAGGTGTTCATTACCAGCGGATCGCCGTACTGCTCCAAGTAGCGTTGCGCTGCGCGTGTGATCTCAGGGGATTTCGTCTCTTCAACTGGCATGGTGGATCTCCGATTACTTCATGATTCCAGCGGTTATTGCGCCGGTAACTGCGCCCATTCCTGCATCGTGGCCGCTGCTGCTGCCCGAAAAGATAGAAGCAGTCATAGCGGGAATCTTGATGAGGATGAAGACGTTGACGACCGTAAGCAGGATGATGAAGGGAAAGTTTTGCAGCATCTTGATTGGGTTGGTGAAGTCCATGAGGTTCGTCGCGGAGGACATATAGAGATGTCCGAGAATGCTCATCGTCGCGGCAGCGACCACCTTGTAAAACGAGAAGCTCAGGAACGCTCTGAGCCATCCCCAAAAGAGAAACTCCAGCTTCTCAATGACAAGAAACGGAATGAAAATCGGACCGAGCAATCCGATGATCGCTGCCGCAATCTCGCCGTAGGCGATGATGACGGAGACGAGCGCAGCGAGAACGGCAAGCGATACCTGGTTGAGGACGTACGCAATCATCATGTACGGCGCGGTAAACATCGCCATGCCGGGGCCGGACTTCTGCAAACTCGTGTCGATGGATTGCAGCATGGAAGCGGTCGCATCGTGACCGATGGTGTTTGCAAGGTCGGTTGTTCCGTCGCTGATAAAGCTCTTGAGCGAATAGCCGATGCCGGGAATGCTGCTGTCGTAGTACAGCACAAACGTATAGGCAAAGGTGATAAGCAGAAAGAAGTTGAGGAAGCGGGCCATGTTGAAGCCCTGGCCGCCCTGGGCGGACGCAAGGGCCTCCTGAATCCCGAACCAGACGAGCATGATCGTGGCCAGTGAGAGGACGATACGGAGTCCGATCGCGTCAATGGTCGGAGCCGTGGTTGCGGTCAATGAATGGCATTGCTGCGCGATGAAGTTGAGTAATTGGAATCCCATAATCGCCCCCTCGTGGGTTTAGTAGCCGAGCGCCTAGTAGGTGAACGCCTGATTCAGCCCGGTCGTATCCGTGCTGATATGAGTGGCGTAGTTGGTTTCGTACCCGTCGGCAGCTTGCATCGACATCTTGAGCGCGTCCTGCTGCTGCTTCTGCTGCACCATCTGCTGCAAGCTCTGGGCCTGCGTCATCTGGCTCGCTTCCTGCTGGGTGCGGAGCTGCAAGAGCATCGCCTGATTGATGCGTTGCAACGTAGCAAGTTCGGTCTGTTGGGTTGGGTCGGTGGAATGGCTCGCGGTTTCCAGCGTCCTGATATCCGCCTCACGCTGCGGAGCGTTCGCCCGCACCGTGCCAATCGTCTGTAGGCTGGTTGCGTTGACCGCATCGCCCAAATCGACGGTTGCGCCCTGCGCGGCAATGGCCTGTTGGCCTTGCAAACTAAGCGAGCTATATCCCGAGATCTGGCCGGTCCGCTGGATGCTTACGCCCTGGTTCGCCGCCGCTGCGCCATTGCCGTTTGTTGCGGCATTGGTCCAAGGAAGCGAATTGCCGTAGGTGTTGGCAGGATGAGCTACCGGCGTCCAGGTCTGCTGCGCCATGTTGGAGAATGCGGTGTAGTAGCTGGACGGTGCCGTTGCCATGCGCTGTGCAAGGTTGTACGTCTCCATCACGTTCTGCGTGGTCTTGATGGTTGTCGTATAGAGTTGGCTGCCTTGCAGGAGCTGTTGTACCGCGTGAGCGGACTGTGTGGGGTCCAGCACGACTCCGCCAAACTGCGCGTGCGCAGGAATGGTGAGCGTGGTAGCAGCAAATAGTAAGACGAGGATTGATCTTTTCATGGAAGTTCTCCTTGTAAGAAATTGATTACAAATGAATTACGGTTTGTTGGCGATTACGGAAACTCTTTGCTCACTGGTTCTGCGTCGCGAGCATCTTCTTTGTCAACTCGTCGCGCTTTGCATCCAATTCCTTGCAATGAGGGCTGTTCTTTCGGGCCTCAGCCTCGCGCTGACGTTGGTCGATGCCTGCCTGCTGCTGTGGCGACGGTTTGCTCCCAAGCGCCGCGCCGACGATGGCGTTTGCATCCTGGTCCGAAGGCGTTGCGGAGCAGTCCTTTTGGTACTGAGCATTTGCTGTCTGATACTCGGCACTGAGGTCTGCCTGCTTCTGCTGTTTGCTTTTGCATCCGGCGACGGTGAGGGCGACGAAAGCGACGACAATAACTATGGCTTTACGCATGTTGGTCTCCTTAGAACGACTGAGCTATACGATGGTTCTCATAGGCTGGCAAGAGCATGTCCTGCGTGAAATAGACCTTCACACGGTGCCCTTCCCGGATCGTGATGGTGGGTGGAATCTGGATGAACTTGTCGAGGATCGTCGTGGCAGATTGCGACATGCTGGACGCCGCGCCATTGGTAAAGGACTGTGAGCCGGAGCTGGTGAGATTCGATCCGCCCTGGCTGATCTGGGAGGCACCGGCTATCACGCCAAGCGCAATCGACGTTCCGAAGATTTGCAGATAGTGATTGTTGACCTGGTCCTTCAAGCCCTCCTCCCCGATCTGATCGAGTCCGTGGAATTGGTCGAGGTCAACGCTGTAGCCGTCCGGCATCAACAGGCGATGGAAGGCGACGGAGATTCGCCGCTGCTGGCCGAACCCGGCGGCGCCTATCTTGCGCGCCTCGCCCAGCACAATCGTTCCCTCGGGAATGAGGACGTGCTGATGGTCGTGCGAGTAGACCGGATTTGATACCAGCACCTTCACCGGCCCAACGGCATCGCCGTCAAGCCGATTCATCAACACCGTATCGAGGGTCAGCCCTTCGTAGATGACATAGGGCTGGCCTATGGCATTGTCGATATTGGCCTCTGACGGACGTTTGTACTCCGTCGCTGGTATCTGATCTCCCGACGCCCTCTGCTCTCCGGAGGCGCGGGGAGCAGTCAAGCCGGTAGGCTGGCCCGCCTGCATAGCGGCGGCATAGGGGTTCTGCGCCACCGCCGAAGGCTGCTGCGGTGCGTTCTGCTGCTGGGGTGCTGACTCCGCCGCGCGCGAATAGGCGATGTTGGACGAAAACCGCGCCGTATCCGCTCTCTCCTTTTCCGCTGCGGCGAGCTGCTGTCCGGCCTGCTCGGAGGGCGTGAGCTGGGGCTGACCATTGGTGCCGTTCGGCTGGCCGTTAGGGTCGTAGGCTGCGGCGACACCCTGCTGTGCCCCTGTATCGCCCGCCGGAGAGCCGGTAGCGGCTGCCAGTTGAGCGTCCTGCTCCGCCTTCAGCTTGTCGGCCCCTAGCTGCCTCTGTAAGGCATCCACATTGCTCGCGGTATTGTCCTGAACGTAGGGCTGCGGTGGCGCACCCTTGGCCTTCTCAGCGTCCGTGGGAGCCTTCTTCCTGGAGCTGATGAGGGTTGCCAAGAGCAGGAGGACGACTGCCCCGAGATACAGAGACATCTTGAGGTTCTTCTGCAGCACGCCTTTCGGCTGCGGCGTGCGGTCGGTAAGCTGCGGGTCTGTAACGGTGGTGACGGTATCGGCCATTGTGTTAACCCTTTCTCGTGAATTCCATCTTTTTCTTGCCCAGTTCGACATACCCGTTGTCCATCACTTTCGGGATGATGTAAGTCCCATCGCGGAGGTCGTAGTTGATGAGGTTCGGCTTGCCGTCGCGCATCTCGTAGACGCTGAACTTTTCCGGCGCATTGGTCTTGATATAGGTGAACTTGTCGTCGTGGTAGATCGACTGGATATCGAAGGGAGCCTCGTTCGACTTGAACCTGTAGTCGAACTTGAGCTGCATGGGGTAGTCGCTCTTGTACTCGTCCACCGTCGCTCCAACATGTGACTTGAGCGCCGATATCTGCTGGTCGGCCTGCGCAAGCTGGGTGGCTGGAACATACTGCGCTGGTCCGTTCGCCGCGACGATGTTGGAAGCGTCGGCGGGCTCAATGATGACCTTGAGATCGGGGTCGCCGCCCTGAGCGGTGATGTCGGTCAAGGTGAAGCTGTAGATGTTGCCCTTGTCCGTAATCAGGTTGAGGTTGGAGTTGATGCCCGGCTTCGCCGGGTGAACGAAGCAGAAGTTGCCGACCACATCCACAATCCAGAAGTCCTTGTCGCCGGTCGCGGCCTCCATGATCTTCTCGGTGGCCGGGATGACGATGAGGGTTGTGTACTTCACCTTCGCGCGGATGGGAACGATGTCCTGTGAGTGATATGCCACAGTGCGGGATGCGGTCTGGGCATGAACCGCAACGCTTCCGAGCGTTGCGAGCATGATTGCGATGGCTGTTGTCTTCAGGTGCTTCATGGGTGGACTCCTTAGCGGCGCGGTTGGAATGGGTGAGTGGTAGCGAGTTGGCGAACGCCCTCGGCGATGCCGTACTGCGCGAAAGTCTCCCTCTTGAGCAGGTTGTCGCGGGCGTTGTTGGTTGCAATCCAGTACGAGACGGAATCGACGTTGAGCCGGACCTTCTTGCTGGACTGTGCCTTGCGAATCAGCATCTCGCCGGGAGGGATTAGGTCGGCGATAATGTCGAGTTCGGTGTCGTTGAGATGGAACGCCTCGCGGTAGACCTGGCGGTTCATCTCGGGATTGGCAAGGAAAATCTTGGTCGGGCAGCTCTCGGCAACAATCGCCAGCATCCCGGACTCCTCCAGCTCCTTGATGGACTGCGTGGCCAGAATCATCGCAGCGTTGTGCTTTCTCCACGTCTTTTGAGCGGCAACGATGTAGCTGCGGATGGTCTCGTTTTTGATGAAGAGCCACGCCTCGTCAAGCAGGAACGTCTTGAAGGTCGCCAGCTTCGCAGGGTTGGCAATCTCGTTGCTCGCCCGGTGAAGTACATAGAAGAGCAGCGGTTCCAAAACTTCGGGAGCGTCACCCCAGCCGGCGAAGTTGAAGGTTTGAAAGATGGAGAAACTGAGCGTGTCTTCTACGTTGTCGAAGAGGAATCCGTACTGACCCTCTTTGGTCCAACGGTGCAACCGCTCCTTCAACTCACCGATGATCTGGCTGAATGTTGAAAGCGTGCGCTGCTCCGGAGCGACCACATACATCCGCTCGATCGCCTCCCACAGCTTGCGCTCTTCTTTGAAGTCGAGCCGGTAACGCTTGTCGTTGCCCTCGATGAGCACCCGAAAGAAAGAGAATAGGAATTGCATGTTCTCCTTGCTTTCGGGGAGGCTGAACGGGTTGATGGTGAAGTCCCGGCTCTCCTGGCCGACGTTCAAGTACGTCCCGCCGAAGATCTCCGTGAGCGACTGGAAAGAGCCGCCAATATCGAAGATGTACGTCTGTGGCCGGTATTTCTGGGCGTTCGTCAGCAGAAAGTTGCACAGAAAACTCTTGCCGCTCCCGGTCATTCCGAGGATGAGCGTGTGCGCCACCTCGCCGTTATGCAGGTTTAGGTAGTACGGCGTAGCGTTGTCCGTCTCCAGTACCGCCAGATACTCGGAGCGAAGATGCGGGTTCGTCTTCTCGCCTGGGTGGATGGTGAAGAGAAACGACAGGTCGGCGTAGTTGGAGTTGAGCAAGTACATCTTGCGAAGGTTCTGGGCATAGTTGCCGGGAACGGTCGCAAAGAACGCGTTGAGCTGGTTGTAGGTCTCGGTAAAGAGCGCACCATCGGCGTTCGTAAAGACGCCTGCAAACTCACCCATCTCCTGATTGATCGTCTGCAGGTCGGCGCTGTACAACACGACCGTGAGCGAGAAATCGCCGAGCGTCTGGCCGTCGCCGAGAGCCCGTAGGCACTCCCCCAGGTTCTCAATGTCGGCCTGCTTCGACTCGTCGATCAGCACGTCGCGTTGGTTCGTCTTCGCCGGGTCGCTGCCCATCTGCGACACAAAACCGGACTTGCTCATATTGAAGTGACGCCGACGCTTGTCTACTTCCTTTCGGGCCTTTGCCATTGAAAGCGGAGTCCACTCCGTGACGACATAGAAGTTGCCCTCGATCTTCAGGAGCCGGTCAAGTACCAGAGGCCGCGTCTCCGCGATGGACTCCTTCATCGTGAGAATGCGGACGAAGTGATCGCCGACGCGGAGGTGGTCGCGCTCCGCTTCGATGTTGGAATTGACCACCTGAAAATCGAGGTACTGCGTCGATTGCGGCTTGCCCGCGATGCGCCAGCCATCGAAGTTGAGCAACCGGCGGAAGAAGCTAAATTGCGTCTGCTGCCCTTGGACTTCGATGGGCATGAGGTCGGCGAGCTGGCGCGTGAAGTTTTGCACACGTTGCTCCAGCCGTACCAGGTCGGCGTCGATCTGCGTGCGCAGCAGCACCTTCATGTTGTCGCTGGTGAACTGCGCCTTGAGTTCGCGAATACCGCCCTGCGGGTCGCGCGGAAAACGCAGGAGAGCAGGCAGGATGCCGGTCTTCGACCGCGCACCTTCAAGCACAATCACATAGAAGATTTCGATCTGATAGAGCCGGTCGCGCTTGGACTCAAAGAACTGCCGCCGCTGGTCGATGGCCGCATCAATCAGTTCGTCATCGTAGGTGGCGAACGGAATCTCTGGCCGGTTGGTCTTGAAGAGGTACTGGTAGACGTGGAAGCCTTCGCCGAAGGACTTGAGAGCGGATTCTAGCCGCTTGACTGCATACTGCTGTTCGTCGTTGTCGAGGCTTTCATAGTCAACGCCCGCAACGCTCAGCACCATCCCAAGATCGCCGCTCTTGGTCAGAAACGTGGTCTCTGTCCAGAATCCGTAGAGGTTGATATGGGCGCTCAGTGCGTCCGCTTCCTTCCACGGCTTGATGACTCGCGAGAGATTCAGCATTACCGCACCTCTACGTTCGGGACTCGTTGTTTCGCAGCGTCATAGCGCAGCTTGAACTTCTCCGAGCGCCCCAGAATCTTCAAGAACGCTGGGTCTGAGTTCGTCACCCAATGGCCGAAGATTGAGCCGCCGATGAACACGATTACGCCGCCGATGATCGAATTAAAGAGATTGAACATTCCCACTGCCGACACCGCAATCATGAAGAAAAGAGTGCGTTCGATGCCCATATAGGTGAGGGGCTTATGCAGGCTCTTGAAGACTCGGTTGCGGCGCTTCTGAGTTGTTTCCGGCATAAACCCCTCGTGTGAAACATCGTTGGAGTGGAAGTGAATCGGATTGCAATACATTCGCAATTGCGCAGCGGGTTAGGAGCCCCACAGCCAAGTGAGGATATTGGTTGCCATCACCGCAATACCGGTGCCGGCTGCAACACCGGCGAGCGTCTTCTTCGCGCCGGGTTCCCCATGCGCGAACGTGTAGCCGCCGATCACAATTGCAATCAGGCTGGCGGCCTTGGCAATCGTCCCGGTAAACAGCGTTTGGATGGAGCTGATGCCCGCATCGAATGGCGAGGCATGGGCCGCGATTGGGAAGAGAAATACGCAGAGAAGCAGAGCTCCNNGCTCCTCCGCGCGTCAGATAGAGCTTTGTGCGCTCAATCGTTGCTGCTGGGATGATGATTCGGATACGAGACATTGGCACCTCCAGCGACCGGAACGGTCGCGATATGCCAGACATTAGGCGGCGCTTTCGCGCACGTCCAATACTTATCCCCTATGGCTGAATCCTCCTAAATCGCCATTTCCATAGGCGCTGCCTATGGCCAAACTTTATCCGAAGAGGGGAAGTGGTGCAGTTTCCGGATAGCCGACAACTCGGGCGTTGGCCATTTGGTTAGCACAAAGGCATTAGCGTTACTGATCGGATCGCGGCATCGAAGTTTCGTTTTGCTTGAGAGCTTCGATCAATCTTGGAAGATCAAAAGTCACATCTGAAGCCGAGAGTTCATTGAGGCGCTTTAGAGCTTCGTCTTTCAAGTGACTCTTCCCGCATTCGAGTACGAGCATAGCTCGGAGATACGCTGCGCCTACCCGTAGGTGAGGGACACTGCTGTCACCCACCTCAACCGTTGAGAGTCTGTTTTCGGCACCGTCACAGTTCCCCAAACGAATGTCACATTCGGCGGCAATGAGTTGCGCGATGGGATGATTTGCCTCCAGCAACTCGGCCAACACATCGAGAGCTACATCGGGCCTATCCTTCGACTGAAGATACGCCGCAGCCGAGAACTTTCCTTCGTTCTCTTTCTCGTTCTTCATCAGGTTGAGCAGCCGCCCAAAGTCCTCTTCCGACTCCGTAATCTCCCACCTAAGCGTCAATGCGCCGCGCTGTACGGTATGGCGGCTGGATGTCGTGAGGAGTTGATCCGCGATATGCAAAGCCTCAGTCTTCAAACCTTGTTTCCTGAGTTCGAGCGCTAGGAAATGAAGGCACATGCACCGTTCGTCATCATCGAGAGCGCATTGCACTGCTCTCTCGGATAACTCGCGTGCCTCATCCGGCTCCTGATCCGCGTACTCGGCCAAAATCATCAATGCTCGCGCATCGGTGACTTTAGACGGCTCGCCGAGCCGACCAAGTTCGAGCAAACCATGTTCAATCTTTCCGTTTGTGAGCATCCAATCTGCGCCCAAAGCCACTAGACGGCGCGCAATCGCCGGGACGCCAACGATTTCTTCTAACCTGCGGTAAGCATCGGTGACAGCTTCTTCGTTTCCTGTCCGCGAGGCCCATCGTTCGAGTTGTAGGAAGAGAGCCTCTAGGCTGGCACAGTCCAACGCGATCATCTTCTCGCTGTAGATTCCATCGCTCTTGTCTGAGAACAGCGGTATGTGCTGGCGAATCCAGCATCCGTAACGTGTGATGCCTGCCCGCGCGTGGCGCTCAGCCTGCTCGAACTTCTCTTCCCGTAGCCAAGTTTCAAACTCGCGCATTGGGACATCTTGTAAACCTTCAAGCATCGGGAAGCAGCAGGTCCCAAAGCTACGATTACTACCGCATAGACACGGTTCGGAGTATTCAGGCTTCCAAACAGGAAGCCTCGAACCATCAGCCCTTGCATACGCGTTTTGCTCTTGCCATACTCGGTAAATCGGCGTCAGATAGATCGGTTTGCTCCGGTCTTCTTCTTCGGTATCAGAAAGTTTTATGCCACCGAATGTACCCCGGCTAAAGATCGTCAGGCTTTGCTTATGAAGGCAGTCTCTCGTGGCGAGCCGAACCATAAGGGCTTCTTTGACCAGTTTGTCGCGATTCGGAATCGACTCGATGGACTCCAGTTGCGGGATCGAAACCCTGTTATCTGTCAGCCAAGTTTCACCAACCTCGACAAGAGCATCACAACCTTCCTCACGCACAGTTTGCGCAAGCAGATGCAGCAGGAGGTATTTCTCTACACGCTCGCCGGCCATAATCATGTGACCGGACCATTCACCCTTGCCGTTTCGGAGCATCATTACTCGGGCGAGGCTGCGATCTTTTCTCAGCATCTTCTTTGAGGACCAGACCATGTGCTCGTACAACTTCACCGGGTCGAATGAATCGTATGCTTGCAGCCTCTCTCCTACTTTCATCTGATAACGCCACTCGATATCGCCTACTGTGGCCTTCAGCTCTTGGAGGCTAACTCCCTTTGAAACTGGCGTAAAAGTGTTGAGAGTAAAGTAGTCGGTGCGCGCCGCTTGTTCTCTCATCATGCAGGGCAAAAGTGCTGTTCGTCCCCGATGAGTGGGAAACTCTGAATCCGTGTTGGCAATATCGACACAATCCAGATGTCCCAAGTGGACATGAGCGTCCAGAATCACGCATGCTAATAGACCATACACAGCGCCTAAGACGCCGAGTAGATCCGCACCCTTGAGTTCCGGTGTACTCCAGCATCTTTCAAGCGCGATGATTGCATCGCCTTGATCCTGCATCAAAAAGCGTATCCGGGCGACGATGGACTGGAAATCCTTTCGTTTGAGAACAGCAGCGATACTAAGGTCTGAGTCGCCGTCAGTAAGCAGAGAGGCGACAGGAAGCTCGTAGTAGGTTAGAAACTTTACATTGAAATGACTGGCTGCTGCCAGGGCACTTTGGTGAACGACTAGAGTGCGCGTTTCCTTCACCCATAACGCATACTCGTCATTCTTCAATCGCTCTCGCCACGGTTCGTACCAGGCGTCGAAGCCCGGGATTTTGTCCTTTTCGGTCTGCAAAATGAAGCTGATGTTCCTCAACTCTTGAATGAGGCTATTTACGTTTGTTAAAAAAACATCGACGTTCTGGTAGTTTTCGGCGGCTTGGTGCCAGAGAATATGCGCTTGTCGAAGGCGCTGATGGGTATTCGAGATTGGACAGTCTCTGAGTCCGCGCGAAGTGGAGGTGGTCGAAGTCATATCTTTAAGCTTGCACTCGCATTGTGGCTTATGGGAAGTCATCCCCGAGTGACAGTCTGTCCGGAAACTGCACCACTACCCGAAGAGGGGAAGGCTTTGCTGTCCCATCGATGGGCGAACTGAGCGCACAGGTTTGGATGGCGGCAAGGATGCTTGCAGCCGCAACCTCTTTCGCATCTCGCGCACCAAGTACGGGATCGTCCTCTGCGAGGTGGATTTTCCCGATATCAGCGCGCTATCGACAGTCCAGGTCACGCCGGCAATTGGCCGCGTCACAAGTCCGACCTGCAACTCCGATCCTTCACGGATGAGCGCATAGCCGCTACCCGATTCCACCATCCATTGAAGGTCGCGCGGAGTCTTGTTTGTGCTCCCTACGTCACCGCTGATTCCAACTTCATCCAACATCTCCATCAATCGCTGATGGGCTTCGGGATGCTGCTTCGGTTCGCGGAAGATCGTCATTTTCCCCTGAAGCTCCGATGGATCGACCTCTTCGAGGCGCGCTAACGGGTCGTCGGATTTCATGCAGACAACGAGACGACTCTGCGTAAAGAAATAGGTCTTGAGCCCTGCCCGCTCCACCGGAAGCGTCAGCAATGCGGCATCAATCTCTCCTCTTTCCAGCATGAGGAGAAGGTCCACGGGGTCGCCACTCTCCGGCCTGATCTCGCACGCCGGGAAGAGCGATGTATGGATGGAGCAGACCATCTCATAGAGCGCGTGATCCACGAAGGAAGAAAACCCCAGACGCATCGGTAAGAACGTCACACATTGCAAGGCGCGGGCCGTCGCAATCAGATCGTCGCGAAGCTTCAGAAGCTCGCGTCCCCCGGCAATCAATACCTCTGCGGCAGGAGTTGTCTGGACTCCTTTGTGGTCTCGCACTAGTAGCGGAACCTGAAGCACATCTTCGAGGTCCTTGATCTGAGTACTGAGGGATGGTTGCGACAGGTAAAGGCGCTTCGCCGCACGGCTGATGTTTCCTTCTTCAGCGACCGCAATGAGGTTTCTCAGATGCCGGAATTCCAATGAGTCAAACATATATGCCGTAACGCTCCACATGGCGAATTGTGTTATTTGGCGCGCCTTTTAGCGCACCAAGGAAGTACAGTATTGGACGTAAAAATATCGGCTTGGGTATCAACATAGTTAACGTCATTGCACCCTCTTCGGTGCTTTCTCGCGAAACAATCGAGGTTTTTTCTGTCATAGGGAAAACCTATGGCACCCCAGAATTCGCCATAGGGAACAAGTATTGGACAAAACTCGCTGCTGGCCCGAGGGTATGAGTATGCAGGGATACACCGCGAAACTCTGGCAAGCGTCACCCCTTAAAGCGAGGACCGACCCGAAATGACTTCAGCAGAGAGAATGGCGACGGAAGATATGACGAGCCCATCAATGTCCGTACTGGTCAGAGCCGTAGCAGGGGAAGTAGCCTCGTTGCTCAGATTGGAGTTTGCTCGCCTTGCTCCATCCGACGTTCAGCCGGTCTTGCTGAACGTGAAGCAAGCTGCCGTCTATTTGGGACGAACTGAGCAATCGGTTCAACATCTCATCTTCCAGCGCGATCTCCCCGTAGTGCGGATGGGACGCAGGGTTCATCTGCATCGCCGAGACCTGGATACGTGGATCGAAAAGAATAAGTATTGAAGCCAAACGCACTAGCGTTTCGGTTACAATAGGTAATGACAACTAATTCAACCGGTTCTGGCACGATTTACCTGCGAGGCGATATCTGGTGGGTCAAGATTCGCGTCGACGGGAAACCTGTTTACGAGTCGAGCAAATCAACCAAAAAATCCGATGCAATCAAGTTGCGAGACAAGATGCTGGGCAAGCGACATCGAGGGGAGATCTCGGGAGGCGCTCCTGACAAGGTCACTATCAGTGAGTTGCTGGACGATGTTCTCAAGAGCGATGTCAAAGACTCGACTCGTTACGTCTGGGAAAAGGTTGTTGAGAAGAATGTGCGTCCATTCTTTGGGAGCCTGCGTGCCATCCGGCTAACGACTGACAAGATGGAAGACTACCGGGAGAAACGTAAAGCGGAAGGGCGCACAGACTCGACGGTGAACCGCGAACTTTCCATCGTTCGGACTGCCTTCCACAATGCCCGAAAGCGCTCCCCGCCAAAGGTGAACGCAGTTCCCTACTTCCCGATGATTAAGGAGACGACGGTTCGGACCGGATTCCTGTCTGATGAGGATTACGCTCGTCTTCGCGACGAACTGCCTCGTGAACTGAAGGCTCTCTTTGTCTGTGGCTACATCACTGGAATGCGTAAGGGTGAACTCACTGGCATTCAGTGGTCGCAGGTAGATTTTGAGGCCGGCCTCATTACCCTCGAAAAGGGCGCAACGAAGAATGATGATGCCAGGTCTGTCCCACTCCTCGAAGGCGATATGCGCGACCTGCTGCAGGCGAGTTGGACGGAGAGGGAGGCGAATTGGCCTCAGTCGCCGTGGGTGTTCAGCCGCGCAGGTGTCGCAATTAAGGACTTCCGTATTTCATGGGAGGAAGCGTGCAAGAAAGCGGGAGTGCCCGAACTCAAGTTCCATGATCTGCGTCGAACAGCGGTACGCAATATGCGTCGGGCCGGAGTACCTCAGGTGGTTCGTATGAAAATAAGCGGTCATAAGACGGATTCGATGGAACGTCGGTATAACATCGTTGATGTGGAAGATTTGAGCATTGCCAAGCACCTCATGGAGGCGCAAAGCCGGACGCACTAGTAGTGGACTAGCACTGGAAAATGCGTCAAAACGATGTAACCAAATTGTAACCATCTCTGGAGAAATGGCGATACACCGCGATACTTCGATTCAATAGAATCAACATTATGAGCCCCCACGATACCCAGTGAAACACTCATTATTGGATTGAGGTGCTAGCGCCGCAAGGCATAGGGGTTCAAGTCCCCTCCTCCGCACCAAACTGAATATAAAATACTTAGAGGCAAATCGGAAATGGTTGGCCTCTTGTGTTTTTGGCGACTGTGGCAGTTTTTGTGGCAGTTGTAGAGAACTGCATCTACAGCAATTGCTCCAAAGCCGGCCAATCCGCTTCCCTGTCGCTAGGCTTTGAAAGGCCGGTTGTTGTACAGTTGCCAGAGTGCTCGCCGATATATGCTTACAGATGGAACTCCCCCTGCCCCTTGATGAGCAGGAAGCGAAGCCAGCCCGCAAGGGCTGGCTTCAGTGTTGTACGCCGTGCATGATTGACAGCTTGGAGGTGAAAGTCCTCTTCACATCCTGATGGAGAAGTGATAGCGAAGCGCAATGGCGTCATCGTGAGGGGGGTCTGAAGGATCGAACAGCACAAGCTGCATTCCCCAGGCACTGGCCGAAAAGATGCTGAAGTTGGTCCCATCTGGCGTCATGCTCGCGCCCAGCGGATAGGGGCAACTGACAGGCGTCTCGGGAGCGACGTTGTGATTGAGAGAATTCATCGCTGCCATAGAATCTGGGAAGTTTCGAGAGGGACGAGAGCACTCGCATGAGAGGGCACGACGCGTGCGGTGTAGTCGTCCGCAGGTCGCGTTGCCGGGCAGCAAGCAGAATAGAGCAGCGTGCCCGAGGAGTCTGCGGAGGAGTCGCTCGCAGGGATAACCTCGGGATTGGGGCCGCTTGCATTGGTTTGCACGGCGTAGAACTCGACCCTGAACTGATCCTCATGAAGTCCGCCAGGCACGATTTGCACCTGGAATCGGTGCTGCCCGTCCTTCGTCTCGGAGGTCATCTTCCCAAACCGCAAAGTCTTCCATTGATCGGCGAGACTATGCTGCCATTCGACCAGTTCGGCGCCAAGTTTGCCGTCTCTGGCGGCGCGTTCCTGGTAGCCCGCGGTCGCGGGCAGGTAGTGATCGTTGGTATATTCGCGAATCGCGCGACTGGCGGAGAACTCGGGGGTAAGCCTCGCCATGCTTTCCCGGATGCGCTCGAGCCATCGGGATGGCAGTCCTTGCGCGTCTCGATCATAAAACTCCGGAACAACCTGCTGCTCCAACAGAGTGTAGAGTTGTTCCACTTCGGCGGCATCCCATGCAGGATCTTCCCCGTGTTCCTTGCCATCGCCAACGGCCCATCCGACCTCAGGGACATAAGCCTCCGCCCACCAGCCGTCCAGCTCGGAGATATTCAATCCGCCATTCGCAAGCACCTTCATCCCGCTTGTTCCGCACGCCTCCCATGGGCGTCGTGGCGTATTGATCCAAAGATCCATCCCATGCACCAGCTCCTGCGCCATCTGCATGTCGTAGTCGCTGAGGAAGACCACACGGCCTCGCACCTCGGGACGCTTGATGAAATCGTTCCATTGCTTGATGAGCGCCTGTCCAGGAAGGTCCTCGGGATGGGCCTTGCCGGCAATCACCAATTGCAGGGGCCGTTTCGGATCGGCGAGCAGTCGGATCAGGCGATCCTGATCGTGAAGCAGTAGATCGGGGCGCTTATAGGTAGCAAAGCGACGGGCAAATCCGGCAGTGAGCACGTCGTCCTTGAAAACGCCGGCGACATCCAGAGGCGAGCTGCCCTCGGCGGAGATCTGCCGCGCATAGCGATCGCGCACGCGGACGAGCATCGCCTTCCGCGCCTCGCCGCGCATCTGCCACAACTCGGCGTCGCTCAGCCGGCGAACGTCGTCTGAGATCGGGCGATCGTCCCGCCAACGGTCCGCCCCACAAGCCTTCGTCCAAAGAGCGTCCGCCTCGGCGGAGTCCCATGTCGGCACATGAATGCCGTTCGTCACGGAACCGATCGGCACCTCCTCCTGCGGCCAACGAGGAAACAGCGGCTGGAATATATGCCTGCTCACCTCTCCATGAAGTTTACTGACCCCGTTGACGTGACCGCTGCCGCGCAGCGCCAGGTAGGCCATATTGAAGGGCTCCGACGCATCTCCCCCGTTCTGCCTTCCAAAGGCAAGCAGGCTCTCCATCGGAATCGCGAGTTCGTCCTTCGCATAGTGGGCGAGATATTTGCGCACAAGTTCGGGGTCGAATCGGTCAAATCCAGCCGGTACCGCTGTGTGGGTTGTAAACATGTTTCCGGCCCTGACAATGGTGAATGCAAGCTCAAATGGAACGCGATGGTCCTCCATATAGCAGCGCGCCCGTTCGAGCACCGCAAACGCCGCGTGGCCTTCGTTCAGATGGCATACCTCTGGATGTAGACCAAGCTCGCGGAGCAAGCGCCAGCCGCCAATTCCAAGAACAAACTCCTGCTTGAGACGCATCTCGGGATCGCCGCCGTAGAGTTCGCTGGTGATCCCGCGATGCGCGGCGGTATTGGCAAAATCGTTGGCGTCGAGCAGGTAGAGCTTGTTTCTGCCGACATTCACCTGCCAGCATCGCAGCCATATCTTCGCTCCAGGAAGTTGAATTTGCAGCCGCAGCCACTCGCCATCCGGACGGCGCACAGGCTGAATTGGCAACTGACCGGGATCGTTGACGGGATATAGTGCCCGTTGCCGCCCATCTGCGTCGAAGTCCTGGCGAAAATATCCCTGCCCCCACAACAAACCCACGCCAACCACGGGAACACCCAGATCGCTTGCCGCCTTCATCTGGTCGCCCGCAACATTGCCCAGTCCCCCGGAGTAGATGGGCAGCGCTTCGGTCAGCATGAACTCCATGCTGAAGTACGCGACCGCCGAGAGCGCTGCGCCGCGATGCTCCTTCTGGAACCATGCGTCCGCTGAAAACTGCTCGCGTTGATGTTGCAGCAGTTTCGATAGCTGCTCTTGAAACTTTGGCGTGGCCAGCAGAGCATTAATCTTGTCGTGCGAAACTGTTCGTAGAATGACCCACGGGTTTTGTGTGGTTTCCCATAGGTAGCTATCCAAGGCCTCCCAAAGCTCATCCGCTAGATGGTTCCACGACCAGTGAAGATTGAGCGCCAACTCTTTGAGCGCATCCGTTCCCAACCCGGCCGCCGGTTGTCCCGTTGGCTCCGGGACGGCGCGGTTGGTCTTGCCGGTCTTGCCGATCTCTGGATCGTTCATGCTGTCTCCTGAAGTTGCAGCGGCAAATGGGTGGAGTACGCGACCGCGAGCGTTGGGCTTCGTTCCGGCGTCACTTCGCCAGCAGCTTGCCAATCGCCAGCAACTCCGCATGACGTTTTGCGGTGGTCTTGGGATAGGCCATCTTCAGGCCCTTGAGAGCATCCAGGACGATCGCGGACACAATCAGACGGGCGTTCTCCTTGTCGTCGGCGGGCACGACATACCAGGGCGATTCATGAGTGCTGGTTGCATTGAGGCACTCTTCAAACGCCTTCATGTATTTGCCCCAGTACTTCCTCTCGTGGATGTCTGCCGCGCTGAACTTCCAGTTCTTGTCGGGCTCTTCGATGCGCGCTAGAAATCGTTTGCGTTGCTCGTCCTTGGAGATGTTGAGGAATATCTTTACGGTGCGGGTTGAATTGATATGCAGATGGTGCTCCATATCGACGATCGACTGGTATCGCTGGCTCCAGATGTGCTTGTCGTCGTGCAGGTCTGCTGCGAGGCCCTCACCGTCCAGAAGCTCCGGATGGACCCGGACGACCAGCACCTCCTCGTAATACGACCGGTTGAAGATCCCGATCCGCCCGCGTTCGGGGAGCCGGCAGGTTGAGCGCCAGAGAAAGTCGTGTTCCAGTTCGTTGCCACTTGGTTGCTTGAAGCTCGCGACATCGCAGCCCTGCGGATTGATCCCCGACATGACGTGGCGGATGGCCCCATCCTTGCCCGCGGCATCCATCCCCTGAAAGATCAGCAGGAGTGCGTAGCGGTTTGAAGCATAGTGCAGATGCTGCAGCGAGCTGAGTGCCGCCACATGTTCGTCGAGAAGTTTTTTGTACTGCTTCTTCGACTTGCAGATGGGCTTGATATCCGTCCGCCTGTCGCTCAGCTTGAACTCCGAACCGGGATTCACACGGAAATCCTCAGAACTGATTTTGATCTTCGATCTTCCGGTCATGGTAGCCTCGCTGTCTCTGTCTGTTTATTTCTGGGATTTTGTCTTCCCGGTCGCCGGATTGGATTTCTCCCAGTCCTGAACTGTTTGAACGTCCTTACGTCCCAGCTCCTCGTAAAGTTCATGAACTCGATTGACGAGCTGCGGCGTTACATTGGATTGCTCCTTGTCTTTGGCCTCCGGCTTTGGCTTGTCTGCTTTGTCTTCCGGCTTTGGTTGGCTTGGGGCTGTTCTGTAGTCTGGGGCTTCTCTGTAGTCGGACTCACGGTATGTGCTCCTGGTCGATGGCATGAGTGAGTTTCATTGGAGTGGCGACGGGCCTGAGTGGCACAGTCACGCAGCGAGCGAACTCATCCATCAGGATTGGCAAGTGCCCCTCCTGAGATGAGATTCCTTATCCAATCCAAAGTTTGTCCGGGCCGGAAAACTCTCTGTGCGAACCGCATTCGAACACACTCGTACTGCAAGCATTTTCTCGACTGCGAGTGGCTGCTAAGTCGTTTTGCTCATGGAATCGCGATCGGGCCAATCGACAGCTTGGCGTTTTTCTTAGAGCATCTTAGTGAGCGCCCAGATTCCACATACCGCTCCAGAATTCCAGTGTCAGGTCAATCTTGACCAGTAATAGACTCTCCCAACCGCGTAAATTCAGTGGTGATTCGGAGTTTGAACCGGAACCCCGGGGCGCGCAAGCTACCGGTCCGATCGTGAGTGAACCTGCTTTCTCCCTATCCCGTCAGGTTTATTCAGGATCGCGAGTGTATTGCGCGGACTGTTGGTGAAAGGAAACCGACGAGATGACGGTTCCGGCCAGCGACACCATTCCGCGACAGACTGCACTGCAGCGATGGCTGAGAATCAACCAGCACGCCAAGCCGATCGTCTATGCGCAGGTATACCAAACTGCCGATGTGTTCAACATCAATTACTGGTTGGAGATTGTCTTTTCCGCGGGCATCGCCGCACTGGGCTTGGCACTAAACAGCCAGCCGTCATCATTGGCGCGATGTTGATCTCACCTCCGATGGGGCCCATCATGGCCACATGGTTGCATGTGCCGAGCACGAATGTGTCGATTTGCGCTCGTCGGCGAAGCCCACTGTAACATTGTGCCTGACGATTCGTCAGCGACAGTACGGAAACAAGGAGGCTATATGGGTTGCTGCTCGGATCCGAACAAGGACGTGAATGATCCCGTCGGAACGACGACAGTTGAGCCGAGCAAGCCGCTCGCAACCGACCCGGTTTGCGGCATGACGGTTGATCCTGCGAAGGCAGCTTCCGTGGAGCACGAGGGGGCGAAGTTCTATTTTTGCTGCCAGGGATGCGCTACGAAGTTTCGCGCGGATCCGGCCAAGTATCTTTTGCCGAAACAGGCTGTCCCCTTAATCCAACTGACTGCCAAGGACGACGCGAAGGCCGACTACACGTGCCCTATGCACCCCGAGGTGCATAACGCGGGGCCGGGGAGTTGTCCAAAATGCGGTATGGCTCTGGAGCCAGCGACCATTGAGGCTCCCTCGTCGCGAACGGAATACACCTGCCCGATGCATCCCGAGATTGTGCGCGATGCGCCGGGCTCCTGCCCCATCTGTGGAATGGCGCTGGAGCCCCGCACTGTCTCTGTTGACGAGGAGAATCCCGAACTCGTCTCCATGACGCGGCGCTTCTGGGTCGGCGCCGCGCTCACGCTTCCACTGCTTGCGGTCATGGTTTCAGACATCCTCCCCGGACATCCAATTCAACATCTGCTGTCGGGAACGTTGCTCGGCTGGCTCGAATTTGCGCTTGCAACCCCCGTAGTCCTCTGGGCTGGCTGGCCATTCTTCGAGCGGGCCTGGCAGTCGATCGTGTATCGCAGCCCCAACATGTTCACGTTAATAGCGATCGGTTCCGGTTCCGCATATCTCTACAGTGTCGCCGCCGTCGTTGCGCCGGGGATCTTTCCCGCAGCCTTTCGCGATATGTCGGGCAATCTTGGCCTCTACTTCGAGGCTGCAGCGGTCATCACGGTCCTGGTATTGCTCGGCCAGGTACTGGAGCTAAAGGCCCGCAGCCAGACCAGCGGCGCGATCAAGGCTCTGCTGGGACTGGCTCCCAAGACCGCGCGTCGCATCGCAGCAGATGGAAACGAGAGCGATGTCGATCTAAGCGCGATTCAGGTTGGCGACAAACTTCGTGTCCGTCCTGGCGAGAAAATTCCGACGGACGGAGTTGTGACCGAAGGACGCAGTTCTGTGGACGAGTCCATGGTCAGCGGCGAACCCATCCCGGTGGGAAAGACGGTCGATGCCAAGGTAGTCGGCGGCACCATCAATGGAACCGGAAGCTTCGTCATGAAAGCGGAGAGAGTCGGCGCGGACACGCTGCTGGCGCAGATCGTGAAGATGGTGAGCGAGGCGCAACGATCTCGTGCGCCGATCCAACGGCTGGCTGATAAGGTCGCTTCTTACTTCGTTCCAGCGGTCCTGGCGTCCTCTGTCATCACCTTTATCGTCTGGGCCATCTTCGGCCCTCCGCCTGCTTATGCGCACGCTCTGATCAACGCCGTCGCGGTCCTCATCATCGCCTGCCCTTGCGCACTGGGACTGGCAACGCCGATGGCGATCATGGTCGGTACAGGCCGTGGGGCAGAGGAGGGGATTCTGATCCGAAACGCCGAGGCGTTGGAGACGTTCGAGAAGGTGAACACCCTGGTCGTGGACAAGACCGGCACGCTTACCGAGGGCAAGCCACTTCTCACGTCGGTGATTCCAGCGGATGGCTTCGACGAGACACAACTCCTCCAGATGGTGGCCAGCCTCGAAAAGGCAAGCGAACATCCGCTTGCGGCCGCCATCCTGGCTGCTGCGAAGGAGAAGAAGATCGAGTTAGTCGCCGTGACCGATTTTCAGTCCATTACCGGGAATGGCGTCACAGGCAAATTGCAATCGAAGCGCGTCGGCATTGGCAACGCCGCCCTGATGGCGGACCTTGGCGCTTCTTCCGACGTGCTGAACGATAAAGCTGATGCGCTACAAAAAGAGGGGCAGACCGTAATGTTTATTGCGTCGGACGGGAAGTTCGCCGGGCTGATCGCCGTCGCCGACCCAATCAAAGATACGACCCTCGACGCCATTCAGCAGTTGAAGAAGGAAGGCATCCGGGTCCTGATGGTGACCGGCGACAACCACACGACGGCCGCCGCAGTGGCAGCGAAGCTGGGAATCGATTTTGAGGCTGACGTGCTGCCGGAGAAGAAGGCAGAGGTAGTCAAGAAGCTACAGGCAGAGGGCGCGATCGTAGCCATGGCTGGGGACGGCGTGAACGATGCTCCCGCGCTCGCACAGGCGAATGTAGGCATCGCAATGGGAACCGGTACGGACGTGGCAATGAAGACCGGCGGCATCACCCTGGTGAAAGGCGACCTGCGCGGAATCGTCAGAGCACGCCGGTTAAGTCAGCGCACCATGTCCAACATTCGCGAGAACCTGTTCTTCGCATTCTTCTACAACGCGCTTGGTGTCCCGCTGGCGGCCGGTGTTCTGTACCCATTCTTCGGACTACTGCTGAACCCGATGATCGCCGCTGCCGCGATGAGTTTCAGTTCAGTATCCGTAATTGCGAATGCGCTCAGACTACGGACGGCGAAGCTGTGAATCGCACGCGGTTAGGCTCTTCGTCACACTTTTTCCGTGCTAGTCAATCAAGCCAAGTATGGCGGTTGACGGATATTGTAGGGCCGGAGCCAATCCTATGACACCTAAGGAAACCCTGCGCAATCGGTCATCAGACCTCGCCGACGCCGGTTTGGCCCTGGATAGCGTGATGGAAGAATTATGGAAAATCTATTGGACGCCAAAAATTGGCCGCGCGCTGGATGCGCTTCTTGAAGGCACGCTGACGAGTGATCCGTTTTATCGCGAAGGCAACAATGCTTCCGCTTGGATAAACTGAGACTGTGGCATGGCGGGATGTAGACCATGTCGCTCGCACGGAGGCGGCACGACACGAGCCATCGCACGCCGGATGGGACACGGTACAATTCAGTTGTCCAAAGCGGACACGAACGACGAAGGAAGTTGCTTCCTTCGACACCACGCGAGAGTGGCGGAATTGGCAGACGCACCAGACTTAGGATCTGGCGGAGCAATCCGTGGGGGTTCGAGTCCCCCCTTTCGCACCAACCCGCTTGCGGCGGCACGCCACATCGTCCGCATGTACGCATCGAAGGCACCATGAGCCAATTGAAGCAGCCCGCAGAACCGCAATCCGTCACCGTCACAAAATCCGAGAACTACCGCAACAGCTACGCCAACAGCGTGCAGGTGCGCATGAGCGTCTGGGACTTCTTCCTGGTCTTCGGCACCATGCATCGGGACACCCAGAAAGAGATGGAGATCGAGAACTTCCAGGGCATATACCTCAGCCCGCAGCAGGCCAAGGCGCTGCTGAACGTGCTTGGCCACAACTTGGCCCAGTACGAGCAGACCTTCGGCGAGCTTGCGCTGGAGCCGCAGTTTGTGCCGCCTGGCGGTCCCGTCCACTAACGCGTGATCGCCCGCTCGCCAAGTCGAAACCTGCTGCGCGACGCGCGTGCCCAGACACCTCTGTGGCAGCTCTATCCGGTCTTTTTTTCCGCCGTTTACCTCTCGCACCTGACGCTGCTCCGCCTGCCCTACTTCTGGGACGAGGGCGGCTACTACATTCCGGCGGCGTGGGACTTCTTCCGCACCGGAACGCTGATTCCCGTCACCACGGTGACCAACGCCCACCCGCCGCTGCCGTCGATCCTGCTGGCGGGCTGGTGGCACCTTTCGGGCTTCGTCCCCAGCGGAACGCGCACCTTCATCTGCATGGTCGCGGCCGCCGCTCTGCTCGCAGTTTTTCGTCTGGCGCGCAACCTGCTGGGCACGCGCTCCGCGGTTGCCACCACTCTGCTCACCGCTGTTTATCCGGTCTGGTATGCACAGAGCACGCTGGCCCACGCAGACATCTTCGCCGCGGCGTTCACGCTCTGGGGGCTGTCGTTCTATCTCGAATCCGTTAACTTCCCGGCCACAGGCGAACAGCATCTGGATTCCGAGAGACGGTTTTCTCATACACCTAAATTCTGCGCAGCCGTTTTCTTCTCTCTCGCTGCGCTATCGAAGGAGACGGCAATCGTCACTCCGGTGGCGCTGGCGGTCTGGGAGTCGTATCTACTGCTGCGCGACCGCAACGTTCCAGTCCTGCGGCATGCGCACATCGACTGGCTCGCCGCGCTGCTTGCTCCCATCCTCCCGCTGGCGGCCTGGTACGCGTACCACTTCCATCGCACCGGATTCGTCTTCGGCAACCCGGAGTTCCTGCGCTACAACGCGACCGCCAACCTGGACACGCACCGCATCGCGCTCTGCCTCTACCACCGGCTGCTGCACCTGACGATGCACATGAACATGTTTGTGCCAGTGCTGTGTGCCCTGGCCGCGTTTCTGCTGCTCCCGGCCATCACTGAGCGCGCGCGCCTGGCGCGGCCTGTGCTCAACGCCATTGCCGTGGTTCTGCTGGCCAACTGGATCGCCTTCTCGGTGCTCGGCGGAGCGCTGCTCACACGCTATCTGCTGCCCATGTTCCCGCTCGTACTTCTGCTCGCGGTGGCCGAGTGGCAGCTCCGCGTGCGCGACTGGGGATGGATCGCCGCGCTCAGCACGGCGGCGTTTCTTGCCGGCATCTGGATCAACCCGCCCTACGCCTTCGCGCCCGAGGACAACCTCACCTATCGCGACATGATCGTGCTGCACCAGAGGGCGATCGCGCTGATCGCCGAGCAATGGCCGCAAGCGACGGTGCTGACCGCATGGCCCGCCTACTCCGAGCTGGAGCGGCCCGAACTGGGCTACACCAAAGTCCCCATCAAGGCGGTTGCGATCCAGAACTTCTCGCGGGAACAGATCGAAAATGCAGCCCGGATGCAGCAGGGCGCGGCCGGTCCCGGCGAGTTCGACACTGCTCTCCTCTTCTCCACTAAATGGGCTCCACCCTCCGGCCAGGTCAACCTCGCCCTTCGCAACGCACCGGCAGACGCCCGCTACTTCGACTTCCACGAGGACCTGCTGCCCGCCGAAGCCGCCTCCATCCTGCACGGCGAGGTGGTGTGGCAGGCCTCCATCCGAGGCGAGTGGGTCGCCGTCCTGCGCTTTCCCCGCACCAAGGAACAATCAGCCAGCCCGTAATCGTTGAACCTGGATCAAACTGACCGAAGACTAAATGAATGCTGAGACCTGCGATGCATCCACCCACGCGCCCTCTATAATCGAGCCATCGTGGTGAGAACTTTTATTGACAATATTCGTCGGCTCAGTTCCTTTGCGATTCTGTTTGCCGCACTGACTTCGTGCTGCATTGCGCACGCCCAAAGTCAGGTGAATGAGGACGCCAGCTCGGCGGCGGACATCCGCCAGCCCGGCGGGCGGCTGGTGCTGGTGCTGCCGTTCGACAACCGCTCCGGCCAGGCCAACCTCGGCTGGATCGGCGATTCTTTTCCCTACACGCTGGACCAGCGGCTTACCTCGGCGGGCTTTTTAACCATCGGCCGCGACGACCGCCAGTACGCGATGCAGCACCTGGGCCTGCCGCCGGACTTTCGCCCCAGCCGCGCCACCACCATCCGTATTGCGCAGACGCTGGACGCGGACTTCGTCGTTATCGGCAGCTTCAACGTCACCGGTTCGGGGACTCCAGCCAGCCGCATCGAGGTGCAGGCCGAGGTGCTGGAGGTGAATCAGCTCCGCATGTCCCCGCCGCTTAAGGACTCAAGCGAACTCTCCCGGCTCTTCGACGTGGAGAACGCCATCGCGTGGAAGGTGGCCGGGCGCATGGATCCGCACTTCGCGGTGGCCGAGCAGACCTTTCTGGCGGCCTCGGGCGGAGTCCGCCTCAGTTCGTTCGAGGACTACATCCGCGGCACATCCGCGCCCACCTCCGACGAGCGGCTGAAACGCCTCGAGGCCGCTGTCGCCGAGACACCCAGCTACACTGCGGCGCTGCTGGCCTTGGGCAAGGAGCAGTACGCGGCAAGCAAGTTTGAGGCTGCCGCCGCCACTCTGGCCAAGGTGCCGCCCACAGGCCGCATGGCGCTGGAGGCCAACTTCTATCGCGGGCTGGCGCGCTTCAACATCGCCCGGTACGCCGAGGCGGCGTCGGCCTTCGCCTTCGTGGCCGCCAGCCTGCCGCTGCCCGAGGTGGTCAACGACGAGGGCGTCGCCGCCAGCCGCCAGGGCAAGGACGCCGCGGCCCTCTTCGTACAGGTGATCGCAGCCGACCCCAACGACGCCGACTATCACTTCAACCTGGCTGTCGCGCTGCTTGGCCGCAGCGACATCGCCGGAGCAACGCGCGAGGTGGAGCAGGCGCTGAAGCTGCACGCCGACGACCCCGAGGCCACCGAACTGCTCACCCGTCTGCAGGCAACGCACGGCTCGTCCGCCAATCTGAAATCGATCCTTAGCGCGGGTGGATTCGACCCCACCACGCGCATCCGCCGAACCTGGTCGGAGGCGTCGTTCCGCCAGGCGGCGTTCCAGCTCGACCAGATGCGCGCCCTGCAGATGGCCACGCTGCCGCCAGTCCAGCAGGCAGTGCAGTACACGCAACTGGGCGATGAATATCTGGCGCAGGGGCTGCTTCCTGAGGCCGAGCAGGAGTTCCACACCGCGCTTGCCGCCGACCCGAAGAGCGCCGCGGCGCACGCCGGAATCGCGCAGGTGCGCGAACGCAGCGGATCGGCCGACGACGCGCGCGCGGAGGTGCAGAGTTCGCTCCAACTGGCACCCAACGCCGCGGCGTATCTGGTGCTGGCGCGGCTCGACCTGCAGATCAACCAACTCTCCGAATCCGCCTTCAACGTCGCGAATGCGCTGCGCCTGGAGCCGGACAACTCCGCCGCGCTGGGCATGAAGACCGCGCTCGCGGCGCGCGGCCAGGGCCTGCCATAGAGCCATGCAGCGGAAAGATGCTGGGCGGGATGGCTGCTTGTTGCCGTATGGTTAATGCGTGGCCCTATGCCGAAGAGGTGCGTTCCATGCTCCGTCTATCCATGATCCATCGCATGAGAAATTCGTTCTTGGCGTTGGTCGCGCTGGTCACGCTGCTGCCGTCGTTCGCACTGGCGCAGACCGCGGCCTCGTCGGCTCTCGTGGTCAAGCTCAGCATCCACGACACAATTCAGCCGATCACCGCCGAGTATCTCAAGCGCGGCCTGGACGACGCAGCCAGCCGCCACGCCGCAGCCGTTTTGATCTCCATGGGCACGCCCGGCGGCCTGCTCGATTCCACCCGCGAGATGGTGGCGGACATCGAAGCATCGCCGGTGCCCGTCATCATCTTCATCGAACCCTCCGGCAGCCGCGCCGGCTCGGCTGGATTCTTTCTGCTGGAAGCAGCCGACGTCGCCGCGATGGCGCCGGGAACCAACGCCGGAGCGGCGCATCCCATCCTCGAAGGCACCACGATGGACCCGGTACTGAAGGAGAAGATCGAGAACGACACGGCGGCGTTTCTTCGTTCGTATGTAACAGTGCGCGGGCGCGACGCCAAAGATGCCGAGGACGCCGTGCGCAACTCGAAGTCGTTCAGCGAGGCCGAGGCACTCAAGCTGCATCTGATCGACGTAGTCGCGCCCGACGACAACGCCCTGCTTGCGGCGCTCAACGGACGCACCATCAAGCGCTTCCACGGCGAGAGCGTGAAGCTCGACTTCACCCACGCCGTCCTCGTCGAACTTCCGCCCTCCACGCGCGAGCGCTTGCTGACGCGCCTCACCAGCCCCGACCTCGACGTGCTTCTTCTGCTCTGCGGCGGCCTGCTCATCTACCTCGAATTCAACGTGCCCGGCACCATCGTCCCCGGCGCGCTGGGCACGCTGATGATGCTTCTGGCCATCTTCGGGCTGAACCTGCTGCCCGTGCAGCACACCGCGATCCTGCTGCTCTTCGCCGCGCTGGCGCTCATGGTGCTGGAGGCAAAGTTCGCCAGCCACGGAGTGCTCGGAACGGTCGGCATTCTGTGCCTGGTCTTCGGTCTGGCCACGCTGGTCAACGGCCCCACGCCGGAGATGCGCGTCCACTTCGGCGTGGCCGCTGGCGCAGGCGTCGGCTTCGGCGCCATCACCTTCGGCCTCGCGTGGATCGCTGTCAAAGCGCGTCAGGCCAAACGCCTCACCGGCCCGCAGGCCATGCTCGGCCAGCCCGCCATTGCAATGACGCCGCTCGCCCCACAAGGCCACGCCCTACCCGGCTATCCCGCCATCGGCCAGGTCGAGGTCCGCGGCGAGATCTGGAAGGCCACGCTGCCCCCCAATACCCCACCCGTCCCCGCCGGAACCCAACTCACCGTCCTCTCCGTCGACAACCTCACCCTCACCGTCGCTCCGTAGCCAGCCGGGACGATCAGAACTACACACTTCAGCCACGTCATCGGCACAGGTGTATTCTGGTCGAGACTTTTGGCTGGTAACGCGAGGGTTTTCTATATGGAACGTCTGTTCGGGAAGAAACGTAACGTGAGACAGTTGCTCATTGGTTCCGGCGGAGCGCTGTGCATAGCAGTCCTCTTTTGTGCGCCGATTCGAGCGCAGAACAAGAGCACCGTCACAGAATGTGCAGGACAGGTATTGACGGTCCGTTTTCAGGTCGACTGCTCGCACGTTGCTGATCCAGCAACTAAAGCCCTCTGCCCAGTCTTTGCGCAAAACCAGGCATGCAAGGTATTTCCCGCTTATCAGCAGATCACTGGAATTCATCTGCAAGACTGGTGTTCCACCGTCCAGTACATCATCTACGACAAGGACAAATGGAGTATGAGCGGCGCTCCCAGTGGCGCCGGTGGATACACAGTCGGGTGCCGCACGCAGTACATGGCAGATTATTCATTGCTCTTGAAATCGGAGATTGGCCCCTATGATGTCCATGAGATTCTGCATGACTATCAAATCGCTTTGGGAGGACTGCCGTACACCCACATCCTCTTTGGGCCCAGCATGGCTGAGGCAACTCGGCTCATCGGAGACAGCGAGCGATATGCAGCCCTGATGAAAGACGGTCAGCGGGATATGGGCCGCATCAAGGATCAACTCGAGCGGGGGGCTGTTGCTCCCGATACAGAATGTCTCGACGCAGAGCTAACAACCGAGTTTTCGCTCTACCTGAAAGACCCCAATAATGTGCGGCAGTTCTACCTAGTACTGACTCACGACGGGGAAATGCAAACACGGGACCCTCAGTCGCGCTTCGATCAAATGTACGATAAGGTCTCCGGCGGCACCGCAAGACCATACTTATTGCAGCATGGCTGCCGATTTTTTTGATCGTTACCATGTTGTTAGTCACGCCGGGTGCCGGGTGCCCCACATCTCGCTTCTGAGATGTGGGCTTCGAGGCACAACTCCTGCCGGTCTTACTCGATAATCCTCGCCACTAC
The DNA here is from genome assembly GCA_003142215.1 of Granulicella sp. Classification (GTDB taxonomy): domain Bacteria; phylum Acidobacteriota; class Terriglobia; order Terriglobales; family Acidobacteriaceae; genus Edaphobacter. The sequence continues at coordinate 5,622 of PLOT01000134.1, read as the reverse complement.
GTCATATTCGTGCGACTCGGTAATCTCCGCGCGGTAGAAGGTGCCGGGGACCAGCGCCTCATGCGGGCCGAAGTCGTTGATCAGCACTTTGCCGTCGATCTCCGGCGCGTGCAGCGCGGTGCGGCCCTGCCACAGCAGTTCCGTCTCGTCGCTCTCGCCCTCCACCAGCACATCCACTTCCCTGCCCACCCACGCGGCCTTCGCCCGTGCGCTGATCTTCTGTTGCAGCTTCATCAGCCGCCGTCGCCGCGCCTCGATCGTCCGCTTCGGTACCTTCAGCGCAGCATCCAAACCAAAGGCCGCCGCGCCTTCCTCGTCCGAGTAGCAGAAGACACCGAGCCAGTCGATCTTCGCCGCCGCAACAAACTCACAGAGTTCGTTGAAGTCTGCATCCGTCTCCCCGGGAAATCCGACGATAAATGTACTGCGCAGCACAATCCTCGGCACAATCGCGCGCGCCTTCTCGATGAGCCGCAGAAAGACCTCCGCCGTGCCGCCGCGCTTCATCCGCTTCAGCACGCTTGGCGATGCGTGCTGCAACGGCACGTCGAGATACTTCGCAATCGTCTCGTGCCGCGCAATCGTCTCCAGCAGCCGCGTGGTCACCTTGTTGGGATACGCGTAGAGGAACCGCAGCCACTTCAGCCCCGGCAGCACAGCCACGGCATCGAGCAGCGTCGCCAGCCCGGCTGGCTCACCGTTAATGCGCAATCCCAAATCTTCGCCATAACAAGTCGTGTCCTGGCCAATCAGCGTGATCTCGCGCACGCCCTGCGCGATGAGCCGCTCCGCCTCTGCGACGATGGACTCCAACCGCCGCGAGCGAAACTTGCCGCGCAGTTGCGGGATGATGCAGAAGCTGCATGGGTGGTCGCATCCCTCGGCGATCTTGATGTATGCCGACGAACGCGGCGTGGTGCGAATGCGCGGCGTCTCGTCGCTGTAGAGATACTCCGGCAGCGCGGCCGTCGCGCCCTTCCACTGCGCGCGCGAGAAGCGTCCCTGCCGCTCGCGCAGATCGCCCTCCGCGCGTGAGGACTGCGCGATCTCCAATTGTGTGCCCACCTCGCTAGGGTGGGAGTGCTGATGCACAGCGCTCGCAGCGCGGCTGACCAGAATGTTGAACGGCGATTTTTCCTCAGCAGGCGCGTCAACGACGGTCAGCCCGGCGGCTTCCAGAATCGCCTCCAGCTCGCCCGTGCCGACCACCGCATCGACCTCGGGAATATTCCTCTGAATCTCGTCGCGGTAGCGCTCGACCAGGCACCCGGCAACAATCAGCCGTCGCGCCTTGCCGCCGTTCTCACGCTTGTGCTGCGCCATCTCCAGGATCGCGTTCACCGACTCCTGCTTGGCCGAGTCGATGAAGCTGCATGTGTTGACGACCAGAATCTCGGCGTCCTCGGCGCGCGCGGTCAACTGGCCGCCGGCGCGATCCAGCAGCCCCATCATCACCTCGGAGTCCACCAGATTTTTCGGGCAGCCCAGCGAGACGAAGCCGATGGTTGGCCAAGCGGAACCATGGATCCGCGGCGACGCGGAACGCGGCTGCGAGGAAGCTATCGAGGATTCAATTCGTGGACCGGAGACGGAACGAGGCACACTCTCATGGTAGCAGCGGCCACGCAGTTCTAGCGGCTTGCGTAGGACTTGATCCCGGCCAGCAGGCCCTCGGCGAACCGCTTTGCCTGGCCAGCCATCGAGGCGATCTTCTGCGCGGGTCCGCGGATGCCGTTGCCGATGGTCTCGACCACCTCGACGGTCGCCGTCAGCGCAGCCGTCACCATTCCGTCGACCCGTGCCACCTGGCGCTGGGTGCGCAGGTTGGCGTCGGCCAGCGTCGCTTCAAAGTGCTGCGCCGTGCCGCGCACCAGGTCGCTGGTCTCCAGCAGATTGTCGGCGATGGCCCTAACCTTCGGCGCATTCTCGTTGAGCAGAAACTCCGCGGTCTGGCTGATCTGGGTTGCCGAATCGATCAGCGGAAGCGCCTTCTGCTTCAGCTCGTCGACCGTCTCCGCCAGGCCCTTGATCGACTTCGCCGACTTCGCCGCGAGAACGATCAGCGTAACGGCCTGCACCAGCATGGCCAGCGCAACCAGCCCGATAAAGACCGTCAGAAGATTGGCATTGACCTCGGAGATTGCATCCGTTCCCTGGAACCACATCGCCAGCATCGCCATACGTCCCCTTCCGTACGCTAGGCCGCAGCCTGTCCGGCGTCCAGCAATGCGACGCCGGAGTTCAACCGAAGGAACTAAGCCTGCGGCTCGGTGGTTGTGTTGATATAGGCTTCCTTGCCCGCGTCGACGGCGGCCTCGACCTTGGCCTGCTGCTCGTTGATCAGGCTCTTGCCCTTCTCGACGTACTGGGTCCACTGGGTGCGGCCCTTGTCGTAGTACTCGCGGCCCTTGTCGAACGATTCCTGGGCCTTCTGCTTGCCCTCCTCGACCAGTTCAGCAGCCTTCTGCTTTCCCTGCTCGACCAGTTCCGCGGCCTTGTCGCGGGCCTCGCGCGCGCCGTTCAACAGGTCCTCGCGGGTCTCTTTGCCAGCCTTCGGCGCATACAGCACGCCGATCACAGCGCCTATACCCAACCCGGCCAGAAACCATCCAATCCCACTTGATCCGCATTCGCATTCGTTGTCTGCCATCGTCTTCTCCTGTTCAACCTTGAGATAAATTGTTTGTCCGTCTCCGTTATAGGATGCACATTATGCCACTGGTGTGAACGCGCGAACGGAGAATGCGCATTGTCTGCACACCTGCCTAGGATGCTAAGTATAGTACCTCCTGGGGCGTCTTTCCGACTGTGGATGGGGCAAAAATGCCGATCTGGAGCGAAGCCCTGCGAGTGCCGCTCCTGTCCTGCCGCAGGCGCGATTCTGGGCGGCATCTTCGGCGGCGGCCATCGGCGCGGCGGCCGGCGGAGTTGTGCGGAGGGTCAGTTGGGCGAGGGCTTCTCAACGTGGTCGATCACCAGCACCGGAACTGGCCCTTTCGCAGGTACTAATTTCAACCCAAGCTGCTCCTGAAGCGCGGTGAATAGGCTGGGCGGCGCACTCGGATCATCACTGGCCGGCGGCACATGCCCGCCAAACTGAGAATCGTCTGGCGCCCACTTTAGCGTGAAATCGTATCTGCCCTTCAATCCTGTCTGGTCCACCACCGGCCGGTCGAGAACAACCTCCTGTAGCAGGCCGGTAAAATCCTTCATCGTCGCATTCCTCGCTGGCAACATGATTCCCCCCTTAGTTCCCTGGAAAAATAGCGACGGCAATAATCCCCCACTAGTATTCTCCGCCATATTCTTCGCGCCGTCCTTGCCCACCGTAAGCACGAAGACTGGAAGCTCACGTTGTTCGTGGTGGAATGTCAGCTTGAACCGGTCCGCCAGCAACTTCTGCATCATCGTGTTCCACTGCTTATTGCTGGGCTGGCCCTCGCCATCTGGCACCGCATTCAGGTCGTAGGTGTCTTTGTCGAACCAGTCCGGCCCATTCACGATTTGCTTCGCGTGAACCCCATATGCAGACTCAATCAGCCCGGCAAGAGAAATGTTGTGGGTGGTAAAGTTGCGTCCTTTAACCGAGAACCAGTTGCCTGGAACATTGGGATCGCTGGGCTTGATCGTCGCCACCTCGAACGACGGGTCTGCATCCGCCGCCATCGGCTTCAGTGGCGCTGGAGGCACCGGAATCTCCCAAGCCGTCTCCGGCGTGGCGCGCACAAAGTTCAGCGGGATCGGTTGCGAGTTCTGGGTCAGGCTTCCGGTAATAAACTTGCCGTCCGCACTCAACTTACCCTCGTAGGTTCCGTTGATGGAAGGCGCAGTGAACTTGAAGGCCGTTCCCTGCAACGCGACCCCGGTGGCGTTTATCGGTTGCCCTCCCTGGTCGATGCTGTATACGACCGCCGTTAGCCGGCCATTGTCGTTCGAGATCTTCATGACAGCCCGAAGATGATGGTCTGTCTCAAGCGTGCCCTGCCACGTGCCTGCAATGTCGCCCTGCCCGTGACCAGCAGGCACAGGCGCGGTAGTGGTCGCCGCAGGAGCCGCAGTCTGCGCGCGCAGGACGGGGGTTGCGAACAATGCGGCCAGTGCAACAAGGCACAGCATCAGCTTCTTCATGGAACGATCTCCTCAAGACAACGGATGTTCTGCATGGCCCACAGCACGCCGTGCACCGGCAGGAATGAGCCGTGCTCCATAATACGCAATCCCGCCGCGGCAAGTTCATGTGAATTGCCGGGCGCGCGATCAATTTTTAGAGTTTGCAGCGTTCTTTGCGCCAACCGGGGAGGTCGGACTTTATTTCTTTGCCTTGGCGGCGGTTTTTTTGACGGCGGGCTTTGGCTTTGCCTCCGGCTTCGGCTTCGCGGCTGCCTTTGCCGGTGACTTGGCGGCAGGCTTTGGCTTTGTCTCTGCTTTCGGTTCTGCTTTCGGTTTGACTGCCGGTTTCGCTACGGACTTTGTTGACGGCTTTTGCTTTGCCTCCGGCTTTGACTCGGCGGCTTCGGCGGCATCGAAGGCGGCCAGTTCTGCCTGCTGGCGCAGCGCGTGCAGCACGACGCGGAACATCTCTTCCTCGGGAGCGGGCTTGCCAGTCCAGATTTCAAACTGCCGCGCGCCCTGGTGGACGAACATCTCCACCCCCGTGATGAAGGGGATCGACAACTGCCGCGCGAGGTGAATCAGCGGCGTCTCCAGCGGGTTGTAGACCAGGTCGAAGACCAGTTTGGTGTTGAGGTCCTTGGCCTCCAGCAGGGGCGCGGCCTTGTTGCCCGCCATGCCGACCGGCGTGGCATTGACGATGGCGTCGAAGCTGGTCTTGGCCAGGGCCTCATGGCGTATGGTCTTGGAGCCGGACTGGCGCGCCAGCTTCTGCGCGGTCTCGGCTGTGCGGTTGAGGATGAAGACGTTGGCGTCCTTCTCGCGCAGGCCGAAGACGGCGGCGCGCGCCGCGCCTCCCGCGCCCAGCACCAGAACCCTGGCGCCGGCCAGCGGCATTCGCTTCTCCAGCGGGCCGGTGATGCCCGCCACGTCGGTGTTGAATCCGTAGAGCTTGCCGTCCTGCGCGCGCAGCACCGTGTTGCACGCGCCGATCCGGGCCGAGAGCGGGTCGGTGCGCTCCAGATGCGACAGAATCTCCTGCTTCAGCGGCATGGTGACGCTGACGCCCTGGATGGGGATGTCATGCACCAGTTTCAGCAGGTCGGAGAGGCGTGTGGTCTGCAGCGCCAGATAGACTGCGTTGACCGTCTCGCGCCGGAAGGCCGTGTTCATCATGATGGGCGAGAGCGAGCTGCGGATCGGGTTTCCCGCCACGCCGTAGACCTTGGTGGCGGCATCGACCTGGTCGATGCGGTAGGTCTCCAGCAGGGTGCGCGCGGCGATCTGGCCGGGACCGGTCTCCTCGCCCACTGTGGCGGCGGCGAAGGTGAAGGCCGATCCGGCGCGCACGCCCAGCACGCGCGAGATGATCCCCGCATCGCCCATGCAGATGCCGATGAGGTTCGAGTTGTCGTTCATGCGCTCGAGAAAGTGGATCAGGGTGAGGTTATCGATCAGCGACTTGGCGGTCGGAACGACTTTGATGAAGTCGGGGTGGAAGGCTTCGATGCG
>PLOT01000114.1 GCA_003142215.1 Granulicella sp. | reverse complement strand
AATGTCGCTGGATTGGGCTGGGGCGATCGGGGTGAGCAGCGAAGCAAGGACAAAACCAAGAGCCGAGGCGACAAGCTTCTTCATGGGGCCTTCCATTTCTTCGTGTTGCTGTTCAGCGGTATTTTACTTGATCGGTACGGGACGATGGCATCCGGGTGCCCCATTCTTCGCTTTTTTCTAGCGAAGGGTGGGAGACCACGAAACTCCGTCTGCCCGTCTCGTGCGAACGATCCCGCTCCGCCCGAATCAGCCGTTGTAAACCTCGCTGCGCTGCCTGATCCTCGTCACGCTCACACGCTGGTCAAGCGCCAAACCATGAGGTACGATAAAATACCTGTAGCGGAGGCCGCCCCCATGCCAGCTCACCTCGACATCACCAAGGACATCCAGCCCCTCACCACCTTCCGCAACAACTCCGTCAAGCTCATCCGCCAGCTCAAGCAGACGCAGCGCCCCATCATCCTCACCGTCAACGGCAAGCCCGAAGCCGTCCTCCAGGACCCCGCCGCCTACCAGCGTCAGCTCGATCGGATCGAAGAAGCGGAGACTCGCGAAGGCATCCGGCTAGGTCTCGAAGACGTAGCCGCCGGCCGCACCCGCCCGCTGGACGAAGTCTTCGACGAGATGCGAGTGAAGTATGCCATACCGCGTTAAGGTCGGTGCCCAGGCCGCACGCGATCTGGACAGAATCTACCGCTTCATCGAAGCGGAGACATCGCACCAGGCGGCGGCGTGGTTCAACGGACTCCACGCAGCCCTGGGCTCCTTGTCCGAGATGCCCCAGCGCTCTCCCGTGGCCCCCGAAGACCCGGCATTGCGCCATCTCCTCTACGGCAACAAGCCGCACATCTATCGCGCTATCTACCTCATCGACGAGGAAAGCTCCACGGTCGTCATCCTCACTATCCGCCACGGTGCCCGCGACACATTCAAGCCAACGAAGACCATATAGTAGCAGCGCCGGGTGCCGGGTGCCCCATCTTCGCTATTTTCCCGCGAAGGGTGGGAGAGCACCGTGCGTTTCGCCGATGGCCTCAGCTCTTGCATCTAACTTTTAGACGGCTGCGGTGGAGACATCTCACTCGTCGATGGGCCATGAGTGTGCCGTCCGTCCGCGGCATGGAAGCGAGTAGACCCGATGTTGCATAACCCTGTCCAGGAACACGTCGATCTCATCGCCAAGCACGAGTTGGAGTTCCTCGCCCGGCGTACGCGCACAGAGCGCATCGGCGATATGGTCGCCTCCTTCGCCGGCAGCCTGGTCTTCGTCGCGCTCCATATCGTCGCCGTAGCCTCGTGGATCGCGGTCAACACGCTCTCCATCCCCATCATCCGCCACTTCGATCCAGCCCCGTATTCTCTGCTTGGCACCTTCCTGGCCTTTGAAGCGATTCTCCTCGCCAGCTTCATCCTGATGCGCCAGGCCCGCATGAGCCGCCGCGCCGACGAGCGCGACCACCTCATGCTCCAGATCCTCCTGCTCGCCGAAAAGGAGATCACCGCCGTCCTGGGCATGGACCGCCAGATCGCCGGAAGCGTCGGCCTGCCAAAGGTCGCCAAGGACAAAGAGATCGAGCAGCTCAGCCAGCACACCTCCATCGACGAGATGGCGCAGAGCATCCAGGAGAGTCTTCCCTCCGAGTAATCGCCAGCTTAAAGCATCTCCCGAATTGCTATAGACCAAATAAGGATTGTCATTCTGAGCGGAGCGAAGAATCCCCGCATTTTTCTCGCACCGCCGCGGTCTACACTATTACGAGAAACGCTCTATTTGATCAGCATGGAAACGATGGCCGCCGACATGAGGTTCGCCATCGTCCCGGCCAGCATCGCGCGGAATCCCAGCCGCGCCAGATCGTTCCGCCGATTCGGGACCAGCGCCCCGATGCCGCCGATCTGCATCCCAATCGATCCGAGGTTCGCAAAGCCGCACAGCGCGAAGGTTGCAATCGAAAAAGTCCGCGGCGACAGCGCGCCGGGGCCGGTCTTCATCAACCCAAGCTGCGTGTAGGCCACAAACTCGTTCAGCACCGCGCGCGTTCCCAGCAGATTTCCGATCGCCGGCGCCTCGCGCCACGGAATGCCGATGAGCCACGCAATCGGCGCGCCGAAGAATCCCAGCACCGCATTCAGCGAGTGCGGAAACGGAATGTGTCCGTGCGCCCACGCAAAGTTCGAGACGCCGTTCATCGTCGCGTTCAGCAGCCCCACCAACGCCAGAAAGCTGATCAGCATAATCGCCACATTGAACGCCAGCGCGCCGCCATCGATGGTTCCCCGCGCAATCGAACCGATGAAATTCTCATTGGCATGCTCCTCGGAAGGCGGCATGTGGACCGTCCCCGCGGTAGCCGGAACCTCGGTCTCCGGCACCAGCATCTTGGCCACCAGAATCGTTCCCGGCGCGGTCATTATCACCGCCGACAGCAGGTCCTTGGCATTGATCCCGAAGCTGATGTAAGCGGCCATGATTCCGCCCGACACATGCGCCATCCCCGAGGTCATGATCGTCATCAGCTCGGAGTTGGTCGCGCCCGAGAGAAACGGCCGGATCGTCAGCGGGGCCTCGGTCTGCCCCATGAAGATGCTCGCCGCAACGTTGGTGCTCTCCGCGCCGCTGGTGCCCATCGTTCGCTGCATGATCCACGCCACCACCTTGATCACCCGCTGCATCACGCCGATGTGGTACAGCACCGCGAAGAACGCGCTGACAAAAATAATCGTTGGCAGCACGGCGAAGGCGAAGACATGGAGCACGCTATGAGGATCGCCCAGCGGGCCGAAGACCATTATGGAGCCGTCGGCGGAGTGGCCCAGCATCGAGGTCACCCCATTGCTGGCCACCTGCAGGATGCGCTGCCCGTACGCCCACTTGATCACCAGGAAGGCGAAGACGATCTGTAGGCTAAGTCCCCACGCGACGGTGCGCCACTTGATCGCCCGGCGATTGGTGGAGAGCGCGTAGGCGAGGCCAAGAAACGCGATGAGTCCGAGAAGTCCGGTGAATCGTGCCACGATGCGCTCCCTAGGTTGGATGGGTGAATCGCTGCGGATTGGCTTGCGTATGTGTTGAGTGTAACGAATGAGAAGCGCGAGCGGCGATGGAATTCATCCATGGGAAGTGAGGGATGAATTCGCGCGGCGCGGCGCTGGCCGGTATGATCGGGAGATGCGGATGAATTGCGCGGTATTCGCGATTTTCTTTTCGATTGCGATCGGGAGTGCCGGCGGGCAGACGGCCCCATCGGCGGGGCTGCCCGACGCACCCTCGGCACAAAGCCCTGCGGCACAGAGTGCTGCGTCGCAAAATGCAACTGCGCTGCCGCCTGATCCGGAGCCGATGGCGGGCGACTCCTGGTACGCGCCGATTGCGGCGGGCAGAGCGCCCGAGAGTCTGAAGCTCAAGACCGAGTCGTACATGGTGGTGACCTTTGGCCCGCGTGCGATGGTGGCCCCGGCCTTCTCGGCGGCGATGAAGATGGCGCGTCCGCCGGTCGGCTATCCGAGCGACTGGCTCGACGGAGGTCCAGCCTTTGGCAGGAACTACGGCGCGGCATTGGGCAGTCGCGTCGCGCTGGAGACGGGACGCTACGCCACCGGCGCGCTGCTGCATGAGGACTTTCGCTATCGCCCGTCCGGCAAGCAGGGCGTGGCGCGGTTCTTCTATGCCATTGGCTACACGTTTGCAGACCGCTCGGATTCGGGCCACAGACGGCTAGCCGTGGCGAACTTTGCCGGGGCCGCGGCGAGTGGGTTCGTCGGTAACCTGTATATGCCAGATGGATTCAACACGCCGGGCGACGGCGCAAGAAACTTCGAGGGCCGGTTCGTTGGATTCGCGGCGACGAATGTCACGCGCGAGTTCGCCCCGGAGATTTTCAGGGCAACGCACAGGCTGCACCTTCCCTTCCCGCGCATCCCGGTACGCGAGTGGTGGACGAAGGGGCTCACTGTCTCGCGTCCATAGCTTCACGGTGAAGTCCGCGCCGAAGACCTGGAGCCTCGTCACGCAAGCTGATTTTTCGTGATGATCTCGCGGACAAGCGGAATCGGCGTCGGCAGCTCATCGGCAATCTGCAGCGTCTCGCGCAGCATCTCTTCCGGCTCGTCCAGCAGCGCTGCATCTTCGCTGAAGAGCGTCGCCAGCCTCTGCCCCGCCTCAATGCGGTCGCCGAGCTTGGCGTGCATCTCGATACCCGCATGAGCGCTCACCGGCGCCCCGGGCCGTGTGCGCCCCGCTCCCAGCCGCTGCACCGCCCAGCCAATCTGCTTGCAGTCCATCGCCGCAAGAAATCCCGCGCGGTCCGCCCCAAGCGTGCGCGTAGCACTCGGCCTGTGATACGCCGCAGGATCGGCAAACGCAGCCTGTGCGCCAGCATAGTCATCCGACTGCATCTCCACCATCCGCAGAAAATGCTTGTAAGCCGACCCATCGGCCAGCAGCCGCGCCGACAAAATCGCCCCATCCTCAGGAGTCGCGGCCTTCCCTCCAAGATGCAGCATCCACCCACTCAGCGCGTGGGTCAGCGCAAGCAGGTCGCCCGACAGCCGCAGCTTCTCCTCCGGCAGCGCGAACTCGCACTCCGGCGAGAAGTGCTGGAAGAGTTCGATGCACTCCTGCACCTCAATCCAGTTGCCCGCAAATCGTCCCAGCGGCTGGTCCATCGAAGTCATCAGCGCGACGGTGCGCGTTCCGGCCCGCTCGCCGGTCTCCACCATCAACCGCGCCAGCAACTGCGCGTCCGCGTACTTCGACATGAACGCCCCGCTGCCCGTCTTCACGTCCAGCACCAGCGCGTTCAGCCCCGCCGCCAGTTTCTTGCTCATGATGCTGGCCGTAATCAGGTACGGCGACTCGACCGTCCCGGTGTGGTCGCGCAGCGCGTACAGGATGCGGTCGGCAGGCACCAGCGTCGGCGTCTGCCCTGCCATCGCAAATCCAGCTTGCCGCAGGATCGCAAGGAACTCCGGCAGCGGCAACTGCGTGCGAAATCCGGGAATCGTTTCGAGCTTGTCCAGCGTGCCGCCGGTGTGGCCCAGCGACCGCCCGCTGATCATCGGGTCGCACAGCGTATAGCCCTCGCCTTCCGCCACAGGCGCGCCGGCCGCCGCGACGATCGGCGCGATCAGCAGCGACGCCTTGTCCCCCACGCCGCCGGTGGAGTGCTTGTCCACAGCGAAGGAGTGCAGCGACGAGGTGTCCAGCGTCTCGCCGGAGAAGCGCATCGCCTGGGTCAGCGCGGCCAGCTCCTGCGCATTCAGCCCGCGCAGGAAGATCGCCATCAGCAGCGCGGCGGTCTGCGCATCGGTGGGGGCGTCTGTGGGTAAATCTGCGGCGGACTCCCGCTCCACCAGAGCGCGGATGAAGCCCTGAATCTCGGCGTCGGAGAGAGTGAGCCCGTCGCGCTTGTGCTGGATCACGTCGATGGGGTGGATGGTCACAACTTCGATTCTATGCGGAGGAAGGCTAGTTTCAGGTTGTTGGTTGCCGGTTGTTGGTGAAAGCTATCCGCGAAGAGCTGCCGGCCGGAGGTCTACTCCGTGGCCAGCCGGAAGGCGTCGGGCAGCAGCGCCGCGAGCGTGGCCGAGACTGTCTCGCCATCGGCGTTGGGGTAGAAGACGGCGGTCTCTTGCGTGCTGAACTCCAGGAGGGTCTGGCGGCAAGCCCCGCAGGGCATCGAGGCTGCGCCGTTCAGGTTGACGATGGCGATGGCACGGATGCGAATCTCGGGGCCGTAGAGGGTGACTGCGGCGGCGATGGCGGACTGCTCGGCGCAGCAGGTCAGCCGGTACGACGCATTTTCGACGTTGGTTCCGGCGACAATGGCCCCATCCTGCCTCTGGTCTGCCTGCAGCAGGATGGCCGCGCCCACGCGGAAGTGGCTGTAGGGCGAGTAGGAGTTGCGGGCGGCCTCGGTGGCGTAGAGCCGCAGGGCGGCGACTTCGGCTTCGGTAGGTGGCATAGATGAATGAGGGTAAAGGGTGTAGGGGGCAAAGGCAAGCGACGATGGGCACGCGGCCCTGTTGGCTTTAGCGTGGGGCTCATGGTTGTGCGGCAACGGCCCGATAAGGAAGAGGTGGAAGACTTAACCAAAGAGTTTCTCGCGGAGAGCCAGGAAGGCCTCGAGCGGATGGAGATTTGCCTGACCCAGCTTGAGAAGAAGCCGGACGATGAAGAACTGGTGGCGGAGATCTTCCGCGCAGTCCATACCATCAAGGGGACTACGGGCTTTCTGGGGTTTGGCCGGCTGGAGAAGCTGGCGCACGCGGGCGAGAGCCTGCTGGGTGCGCTGCGCGATCGCAGGCTGGCCGTGAGCACGGAGCTGATTAGCGGGCTGCTGGAGCTGATGGATGGGCTGCGCGGAATTCTACAGACCATTGAGGCGACAGGGACGGAGGGTGAGCGGACCTCGGACAACGACAGCGCGTTGATTGCGCGTCTGATGGAGCTGAGGGATAGAGGGTCGGCGGCAAAGGCAGCGCCCGCATCGCAGAATCGGGCCTCCTTCGACAAGCTCGGCCCAGGCGCTTCCAGCAGCTCAGGGCATGTTGCGCAGCGCCCACCTCAGTCGTCAGGCCACGATGCGGTGCTGTCGGCTCTGCCTGCGGCTGCACCTGGGGTGGCCATGGCGGCGGCTCCATCGATGCAGGACAAGACGCTGCGAATCGACGTGGATGTGCTGAACCGCATGATGAACCTGGTGGGCGATCTGGTATTGACGCGCAACCAGATTCTTCGCTCGACGCCGGGCGCGGAGAACTTTCCCGAGCTTGCGCGCAGGCTGGACAGCGTGACGGCGGAGCTGCGCGAGAGTGTGATGCTGGCCCGCATGCAGCCGGTGGGCTATCTCTTCCGCAAGTTTCCCCGCCTGGTGCGCGATCTGGCGGCGACCTGCGGGCGTCAGGTGCGGATCGAGTTTGAGGGGCAGGAGACAGGACTGGACAAGAGCCTGCTCGAGGCGGTCCGGGACCCGCTCACCCATGCCGTGCGCAACGCCGTGGACCATGGGATCGAGCCGCCCCAGGAGCGGATCGAAACGGGCAAGCCGGTCGAAGGCGTGGTGCGTATGCGTGCCTACCACCAGAGCGGGTCGGTGGTCATCGAGGTGATCGACGACGGGGCCGGAATCTCCACCGGGCGCGTGCTGGCCAAGGCCATCGAGCACGGCTTGGTCACGCCGGAGCAGGCGGAAGCGATGACCCAGCGCGAGGCATTGCAGTTGATCTTTGTATCGGGCTTTTCCACCGCGAAGCAGGTAACCAATGTCTCCGGGCGCGGCGTGGGGTTGGATGTGGTGCGCACCAATGTGGAGAAGGTGGGCGGAAGCGTGGAGTTGGAGTCGCAATTGGGGTCGGGAACGACGCTGCGGATGCGGGTCCCCCTGACGCTGGCGATCGTTCCGGCGCTGGTGGTGCGCAGCGCTGGAGAGAGCTTCGCGCTGCCCCAGAACTCGCTGGTCGAGCTGGTGTATGTTCCGCGGCACGAGGCGCAGCAGGCGGTCGAGCGGATGGGAACGACGGAGCTTTACCGGCTGCGCGAAAGTTTGCTGCCGCTGGTGTGGCTGGACCGATTGCTCGGGCTGGAACACAGCGCGGACGCGGAGACGCATGATTTTTATATTGCCGTGGTCGAGTCGGAGGGCCGCCGGTTTGGGCTGGTGGTGGACGATCTGAAGGCCCCGGAAGAGATTGTGGTGAAGCCGTTGTCGGCGGAGCTGCGGGAGATCGGCGTTTTCTCCGGCGCTACCGTGCTGGGCAACGGAACGCTGGCGCTCATTCTGGACGTGGCGGCAACGGGAGCACGGGCCGGCGTGCGTCCGGTGGCGGAAGATGGGACCGTAGTGAACGCGAAGCCGGCAGTGGATGAGACGGCGCGCATCGATCTGGAAAACTCAATGGTGATCTATGAAACCGGGGAACACAAGTCTTCGCAGGGCGGCGACGGTGGCCGGATGGCGATGCCCTTGAGCGCAGTGGAGCGGATTGAAAGTGTGCCGCTCAGCGAGATCGAGTATGCGGGTGGTAGAGCGGTGCTGCAATACCGCGGAGAGCTGCTCCCGCTGGAGGACGATGGCAATGTGTTGCGCGCGCTGGCGGAGGCTGAGGCAACGGCATCCGCCGGCGATGCGCGGAAGGATGGCGTAACGGCGACCGTGCTGATCTGTCTGCGTCCCGAGGCGAATGGAGCGAGACGCGTGGGGATGGTTGTGCGGCGCGTGCTGGATGTGTCGGCGGGCAGGCTGCTGGCCGCGGATGCGGCGGCGAGTGAGGAGCAGTTGGCCATGGTGAAGAACCGCGTGACTGCGATTCATCGCGGGTTTGCGCAACAGGCCGGCCTCCCGCAGCCGTCCATCCTGAAGGAGGTCGCATGAGGAGTACCGAGGTAAAAGAGGCGGATACGGGCGATGCGTTACCGATCTGCTCGCTGCGCGTGGGAACCGGATTGTATGGCATCGAGACGCGCCAGATTCGCGAGGTCCTGGGAACGACGGCGCCGCGGCGTGTGCCGCTGGCTCCGCAGTATATCGCCGGAGTGCTGCCGTATCGCGGAGAGGTTCTGACAACGGTGTGCTTCCGGGCGCTGCTTGGGTTGGAGTGTTGGGCCGGGTCGCACTGCGTGCTGGTCTTCGACGACGAGGAGAACGAGGAACGGTTTGGGCTGATGGTGGATGGAGTCGCCGGGGTGATTGCCGTGCAACGGAACGCTCTCGAGGCAAACCCAGGCGGCCTTGACGCACGCAGCCAGGAGCTGTTCGACGGAGCGTATAAATTGCCCTCCGGCTTGATGGTGCGTCTGGACCCGCAACGCCTGCGTCCATCCCGGCTGGCCGAAAGCGGGCTGTTCGGCAGTGAGAGCGCGTCGCATGGAAGATTGAAACAGGAGAGGCAGGGGGAAAAGAAATGAGGGCGTTGATTGTGGACGATTCAAGATTCATCCGTCAGTACCTGCGTCAACTGCTGGAGGGCATGGGCCTCAGTTGCGAGGAGGCCGTGGACGGGCCCACGGCGCTCGAGATGCTGCGCGGCCCATCGCTCTTCGACTTCATGCTGCTGGATGTCAACATGCCGGGAATGAGCGGCCTGGAATGCGTGAAGGAGTTGCGCGTGACGGGCTTACAGCCCCCCATGAAGGTCATGATGGTGACCACCGAAGCGGACAACTCGTACATTTGCCAGGCACTGGACTATGGCGCGGACGAGTTCCTCATGAAGCCGTTCACGCCGGAGAGCCTGCGCGAGAAGTTGGCGATGATTGGTCTGGCAGCATGAGCGAATGTGGCGATTGCAAGGCCCAGAGGAAGGAACAGTAACCATGTATACGGGAACGGCAAGGCCGATACGAGTGCTTGCGGTGGACGACTCCGCGGTGATGCGCGGCGTGCTGAGAACGCTCTTCCAGACGCAGGAAAAGAAGCTCTCGAGCGATCTGCCGGCGATGCAGTTGTGCGGCGTGGTGGCGGATGGCGTGGAGTGCCTCGAGGCGGTGCTGCGGCTGCGCCCCGATGTGGTGGTACTCGATCTGGAAATGCCGCGCATGCATGGGCTGGATGTGCTGGAGCGGTTGCGGTTGGAAGAGCCGGGGCTTCCGGTGATCATGTGCAGCGCCTATACAGAGCGGGGAGCGCGCGCGACGCTGGACGCGCTTGCCATGGGTGCGGCGGACTATGTGATGAAACCCAGCGACCAGAGCGACTTTACCACTGCGCTCGAGACGCTGGCCAGCCAGTTGCTGCCCAAGATCGCCGCGCTTGCCGGAGCTGGATTTAAAGTGTTGTCGGAGGTACGAGGGCAGACGACGCAACAGGTGAGGGCGGAGTCGAAGCTCTCTCCGGGTCTTACGGCTGCGGGATCGACCGCGGCTGGCGGTGCTCTGGTGGAGATTGTGGTGATCGGCGTTTCCACCGGAGGGCCATCGGCGCTGGAGGTGGTGCTGCCCAAGCTGGCGGAGGACTTCCCCGTGCCGGTAATGATTGTGCAGCACATGCCGAAGCTCTTTACCGGCGAGTTGGCGCAGCGCCTGGACCGTATCTGCGCGCTGCGTGTCCGCGAGGCCCACCATGGAGCGGAGATGACCCCGGGCACCATCTGGCTGGCGCCGGGTGACGCCCACATGGAGGCTGCGGAGGCGGCAATAGGCCATGCGCCCGGCGCAGGCACGGTTCGCAATGCTCTGGTGCATCTTCATCAGCAGCGATCGCTCAACCATTGCAAGCCTTCGGTGGATTACCTCTTCAGTTCGGCGGCCAGGCTCTATGGCGCAGGAACGCTGGCGCTGGTGATGACCGGGATGGGTTCGGACGGGTTGAACGGAGCGCGGCGTGTGCATGAGGCGGGCGGCGTGGTGCTCACCCAGGATGCGGCCACCTCCGCGGTCTGGGGAATGCCGGGGCGCGTCTTTGAGGCGGGGCTCGCGCGCGAACCGCTGCCACTCACCGCGCTGGCGGGCGAGTTGACGCGCAGAGTGAACGCGGGACGAGTTGTGCGCGTCGTCCGCAATACTGCTGCTACCGCAACGATGCCGCTGCAACGAAACGAAAACGCCGTCTCCGCGCTGCGCCATGAGGTGGTTCATGGGTTGCTCTGATTCCGATTACGCGTACCTTCGCCAACTGGTGCTTGCTGAGTCGGCAAATCTGATCGACCCTTCGCGAAACGCTCTCTTCGAGACGCGGCTTACACCGATCGCGCGGATGGCCGGGGCGTCCAACCTGGAAGACTTCGTGAACCTGCTGCGCGTTGACCAGACGCCGCAGTTGCACCGCGCCGTGGCCGAGGCCATGACCATCAACGAGACCAGCTTCTTTCGCGATGGCAAACCCTTCGATGTGCTGCGCGACACAATCCTGCCCAAACTGGTCGAGAACAACGCAGCCGAACGAAGTCTGCGGATATGGAGCGCCGCAAGCTCCACCGGGCAGGAGGCCTACAGCATCGCGATGCTGATCTGCGAGCACTTTGCGGAGTTGGCCAACTGGGACGTGAAGATCGTCGGCACCGACATCTCCCGCCAGGTCATCGAGTACGCCCAGCGAGGCCGCTATCGCCGCATGGAGGTCAATCGAGGCCTGCCCGCCAGGATGCTGGTCAAGTATCTGGTGCGAGACGGCGACGAGTGGGAGGTGACGCCCAATCTGCGAGCGATGTGCAGCTTCCAGTATGCAAACCTGTGCGCTCCGCTGCCCAAGCTGCCCGTCTTCGACCTGGTCATGCTGCGCAACGTGCTGCTCTACTTTCCCCATCAGGACCGCAGTTGCGTCTTCAGCGACGTCTATCGCCAGATGATGCCGGGCGGGTATCTGATGCTGGGGGCCGCGGAGCAGGCGGAGGATTTGACAAACCTCTTTACGGCGGAGTTTGCCAAGGACTGCT
>PLOT01000042.1 GCA_003142215.1 Granulicella sp. | reverse complement strand
CCCCGGTGGTGCGCTGCGGGATCGCGCCCTGGTACTCGACGTAGCCGTCGAGGATCGCGTTCATGACGATGGTGCCGCGCGTTTCGGTGAGCATTTCGGAACGCAGGCCGATGAGTCCTCGGCTGGGGATGCGGAACTCCATGCGCACGCGGCCCGACCCGTGATTGGTCATCTTGGTCATCTCGCCCTTGCGCGGGCCGAGGCGCTCGATGACGGTGCCGACGAAGTTTTCGGGGATGTCGATCATGAGCTGCTCGACCGGCTCCATGAGCTGGCCGTCGATGCGCTTGGTGACGATCTCCGGGCGGGAGACCATCATCTCGAATCCCTCGCGGCGCATCATCTCGATGAGGATGGAGAGCTGCAGTTCGCCGCGGCCGAGGACCTTGAAGGAGTCGGGCGAGCCGGTCTCGAGCATCTTGAGCGAGACGTTGGTGAGGAGTTCTTTTTCGAGGCGGTCGCGCAGGTTGCGCGATGTGACCCACTTGCCCTCGCGGCCGGCAAAGGGCGAGTTGTTGACGTTGAACTGGATGGCGATGGTGGGATCGTCGATGGTGATGCGTGGCAACGGCTGCGGGTTCTCGACGTCGCAGAAGCTCTCGCCGATGGTGATGCCGGGGATGCCGGCGATGGCGACGATGTCGCCGGTCTGGGTCTGGTCGATGTCGGTGCGCTTGAGGCCGGAGAAGCTGAAGAGCTTGGTGATCTTGTGCGTGGAGAAGGTGCCGTCGACGCGGGCGACGCTGTACTCCTGGCCGGTGCGCATGGTGCCGTTGAAGACGCGGCCGATGGCGAGGCGGCCAAGGTAGTCGGAGTAGTCGAGGTTGGTGACGAGGATCTGGAGGGGGCCGTCGGGATCGCCCTTGGCGACGGGGATGGTCTGGACGATCTGCTCGAAGAGGGGCTGGAGATCGACGCCGGGGATCGCCATGTCGGTGGTCGCGGTGCCGACCTTGCCGTTGGTGTAGAGGACGGGGAAGTCGAGCATGTCTTCGTCGGCGTCGAGGTCGATGAAGAGGTCGTAGACCTCGTCGAGGACCTCCTGCACACGGGCGTCTGGGCGGTCGATCTTGTTGATGACGACCATGGGAGTGAGCTTGGCTTCGAGGGCTTTCGAGAGGACGTAGCGGGTCTGCGGCAGCGGGCCTTCGGATGCATCGACGAGGAGGAGGACGCCATCGACCATCTTGAGGGCGCGCTCGACCTCGCCGCCGAAGTCGGCGTGGCCGGGGGTGTCGACGATGTTGATCTTGTTGCCGTGGTAGTAGAGCGCGGTGTTCTTGGCGAGGATGGTGATGCCGCGCTCGCGCTCGAGGTCGTTCGAGTCCATAACGCGATCGGCTACGGCCTCATTGGCGCGGAAGGTGCCGCTCTGGCGGAGCATGGCGTCGACCAGCGTGGTCTTGCCGTGATCGACGTGGGAGATGATAGCGATGTTGAAGATGGGCTTCAGGGCCGGCTGCGCGGTTGAGTTGGCGGCGGAAGTCTCTGGGTTCGGGATGGTTGGGGGGCTGCTCACTGCTGGTTGTTGTCCTGTCTGGCTTTCGTTTTGGGGCGCGTTGGGATAAGGCCGAATGGCGAAAACGCGCGTCACCTCTAGTTTACCGCACCGGGGGGCTGAGAAAGCTGCGGTCGCGCGGAGTTAAGCGCGGTGCGGGATGAAGCTCGGGCGAGATGGAGGAATTATGAAGTGAGCGCGGACGAGGACTTGGGGGCTTTGGCGGTGAAGCGGGGCAAAGTGCCGATGCTGCGATGAGGTTAAAGACCAACGCGGCACACCTTGATGGCGGCCGCGAGCATTCTGTCTCCGTCGAGCGCCGGATGCATCCGGCAACTTCTTTGTCATCCGATTGGAGGTTCCGAGGAGCTTCGAGAAGACCTCAGAACCTCCTCCGTCGGGTGCGGATTGGTTTGTGAGCATTGGCCCTGCATCACAAGCCATAGATCGGTGCGCATTGGCCCTGCGACACCAATCCTGGATCGGTACGCATTGGCCCCGCGCCACCGACCCTGAAGATGTATTCATCTTCTCTGAATTGCATGGGAGGCGCTGTGATGCTTATCACATGACATCTGACCGCCGCAACACATTGCTGCGCTATGATTTAGCGGGAGTTCGCGGCACGGTTAGAGCGTTTTCGGTAATGGTGTAGACCATTCTGGAGCAAGCTAAAGCAGATTCCTCCGCTTCGCTACGGAATGACAAATAAAATCGGTCTATAGCAATTCCGAAAATGCTCTAATGCGTGCTGAGCGAGACCAGGCTTAATGCGCGGCGGTGGTGGCGGCCACGGGCAGCGGCTTCACCTGGATGGTGATGCCGCTGGTCTCTCCCTTGACGATGAGGGGTTGGGAGGCATCGGCGTAGGTGCGGATGGGCTTCTGGTCGCCCTTGCCTGGAATGATGTCGCGGGCGTTCGTGACTTTGAGTGTGTATTCGCCTTCGGCGACGTACGGGAAGTGGAACTGGTCTTCATCGGCACTGATGCCCGCCTCCGCCACCAGACTGTCGTCATCCGCGTAGTGGAGTTCGAGTTTGGCTGAGTTGACGGCTGCGCCGGTCTCCATACTGACCACGGTGCCCGAGACGGAATGCAGCTTGCTGAGCTGAATCGTGATATTGTCGCCATCGGATTCCTCGCCATCTTTGATCTGGATGGTCTTCGCGTCGCGCTGGCGCATGCCATTCCCGAAGAAGATGTCCAGCGAGTAGTACATGGCGTTCGGAGATTGCGGCGAAAAAAGCACGAGCGTGGTTCGGAGAAGGTATTCGCCGGGGGAAAGGTCGGCGATGCGGAAGTTTCCCTGATCGTCGACGGTGATTCCGCTATCAGCGCCGTCCCGAGACTCATCCCATTTGCCTGACTTGTCTTTGCGGAGAAACGAAACCTTGGCCTCGGCGGCGGGCTCCCCGTCGTCGAAGCGGACCGTGCCGGCGATGACTGCGCCCCGGTTCAAGGTGATATCGGCCACAGTTGTGCGGTTGGCGGCAACCGCGACGGAGGACAGGGCATCCTTCACGTCCTGGGGAGCCTTGTCGATATTCGAGAAGTCGCCGTTTAAATCGGGAGCCGGTAGCGAATAGCCGCGTTTCGTGGCGACGATGTAATACGAGCCAGGCAGGACATGGGGCATGAAGAAGACCCCGTCCAGCCCGGTCTGGGTGAGTTTGAGGGCCTGCTTCTTATCGCCTGCATCCGCAACGATGGCCGGCAGCAGCGTAACGTAGGCCATGCGTGCGGGGAGATGCGAGTCGCCGAGGAAGACGTGGCCGGTGACACTGCCGGTGGCTGGCGGCGGTGCGGAGGATTGGGCCGGGAGCTTTATCGAAACGGCAAGAAGGATGGCAAGGATCGACAGACCAACACGCATTACGGGCGTCCTTCCGGCTACCCAAGAAGTATAAATACAGAGATTCTGGCTGCGCCAGAGTGACGACGTTACGGAGGGTTGGCGCTGGTTACCAGAGGCCCCAGGCGCGGCTGATGTAGTCGGAGAGCGTCATGGTGACGAGCACGAGGAACATGAAGAAGCCCGCGCCGACCGTCACCTTGATGAGGTTCGACTGATACTTGACGTGCATGAAGAAGAGGATGACGATCACACCCTTGAAGCTGGCGATGGCCAGTGCAATGATCGGATTGAAGACGCCGAGGTTGATGTCTGCCGCGAAGACCGTGAGCGCCGTGCATGCGAGCAGCGTGGCGAAGACCGCGGCGTACTGCGCCGGCGAGACGATGTGATGCGAGGCGTGCTCCGGGTTGGTGACGTTGGCTGCATCGTGGTAGTGCTGCTCGGGTTGAGCTTCGTGGGCCATCGCGTTTTCCTTCCGGGCTTCTAGTGCATTTTCGGTAATGGTGTAGTCCGTCTTGGAGTGAGCAAAAGCAGATTCCTACGCTTCGCTACGGAATGACAAACAAAATGGGTCTATAGCAATTCCAAAAATGCTCTAGTGCGCCAGCGGGTGACGGTTGATGAGGTAGAGCAGGGGAAAGAGGAAGATCCAGACAATATCGACGAAGTGCCAGTAGAGGCCGAAGTTCTCGATGGGCGCGACGTAGCCGGAGCTGAAGTCGCCGCGCTGCGCGCGAATCATCAGCCAAAACAAGATTCCCAGGCCGAGCACCATGTGCAGCGCGTGCATTCCGGTCATGGCGAAGTAGAGGAAGAAGAAGAGTTGCGTCTTCTGCGCGGCGTCGGGAGCGAGGGGCTTTTCGCTGAGGCCATAGGCGGCCGGGTTGATGAACTGCGACGTGTCGAAGCTGGCGCCGGGGATGTGATGCTTCTCGTACTTCTCGTGGTACTCATCGGCCTTGATGCCGAGGAAGGCAAAGCCGAGGAGGGTGGTGAGAATGAGAAAGAGGACCAGGAGGCCCTGCTTGCGGACTTCGGCGGCCCAGACCGCGAGCGCCATGAAGAAGCCGGAGGTGATGAGGATGGCGGTGTTGACCGCGCCCAGCGGGACGCTGAGCTGGTTCGACGCGGTGACGAACGCGTCGTAGTACCAGTTGCGGAAGATGAGGTAGGCGAAGAAGAGGCCGCCGAAGAACATGATCTCGGTGAGCAGGAAGAGCCACATGCCGAAGCTGCCCGCCTCGCGCTGCTGCTCTTCGGTGGCGAAGTGATGGCGGTGTTGCGGCAGGGAGACGTGCTCGTGCTCCTGCTCTCCTGCGCCGGGCACAGGGAACTCGACCTGCGGGTTTGCGATTGCGCTATGCAACGTGTGTCACCTCTTGGGCGGTCTTGTGCTCCAGCCAGTCGTAGTCGTAGGCCTCGTGGTCCATGATGGGGATCTCGGTGAAGTTTTCGGTCAGCGGCGGCGACTGCGTCTGCCATTCGAGGCCGGTGGCCTGCCAAGGGTTATTGCCCGCAATTGCCCCATACTTCAGCGACCAGGCGAGGTAGATCATCGGCATCAGATAGCCGATGCCGAGGATGGTTGCGCCCGCGGTGGAGAGCACATTGAGCACCTGATACTCCGGCGGATACGCGTGATAGCGGCGCGGCATTCCAAGATAGCCGAGGACAAACTGCGGCATGAAGGTGAGGATGAATCCGATGAATGTGACCACGGCGGCGAGTTTGGAGAGCGACTCGGGATACATGCGGCCGGTCATCTTGGGCCACCAGAAGTGCACGCCCGCGAGGAAGGCCATCAGCATTCCGCCTACCATGACGAAATGAAAATGCGCGACGATGAAGTACGTTTCGGTGAGCTGGATGTCCATGCCGAGCGAGCCGAGAAAGACGCCGGTGAGGCCACCGATGGTGAAGAGACCCATGAATCCGAAGGCATAGAGCATCGGCGTCTCGAAGGTGATGGAGCCCATCTGCAGGGTGAAGCACCAGTTGAAGATCTTGATGGCCGACGGAACCGCGACCAGCATGGTGAGCAGCGAGAAGATGAGCGCCGAGTAGTTGGAGACGCCCATGATGAACATGTGGTGCTCCCAGACGAAGAAGCCGAAGAGGGCAATCGCGACGGAGCTGAACGCAACGGCGGTGTAGCCGAAGATGCGCTTGCGGCTGAAGGTGCTGACGACCTCGGAGATGACTCCCATGCCGGGCAGAATCATGATGTAGAC
>PLOT01000201.1 GCA_003142215.1 Granulicella sp. | reverse complement strand
CAGCATACGGTAAAGATCCACATAACTGCGCTTGCGAGGTTCTGTGGTGGACTGTGTCGATTCGGTTTCGTTCATGCCTCGGGCCTCTTGGTTTGCAAGAGGAGTGTATCGCACTCAATCTACAGCTCCAATAACGCAAAGGATGTATCTGGCGTTGAATGAATGAAATGCCATGCTTCGACCGAACGATTCTGTGTGTCTACAACCGTCCATCCCGCCGCGCGGCGTCGTATAGCGAGAGCCCGATGAGCGTCTTGCCGTCGTGTATCTTTCCCTCGGCGATCATGCGCATCACTTGTGAGAGCGGCACGCGCTGCACCTCGATCTGCTCGTCCAGCTCGGGCCGCGCCACGCCCTCGCGCAGGTCGCGCGCGAGATAGATCTGCATCCACTCGCCCAGGAAGCCGGGGCTGGCGAAGTAGCGGATCAGCATCGTCCAGCGGCGCGCGCGCAAGCCGGTCTCCTCGATCAGCTCGCGCTTGGCCGCGGCCAGCGGGGCCTCGTTGGGCTCGCGGCTGCCCGCCGGAAGCTCCAGCAGAAACTGCCCGGCGGCGTGGCGATACTGCCGCTCCAGAATAATTTCGGGGTCGGCGGGATTCTTCGATTCATCCACCGCCATCATCACCACCGAGCCATTGTGCCGGATCACGTCGCGCGAGTTCTCGTGCCCGCCCGGCTCAACGAGCGTGTCGGTGAAGACGTTGAAGACCTTGCCCTTGAACGCCAGCTTCGAGCGAATCAACTTCGCCTTGGCGGCGCGCGGCTTCGTTGCGGCGGCCTTCGTTGCGACGGACTTCTTCGTGATGGACTTCTTCGCGGCGGGCTTGGTTGTGGATGCAGTCTTCGAGACCTTGACCGGCGCGGGCTTTGTCTTGGCAGAGAGGGATTTCCTGGATTTGTTTGAAAGTGCGGCCATGGGTCTACGGTATCATCCAGCATCTTCATCCAGCATCAGTGCCGCAGAAGCCGCATCCAATCGAAGGCGGCTCTCGCGTCATGGGAGAGCCGCGCGTTTGATCCGCGCACGCTGCGCAACGCGCCGAGTGCAGTCAAGCTAACATGGAAGCTGGCCCAGGGATGTGTCCCACGGTTTGAGGAATTGATGAGCACCGAGTGTTATCCCATCGCAACGCTGCCGCACACCACAAGGCTCTTCCGCGACTTCCTCGCCATGGGCGAGAGCGCGAACTCGCCGGTGCGTGCGTGGTACGGAGCTGAACCCTTCGGCAGCGAGTGGATGAAGCCAGCCACTGCGAGCGCGCACGCCACTGCATTGGCCGATGCGCTCGATGCGCAGAGTCTCGCATTCGGCGCGGGGCCGGCCACGCTGGCCAACATCGCAAAGCTGCGCACCGGCGCACGCACCATCGTCACCGGGCAGCAGGTTGGGCTGCTCGGAGGGCCGCTGCTCACGCTGCTCAAAGCTGCCACAGCGGTTGCGCGCGCCAGACAGGCAACTGCTGAGACGGGCATAGAACACGTCCCCATCTTCTGGCTCGCGACGGAAGACCACGACCTCGAAGAGGTGGACCAGGTCTCGCTGCTCAGCAAAAAATCGGTCGAAACGCTGCACCTCAACGCCAAGGCGCATGCCGCGCCCGTCGGCAACATTCCTTTCGACGTTAGCATCAATGCGCTGCTCGATCAGGCCAGCGAGCTGCTGCACCACGCGCCCATCTGCAATCTTCTGCGCGAGTGCTATGCCTATCAACCCGCGAATGGCTACGCCCCAACCTTTGCCAGCGCCTTCGCTCGCCTGATGACGCGCCTCTTCGCCGGCCACGGCCTCATCGTGATGGACGCCGCGGGCCGCGACTTCCACACGCTCGGCGCGTCCACGCTGCGCTTCGCCATCGAGCACGCGGAGGAGCTGGAGGTGGCGCTGCTCGCTCGCGCGGCTGAGCTCGAGGCCGCGGGCTACCACGCGCAAGTGCTGGTCAAGCCCGGTGCGTCACTCCTCTTTCTCATCAGCGAGGTCAAAGGCGCGCAGAACCGCCAGGCCCTGCACCGCGAGCCCGACGGAAGCTGGAAGGCCGGGACAGGCAACTCCGCCACGTCCTACGCGACCGCCGAGCTGCTGGCGATTCTCGATGCAGCACCCGAGCGGCTCAGCCCCAACGCGCTTCTGCGCCCGGTCTTTCAGGACACCATCCTGCCCACCACAGCCTACGTTGGCGGGCCGGCCGAGGTTGCCTACTTTGCGCAGAGCGCCGTGCTGTACCAGCGCATTCTGGGCCGCATCACGCCGATCCTGCCGCGCCTGTCGGCCACGCTGATCGAGCCGGTCATTGGCGCGATGATGGCGCAGCACGAGGTCAGCCTGCCTGACGCGATGCACTCCACCGACGATCTCGCCCAGCGACTCGCAGCGCGCGCCCTGCCCATCGAGGCCAAGCGTCGCCTCGCCGCCACCGGCAACGCGCTCGACGAGGCGCTCACCGCCGCGCAGGAGTATCTCGCCAAGCTCGACGCTAGCCTCGCACGTTCCGCTGAGGTTTCGGCGTCCAAGATGCGCTACCAGATGGGCCGCCTGCGCCGCCTGGCCGCCACCTTCGAGCTGCACCGCGAGGCCAGCCTACGCAAGCACGCCGAAGCCATCACGCTGCACCTCTTCCCCAACGCCCATCCGCAGGAGCGCGTGTTGGCCGGGGTATGGTTCCTCGCCGCGTGGGAGTCCGCGCACAGCGACAGCGTCGGCCTCATCGCGCGGCTGGTGGAAGAGGCCGCAAGCCAATGCGCAGGCCACCTCGTCATCCGCCTCTGACAACTAACACCAGCAACCAACAACCAGCAACCGTTCTAAAATGGTTCCCGACGAGGTGATTCAACATGGGCCTGAGCGACGATGCGTTTGAAGTGACTTGTCCGGACTGCGGAGCGATGCTGAAGGTCGATCCGGTGACGCGCGCCATCATCAGTCACACGCCCGCGCCGCGCAAGCGCATGTTCGAGGACTTCACGGACGCCGCTCGTGCCGCGCGCGAGGCCGACGCACGCCGCGACTCCATCTTCGCGCAGTCCGTCGACGCGCAGAAGAACAAGGACGACCTGATGGCCAAGAAGTTCGCCGAAGCCGTCAAGAAGGCCAAGGAGAAGCCGCTGACCGACCGTCCCCTGCGCGACTTCGATTTGGATTAATCAATCGCCCACGAGATGTGTCAGATAATCGGCAGGCGAGAGCACGGTGACACCGCTGCGGATGGACCTTGGGAAGTGCTTTAGATTTCCCGTCACAAGCCATGCCCCAGCAGCGTGCGCCAGTGCGAGGAACGAGGCGTCCTTCGGGTCGGGACAGGTGTGCGGCCAGGGCTCGGGCTCGGCGAGCCGCATACTCTCCTCGATCAGAAACTCCAGCCAGAGCGGCGGAAATCCATATTGATGAAACTTTGGGCGGCGCACCACCTCGCGATACTCGGCAACGACGGACTGGCTGGTGACCACCTGCACCGCACCCTCCAGCACCCAGTCCATCAAGAGCTTTGCGGGCGCACCACCGGGCTGGATTCCAGCCGAAACAATCACGTTGGTGTCCAGAACGGCGAGCCTCATCCGGCCTTCCGCAGTCGTCGAGATCCGCGCGCCTGAGCGATCTCCTCGCCAATCTCCTTGTCGCTGATGTCGTCAGCGGACTCGGCGAGACGCCATCCCTCGCGCAAGCTCGCCTTCGCCATGGCTCGCCTCAGCTCGCGATCCTGCTGAACAACGTTGCCAAGGATTGGAACCAGAAAGTATGCAGGGCCGTTCTGGCCTACCAGCAGCGCGGTCTCGCCGGTGCGAACCTGCTGAAGGGCCTTTGAGCCGCGGATTCGGAACTCGCGCAGCGAAACATGACGCATCGGACACCTCTATATCGACTGTAGCCGAAACGGCTACGGAAGACAACCTGTCTCTGTTTCCATTCCCCGTCGCAAAAGTATTCTCGATTTTGACCGGTCTCATCGACGTGCATCGGTGTTAATTCTTTGTTCGCACGGTAGACTGGTTGGATGCCGCCAATTCTGAATGCACAGGGCCTGTCAAAGCGGTTTGGCGCTGTGCCGTTGTTTGAAGAGATCGGCTTTCCCGTGTCCGACGGCGACCGTATCGGCCTGATCGGGCCGAATGGCGCGGGCAAATCGACCCTGCTCGCAGTCCTCGCGGGCGAGCAGGAGGCCGACTCCGGCGACGTGGCCACGCGCAAGCGCGCGCGTATCGCGTATGTATTGCAGGAGTCGAACTTCGCGCCCGGGCTTACGGTGCGCGATGTGCTCGAAGCCGCGCTGGTGCGTACCAACGTCGCTGAGGCTGAGCACGAGGGCCGCCTGCGCGAGACGGGCGGACGGACTGGATTTCCCGATCTTGCGGCCGAGGCCGCGACGCTCTCCGGCGGCTGGCGCAAACGGCTGGCGATTGCCGAGGCCATCGTCACGCACCCCGATGTCCTGCTGCTCGACGAGCCGACCAATCATCTGGATCTGGCTGGCATTGCGTGGCTCGAAGAGCTGCTCAACCAGGCTAACTTTGCATGTGTGATGGTCAGCCACGACCGCTATTTTCTGGAGAATGTAGCCACCGAGATCGTCGAGCTGAACCGCGTCTACGCCGACGGACTGCTGCGCGTGAAGGGACCTTACTCCAAGTTCATCGAGGGCCGCCAGTCCCATCTCGAAGCTCAATCCAAACTTCAAGCCGCGCTGAAGAACCGCGTCAAGATCGAGGTCGAGTGGCTGCGTCGCGGCCCCAAGGCGCGGGCTACAAAGGCCAAGGCGCGCATCGACAACGCGCAGGACCTGATCGGACAGTTGCGCGATGTAAACCAGCGCGTGCAGACGGCTACGGCGGGGATTGATTTCGCGGCCACCGATCGCCAGACCAAGCGGCTGGTCGAATTTATAGACGTAGCCCTCAGCTTCGGCGAAGGCGCGAGCGAGAAGAAAATTGTCGAGGGGCTGAACTTCCTCATCACCAATGGAATGCGCGTCGGCCTGGTCGGGCCCAACGGCAGCGGCAAGACGACGCTGCTGCGCCTGCTCTCCGGCGAACTGGAACCGACGGCAGGCGCAATCAAAAAAGCCGCGGTGCTGAAGATCGTCTACTTCTCGCAGATGCGCGAGCTGGAGGAGGGCGTCACGCTCCGCCGCGCGCTTGCGCCGGACTCCGACTCGGTTGTCTACCAGGGCCGCGTCGTCCACGTCGCCAGCTACGCGGCGAAGTTTCTGTTCACCAGTGAGCAACTCAATCAGCCTATCGAACGGCTCAGCGGAGGCGAACGCGCGCGCGTGCTGATCGCCAAGCTCATGCTCGAACCCGCCGACCTGCTTCTGCTCGACGAGCCGACCAACGATCTCGACATTGCGACGCTGGAGATTCTGGAAGAGTCGCTGCTCGAGTACACCGGCGCGCTGGTACTGGTGACGCACGATCGCTACATGCTCGACCGCGTCTCGACGACTGTGCTTGGACTCGATGGATTGGGTAACGCGGAGACATTTGCGGACTACTCGCAGTGGGAGCAGTGGCAGCGCGAACAGGGCGCGGCCAATAGCGATGGCAGCTCGCCGGATGCGACCGCAACACCGGTGAATAGCGCGCAGCCGTCGAGCAACGTGGGCAAAAAGAGGCTCTCCTACCTCGAAGCGCGCGAGTATGCCACCATTGAGGATCGCGTGCAGGCCGCCGACGAGTGCCTGAACGCAGCGCGCGATCTGCTGGACGATCCGGGCGTCGCCACCAACGCCGATGCGCTGACCGCCGCGCTGCACGAGATGGAAGTAGCGCAGTCCGCCGCTGACGCGCTCTACGCCCGATGGGCCGAGCTGACCGAGAAGGCCGGCTAGCGAACCTGCGGCGAGAGTGTCTACTTCTGCGCGGAGTTCGCCGTATGCGGCTTGCGTCCAAGCTGCTTCCAGTGGGTCTCCGTCATCTCCACGCCAAACTTCTTCGCCGCGGCCCGGATGTGATGGAAGGCCTCTTCGCGTTCGCTGTCGGTGACATCCTTCACTTGGTCGAAGCGCGCAATCGCGTTGCGCACATGCGAGGCGTCGTTCAGCGGTTCCTTGCGCTGCGCAGGGAATGCATAGGTTGAAGCCTTCATCTCCTTGCGATCTTCCGTCGAAAGGTCGTGCGCAGAATCTTGAGATTTGTGTGAAATTGCCATCGCTGTACTCCCGTAGATAGGTGCGTCCTGTGGCACTGATCTTCGCCACTTGCCGGGTTAGATGTCTATTCCGCACAGAGCGTTGGCAGGCGAGGCGACTGAATACACCAGGCGAGTGAGCGCCGTCGTTGCGGCGCGATGCTGCTTGGATTTGAAACACTTCTTGTGGAATTGGCGATGCGTCTTGCGCAACGCTGGCGCTACGGCTTGAAGGGCTCGTCGGCCGATGGGCCGTAGAGTCCCGGCACGGGAACGTCGTTCAGCCGCAGATAGACGCCAAGCTGCGCGCGATGGTGGATCAGGTGGTTGAAGAACATGTGCCGGAAGGCGAGCGAGCGCGGGCTGTTGGAGAGGACGTGCTCGCCGTAGGAGAACTTCCACGGCGTGGCCAGATCGGCATCGGAGGCGGCAATCAGCGCGGCGCGCGCCTCGGCTACCAGCGCGTCGAAGTCGGCCAGCAGCTTCTCGCGCGTGCTGAAGGTCATTTCGGGCCACTTGGCGGTGGTCAGGTCCATGCTGGGCGTGGTCAGAATGAATGTGCCAAACTTCGGCAGCGTGGCTACATGCAAGGTCAGCTTGCCCATGGCCATGGACTTCTCATGCGGCTTGAAGTCGGGCTTGTCTTCCGGGACGCGCTCCAGAGTGCGTCGCGTCATGCCCATTTCCATGTCATAGTCCTGTAGCAAAACTTCCGCTGTGGTCATCTGGGTCTCCTTTGCGCGTTAGATTCCATGAGTTCTGATTTAGATTCCGGTAATGTTGAAGCCGCAATCGACGAATGTGATCTCGCCGGTGATGCCGCTGGCCAGCGGCGAGCAGAGGAAGAGCGCTGTGTTGCCAACCTCGATCTGCTCGACGTTGCGGTGCAGCGGTGCGCGCAGTGTGACGGCGTCCAGAATCTGGTTGAAGTCGCCGATGCCGCGCGCGGCCAGCGTGCGGATCGGCCCGGCCGATACAGCATTGACGCGGATGTTCTTCACGCCCAGCGATGCCGCCAGGTAGCGCACCGTGGACTCCAGCGCGGCCTTGGCCACGCCCATCACGTTGTAGTTGGGAAAGACTTTTTCTCCGCCGTAGTAGGTCAGCGTCAGGATCGATCCGCCGTCGGTCATCAGCGGCGCGGCGGCGCGCGCCAGCGCAATCAGCGAGTACACGCTGATGTCGTGCGCGATGCGGAAGTCCTCGCGGCTGGTAAGCAGGAAATCGTTCTTCAGCGCATCGGCCGGAGCAAACGCGACCGAGTGGATGAGAATGTCGATCTTCGGAAATACGGCGGCAATCTGCGCGAAGACCGCGTCGATCTCCTCGTCGCGCGATACATCGCACTGAAACGCGCGCCCCGTGCCGGTCTGGCCCAGGTCTTCCAGCAACTCTTCGGCCTCGCGTTGCAACCGCTCCGACTGGTACGACAGCACCAGCGTCGCCCCCGCCTCGGCCAGCTTCTGCGCCACGCTATAGGCGATGCTGCGTTTATTGGCCAGGCCGAAGACGACGGCCACTTTGCCCTTCAGATCGATCATGCAACTCCTTGAAATCTTCCAAGAGATTCCAATCAATAGGATAGCAGCGGCGGCCCGTTCCTGCGTCCACGCGACGCTCTAGCCACGCGTCAGCCAGTCGTACTGCTCTTCGGTCAGCGGGACTACGGAGAGCCGAAACTGGCGAAACATCACCGACCCCTGAAAGACTCCCCCCGCGCGAATCTCGGCCAGTGGCCTCTCGCGCTGCAACCGCTTCCCTGCTTTGATGCGCACAATGGGATTGCGGGCGTCGCTCGCGTCCACCGAGACCACCTTCGCCGTTCCTACCGCGGCCTTGCCCACGTTCGAGTGGTAGATCACACAGCGCTCGCCCTTCTTCATCTGGCGCAGCGTCATCAGCGCCTGGTTGTTGGCGATGCCGTCCCAGACGGTCTCGCCATCGCGCACCAGATCGTCGAAGGAATATTTCCCCGGCTCGGTCTTCAACAGGTATGGCATCGGTCTATTAGAGGCTCGATGGGCAAGCGATGATGCAAGCGAAAATCTAGAACTCCCGACTTACAACTTACAACTCACAACTGTTCTTCGTCTTACCCGCCCAGATCGACGAGTNNTTGCTTACCCGCCCAGATCGACGAGTTGAACCTCGCCGACGGGACGACCCAGAAAACGCGAGCCGAGCCGCTCGAACTTCCGCACGGAGTCGGTGGCGAAGAACTCGCAGGTGGCCTCGCCAATGCCCGTCGAAGCTCCGTGCGCTCCGCCATTCTCCGACAAAATCCGCGCTACCACACGCGCCGTCGCCTGCGCCGAGTCGATGACGCGCAGCGGACGGCCAAGCTCCGCCAGCGTGCGTTCGATCTCTGTCCGCAGCAGCGGGTAATGCGTGCAGCCAAGCAGCAGCGCACGGCTCTCGGGCGCGTCCCGCAGCGCCTCGCCGAGGTAGATGCGCAGCACCTGCGCGGTCACCGAAGCTCGTGCCGTATCGCCATCCTCGCCAATCCATCCCTCTTCGACCAGCGGCACAAGCAGCGGGCATGCCTTCTCGGTGGCTTCGAGGCCGAGCGCCGCGCAGGCGCGCGCATAAGCGTGCGATTCGATGGTCGCCTGCGTAGCCAGCACCAGCACGCCGGGCGTTGTTCCCTGTTCCCTGCACGCGTCTGCCGCGGCCTCGGCTCCCGGCTCGATGACTCCGACCACCGGGATGGTCAGTGCTGCGCGCAGTTCATCCAGCGCCAGCGCCGTCGCGGTATTGCACGCGACAACAAGCAGCTCCGCGCCCTGCCGCTGTAGAAAGCGCGCGCTGGAGAGCGCATAGCGCACGATCGTCTCCCGCGACTTCGATCCATAGGGCAGCCGCGCCGTATCGCCCAGATAAACGCAGTGCGCATCGCCGACCAGAGGCAGCAGTTCGCGCAGCACAGTCAGCCCGCCGAATCCGGAGTCGAAGACGCCAATGGTCAAACTCTTCGCGCCCATCAGCGGTTCTCCTCTGTGGCCGGCTGTGCGGACCCGGTCGCGGTATCGACCACGTCGTATGTGCGCATCAGGTCGGCGTGCCCGTTCAGCGTCTCGCGCGGCTGGCCGTCCACCAGGAAACGCACCTGCTCGATGCTCGGAAAGTTTGCGTAGAGCGTGCCCAGGATCGAGTCGATGGTCAGCGTCTCCGCCTCGATGCCCGAGGGGTGGTGGTCTGCGAAGCTGCCGTGCAGATTCACCACCGCCAGCTTGCCGCCGGGAGTGCGCGGCCCGGGGTTCTGGCCGGCGTTTGATGGTGGGCCGTCTGGCGAGCTCCACCCCGGAACCACGGAGTGGTCCTTGCGCGCCGCCGCGTTCTTTCCCGCCGCCGGTTTCTCTGCCTCCGCCGGTTTGCCGCCGGGCGCGACCGGCGGGCGCAGCGGCAGGTCGAGCAGAAAGACATCGTCCACCGCCGGGCCGCTCTCCAGCGGATGGGCGGAGCCTTTGTAGGAATACTCGGCGATCAGCCGCGTCAGCAGTGCATGCGCGCGGGCTGTTGTCTCCACCGGCAGCGCAACGTCGCGATCCACCAGAGTGATCGAACCGGTGGCGTCGTTGGCCAGCGCCAGGTGGACCGTCTCGCTGGGCGTGGCCACGGGCGCGGCCAGCGGCGTCTCATCGCGATGCCGGGTCAACTTCTCGCGCGTCTGCTCGCAGCCGCGCAGCAGCACCAGCGCCATCACAAGGATCGCGCCGCTCAGGCTCCAGAAGAGAACGCGCTGGTAGCGGGGTATCATTGGCTCCCCAGTGTCTGCGACGCGTTGGCCTCTGACCCGTTGGAGGTACTCGCCGGGGAGGTCTTGCCAGCGCTGTTCGCCTTGTCCTTGTTCGCCTGTCCACTACTGCCGGACTGACTGCCCGCTTGACTGGCCGCTGGACTGCCCGCCGGAACGCCGAGCGGCGCATGGGCTTTGGCCGCCGCGAGCCTGGCCGCCGCACGCCCCGCAGCCTCGGCCGACGCACGCGCGGACTGTGCCGCTGCCTGTGCCGCGGCAGCAGAATCGGCTGCACCCGTTGCCGCTGAATTGGAAGCCGATGGGTCCACATCGTTGTGCCAAGCCTGCAACGCCGCAGTCAGCGTGGCGGCGGCCCGCTGCTGGTAGTCCCCATCCGTCACCGGCGTCGCGTCGCTGCCTGCAATCGGCAGCGGGGCCAGCTCGAGCGCCACCGCCGGACACTGCAAATTGTCCAATGGCCGCACCGGCTCACGTCCAGCCAGCAGCGGAAGATTCGCGTTGCCCAGCGCCGCGCTCAGCTCGCCGGCAAGACGCAGGCTCTGACTGACGGAGGCGGCCTGCGCCTGCTCCCACGGCACCGGAACGAATGCAACGCGCGGGATAAGCGGAAGATTTGCGCTCGAATCCTCCTGCGGCGGCGGCAACGCCGAGGTGTAGAGATGCACGCCCGATCCGCTGGCCGTGGCATGAATCACAATGCAGGCCAGCGCGTGCGCTCGGTTGGCGATATCCGCGCGCTGGTCACCGGTCAGCGCAGTGTCTGATCCCACGTCCCGCGTCGAGACCACGGTGAACCCGGCAGCCGTCAGCGTGGCGCGCATCCGCGCCGCAATCGCCAGGGTCACGTCCTTCTCGAATATCTTGTCGCCCAGCGTGGCTCCCGTATCCGGCCCGCCGTGCGCCGGGTCCAGCACCACCAGATTGCGGTTCATCTGCAATGCGGCAGAGGTCTGCGCCTGCGTGGGATTCGCGTTCTGCCCCTGCGGCTGCGCCCGGAGGTAGAACGCAGCAGCAGCCGCGCCCGCCAAGATGGCAAGCAGAACGGCGGCGAACTTGCGAGAAGGGATCAACTGTTCATCTTCAAATCAATCTTAGAACCTGTCTAAAAACTGCTTACATGCTGCGAGAGATTCAAGTTCTTGCCTATCGGAGGGAGCAGGGGGCTTCAGCCCCCTGAGTAAGCCTCGCATCATCAAGGGGCTTTAGCCCCGGGCCTTTTGCGCGTCGCGATAACGATCGAGTTTTTAGACAGACTCTTAGACCATGTCATCCAATGAGCCAGATTCGACCGATGGAGATGTGCCTCCTCCATCCAGCCATGCAATGACATCTCAATCCAGCGCATAGATTGCCAGCCCACTCAGCAGTTTGGGATAAAAGTCCGTCGATTTCTGCGGCATCACATCGCCGGAGAGCGAGACATCGCGCAACTGGTCGAGCGTGACCGGCTTGATGAGGAAGGCAACGTCGGCCTCGCCCGCCCTCACCTGTTCCACCGCCTCGGTCGCCTCGCGGATGAAGCGCACGTTGCCAAGCTGAGTGATGCGCTCCTGCGAGAGACCAAGAATCCGGTCCAACAGAATGCTGTGCAACTGCACCACGTCGAGCTGCGCCTGCCGTGCGGGAACACCTGTCAGCGCGGCTTTGACCGCCTCCGGCTTCGCTCGCAGCAGATGATTCCCATCGCGAGTCACCACCAGAAACGCCGTACCCGCGGACCCGGTGAGCGGACCAAGGTCGGCGGAATCGAGCTGCGTCACAGTGAAAAACTCCTGCGCGCTGGCCAGGAACTTCTGGGTCGAAAAATTCTCCAGCCCGAAGACCACGCGGTGGGTCGGCAGGATCGTGATCCCCGGCGCGTCCATATTCACGAACGTCATCATCATCGCGGCCTCGGGAAAGGGCGGCACAGGCAGGCGGCCCGTGCCCAGTTTCTCGTCCGGGTTGCGCGGCTCGCCCAGCGGCAGCCGCAACTGCGCCGACCGCTCCTTGGCGTATGCCACCGAGGTCTCGTAGCGATGGTGGCCGTCCGCAATGATCAGCTTCTTGTCCGCCATCGCGGTCAGAATCGGATTGATCAGCACCGGGTCGGTCAGCTTCCACACGCGATGCACCACGCCGTACTCATCCGTAATCGCCAGGTCGGCCGGGCGAGTGTCCTTCCCGTCCTTGCTCGATCCGAAGATCAGCTTCTCCGCGGTAAACGCCGGGTCCGAGTACAGCATATACACCTGCTCGCAGTAGGCCCGCGTCGCCTTGAACAGAGCCAGCCGGTCGCTCTTGTGCTTGGGGAAGGTCTGCTCGTGCCGGTAGACCACCTTGTCCGCATACTCGTAGAGATGCCCCAGCGCGATGAACCCTCGCCGCTCGCGGACCTCGGCTAGTTTCCCGGCCGCGGCGCTGTGCGGCACGGTGTAGCTCTGCGAGTAGCCGTAGAGCGCGGGCTCGGCCTCCTCGGCCAGAATCCCCTCCTTGCGCCACTCGCGCAGCCACTCCGCCGCCCGCGTGTAGACGTTGTGCGCCTCCTCGCCTGCGGGCAGAAACTCCTCGGCCTCGGTGTCGTCCGGCTCATGCTTGCCCAGAATGATGCGCACCAGGTTGTACGGACTCGCCTCGTAGTAGCGCTGCTGCATCTCGGGGGTGATTTTGTCGTAGGGCTGGGTGACNNTCCTCCATCCGGACGCGGCTGGTATCGTAGCGAAGTGCGCGGAACGGATAGATGCGGGCCATGCGGGGTCTCTGCGCTCCTGATAAATATGTTCTGCCATCGATTGTACGGGGTACATGTTGCCGCCGCTGCATTCGTCCTGTTCTGGGAGTACCGCCAGCGCCGCTGCATCCCTGCACTGCGATGCGGAGTCTAACAAGACGAGAGGGACTGCGAGATGATATAAGTCGCGCAAGTATTTCAAGGTCGATCATGCGGTTTTCAATGGGCAGCACGGGGAGAGTGGGCTGTATACGGCTGGCGCGCGTGGCCCTGGCTCTCGCTCTGGCTGCCTTGGCCCTGGGATCTCCGGTCCCCAGCCGCGCACAGGAGAACCCGCTGGGCAACGTCCAGACGCCCGCGCCCGCACCGCCAAAGGCGTCGGATTCCGAATCCCAGAAGCCAGCGATCGAGGGCGGAACCCGTGTCGTCGTCGAGGGCGCCTCGCACCGCGACGCCCGCCTGCGCGTCGACGTCAACCTCGTCCAGGTCCCCACCTCCGTCACCGACCCCATGAACCGGCTCGTCACCGGCCTGGAAAAAGAGAACTTCAGCGTCACCGACGACAACGTCCCCCAGACCATCCGCTACTTCTCCAGCCAGGACGCGCCCATCACCATCGGAGTCGTCTTGGACCTGAGTGGAAGCATGACAAGCAAGTTCACCCGCGCGCGCAAGGCGCTCACCGAGTTCCTGCGCACCTCCAACCCGCAGGACGAGTTCTTCGTCGTCGGCTTCAACGACCGGCCCTCGGTCATCGTCGATTACACCTCCGACGTGGACGACGTGGAGGCGCGCATGGTCATGCTGAAGCCCGAAAACCGCACCGCGCTGATCGACGCCGTCTACCTCGGCGTGGACCACCTGCGCCAGGCCAAATACGACCGCAAGGCCCTGCTCATCATCTCCGACGGAGGCGACAACCGCAGCCGCTACACCCAGAACGAACTGGAGCGCGTGGTGCGCGAAAGTGGCGTGCAAATCTACTCCATCGGCATCTTCGACAACTACGCACCCAGCTCGGAGGAGCAGCTCGGCCCGGAACTGCTCAAGCAGATCTGCGAGAGCACCGGAGGACGTCTCTTCATCGTCGGCAGCGATACCGCCGACCTCGCGGACATCGCATCGCGCATCTCCGCCGAGCTGCGCGACGAGTACGTCCTGGGCTACAGCCCCATCGAAACGAAGCGCGACGGAAGCTGGCGTAAACTCAAGGTGAAGCTCGCGCCCCCGCCCGGCCTTCCGCCACTTACCGTACACTTCCGCGAGGGATACTATGCGCCTTCGCAGTAGGAGAAAGATGCTTTCGGGTGTACCCAAGGGATTCGCCGCCGCCGCGCTCCTGTCGCTGATCCTCTGCGCAGCAATCGCCCGCGCCCAGCAGCCCGCGCCTGCGCAACCTGCCGCTGCTCCGGCCCAGTCTTCGCCCGAGGTTGCGCCCTCGCCCGTCACTTCGCCCGAGCCCGCCGACAGCCAGCAGGGCACTCCCCTCAACCCCATCCAGCGCGGCGCAACCGGCCAGTTCACGCTGCGCGCAAACGCCTACGAGGTCCGCCTCAACGCCACCGTCCTCGACGGCTCCGGCCACAGCGTGCAAACCCTCGACAAGGACGCCTTCCACGTCTTCGAGGACAACGTTCCGCAGACCATCACCGGCTTCCGCCACGAGGACCTGCCCGTCTCGCTCGGCATCCTCATCGACAGCTCCGGCTCCATGTACGACAAGCGCGTAGCCGTCGACGCGGCTTCGCTCGACCTGGTCAAGCTCTCCAACCCCGAGGACGAGGCCTTCCTCGTCGACTTCTCCTGGGAGGCCTTCATCGACCAGGACTTCACCAACAACATCGACAAGCTCCAGCAGGGCCTCAGCTACATCAAGTCCTCCGGCGGCACCGCCATCTATGACGCGGTGGTGGCCTCCGCCGACTATCTCTCCAAGAACGCCAAGCACCCCAAGCAGGTGCTCCTGATCGTCACCGACGGCGAAGACAACGCATCCAGCGCCACCCTCGAGCAGGCCATTCGCCGCATCCAGGACTTCGACGGTCCCGTCGTCTACTGCATCGGCCTTCTCTTCGGCGACGACACCAACAAAACTGAGTCGCGCCACGCCCGCCGCGTGCTGGAGACGCTCTCCGAACAGACTGGCGGTGCAGCCTACTTCCCCAAGTCCGTGAAAGATGTCGATGCCATCACCAAAGAGGTGGCCAACGACATCCGCACCCAGTACACCATCGCCTACCACTCCACCAAGCCGCCCGAACTCGGCGGCTACCGCGTGGTCCGCGTCGAGGCAAAGGACAAGGGCTACGGCAAACTCTCCGTGCGCACGCGCAGCGGCTACTACCCCCGCGTCACCCCCGCCGCCACGGCAAAGCCCGCCGTCACCCAGTAGGATTTCAGTAGTTAGATCGCGTTGGTAAGACGGCTTCCAACCGTGTTGAAGCTGTTTCCGATCTTGGTGGACAGCCCGGACATCGCCAGCACGGCTGCAAGGCCGATCAACCCGGCAACCAGGGCATATTCAATCAGATCCTGCCCTGCATCTTCACAGAGAAAGTCTTTCAGACAGTCGCTGATTCTCCTCATCGCATCAAGCCCCGGGCACTAAATTCGGCACAAATGGCTTTATCGGCGGAAGCTCGGCAAACTGTAACCACCCTCCGGTGGCGACCGCGGGAAGACGGGATTTCCGAGAAATTAAGCCGCCCCCACATAAGATGACCCCGCATCTCGACGGGAGACGAGGGGCCATCGTTTGCTACTTCGCCCGATCAGAATCCGCGCCCCGTCGCGGAGGTCTTCGCAATCGCGGGGTCTTCCTTGTCGATCGGCGCAGCCGTCAGCGTAAGTGTCGCCGATGGAACCCCGTCCGCGCTGGCTGTGACCTTGATCTGGCCTGACGTGCCGGTGGCGCGCAGCAGGGCAAGCGCGTTGCCGAGGTACAGCTTGCGCTGGGTCGCCTGGTACGGGTCGTGGTCCATCATATTGCCGTTGTCCACGGCGATGATCGACGCTGGCCCCGTGGCCGCGAAGCGAACCACCGTCGTCGAGTCGGGAATCCGCGTTCCGTCCTTGTCGACCAGGGTCGCCGTCACATAGCGAACGTCGTTCCAGTCGGGCGTCAGCGGCCGGGCCGGCGAGTCGGCGGTAAAGACGATGCGCGCCGGTTTGCCCGCCGTCTTCAGCTCGTCGGTGGCAACGATCGTGCTGCCGCTGCGCGCCACCGCCTTCAGCGTTCCCGGCTCGAACGGCACCTTGAATGAGATGGGGCTGGCATCGGCGTGCAGCTTCTCCGTGCCCAGCGACTTGCCATTCAGGAAGAGTTCGACCTCCTCTGCGTTGGTGTAGACCTCGACGTTCTCTATGTGCGGCGTGAGGTCCTTCGGGGTCCAATCGTTGAGCAGCGGCTCGGAGAAGCGCACCGAGGGATCGGCCGCCGGAGGCGCGCCTGCGCCTGCACCGGCTGGGCGAACACCGGCTGTGCGCGGCGCGGCTGCGCGCGGAGTTGCGGGAGCCGCAGACTGGTCCGTGCTGGTTGCGTTCGCGTAGCCGGGATCGATGGGCGCGGGGCGGACGGAGGCTGTGCGCCGCACCATGGCCACCATCGGAGTGGTGGACCACCAGCTCTGGCGCTCGAAGGCGCGCCCGTGAGGCAGCGCCGTGGTCAACAGCAGGCCGGAGCCGGATCCGATCGTCGGCCAGGTGCGCGACTCGCCCAGGTAGTCGATGCCGCTCCACAGAAACTGTCCGGCGTACTCGGGGTGGTCGCGCAGCGGCGTCCAATTCCCGCGTTCGTGGCCGTTCTCCGTGCCAATGATCTTGCGCGTCGGCTTCTGCGCATGGGCCGCCAGGATCTCGGGTTCGCGGTAGTTCTGCCCCACCACGTCGAGCAGGTCGGCCAGGCCGTCCTCGTAATCGTGGCTCGCGTTGGGACGGAACAGCGCCTGGGTCACGGGCCGTGTCGGATCGTTCTGGTGGAAGGTCTCGACCAGCGCCTTCAGAATCGGAATCGCAACCTCCGGCTTCGGTGTGTCGTGGATCTCGTTGCCCGCCGACCATAGAATGATGCTGGGATGATTGCGGTCGCGCATCACCGTGTCGGTGGTGTCGCGGATGTTCCACTCCTTGAAGTAGAGGTGGTAGTCGTACGGATTCTTGGCCACCGTCCAGCAGTCNNGTCAGCCGCCGCTCCCACACCGCCAGCGGAACCGCCGTTCCCACCGCGCCGCCGTCGGTGTGCAGGGCCACGCCCAGGACTTTGTGGTGTACTCCATTCAGAAAGAAGCCCTGGTTGGCATCGAAGTGGAACTCGCGAATGCCGAAGGGAACGTCCTCCTCGTCGACCGCTTTGCCGTTGCGCAGCAGCGTTGCGTGAACGGTATACAGTGCGCCGTGGCCAATGTCCCAGCGGTCAGGATTAGAGATGCTGGTCTCCGCGTTCAGG
Organism: Granulicella sp.; assembly: GCA_003142215.1. Classification (GTDB taxonomy): domain Bacteria; phylum Acidobacteriota; class Terriglobia; order Terriglobales; family Acidobacteriaceae; genus Edaphobacter. The sequence goes on along the minus strand of PLOT01000201.1, from coordinate 3,684 downwards.
TCGGCAGTGGCTCCGGCTGCGACATCCGTGGCTTCGGAGGCGATTGGTTTCGTTGTCTTGATGGCGCTGCCGTTCGGCGCTGTCAGCCGCACCCTCAGCGAGAGCTTCGCATCCGTGGCGGATTCATTTGTCACCGTGCTGCGAACGTGGATCGTCGCCGAGTCAGCCATCACCGAGGGAGTGGTGACGAACGTCCCCCACGGAACAATGTGCGCGTCGCCCGTAGTGATGAGCCGGACCTGGCGGTTGATCCCCGCGCCGGGATACCACCGCGATGCAGGCTGCTGCGAATCGTCAACCTTCACCGCGATCACGTTCTTGCCCGCTTGCAGATGCGGCGTCAGCTCGTATTCAAAACTCACATAGCCGTATGGCCTGTGGCCCAGCAACTCGCCATTCAGATAGACATCGCTGTTGGCCATCACGCCGTCGAAGACGACAAATGTCCGCCGCGCCGCTGTCGGCTTCGCATCCGCTGCGGGGACAGTGAATGTCTTGCGGTACCATCCGATGCCGGTCGGCATAAACGCGCCCGCGCCCTTCGATGGCGCGTCTTCCTTCACCGGGCCGGCGATGGACCAGTCGTGTGGCAGCGTCACGCTCTTCCACGCCGAGTCGTCAAAGCCTGGCTTCTCCGCGCCCGCGGCATCGGCCTGCAAAAATCGCCAGCCCGTGGTGAACTGCTGAATCACGCGCGGCTTCTGCGAAGCGGGCGTAGTGGTGGTGATTGCGCCGATGGCGGCAGCAGCAGCGGCCTGTGCGGCGGCGGGCGCGGCGTGAAGAGAGAGCGGAAGGGCGGCCAGAGCGGCAAGAAGAAGAGAAAGGCGGCGCATGAAAACCTCACGGGGTGGTTCTGAGTCGAGCAGTTCGTGTCATTGCAATTTCCCAGCCCTCTGGAATCGAGGGCTGGGGAATCCGTATCCATACTATGCGCAGTAAGGCCTTGCTGGCGTCACTTCTGCGTCGTGGTTGGCGTCGGCATAATGGGGTTGAACTTCGTGGCCAGCTCCGGCGTGGACACCGCGCCTGTCTGGTCGGCAGCCCTGGCAACCTCCGCCGCGAAGACGTAGCTGCGCCCAAACATATTGCTGGTGAAGAAGACGTACTTCTTGTCCGGCGAGAAGCGCGGGTTCGGTTCGGCGCGATAGTTCTGGTGCGCCATGTTGACCATGTGCTCGGAGTGGAAGACGCGTGGCTGGAAGTAGTTGGACCCATTGAGCGCGCCCTCGGTACCGCCGATCATCTGTGGCCGGAACAGCTCGATCCACTCGCCGTCCGGCGCCGCGGCCACCTGGCCGGAGTCGCCGCCGTCGCCGCAGAAGAGGTCGAGGTCCTGCGTCAGGTTGAAGTGGATCGACCACTCGTTGCGCTGCAGGTGATACGCCACCCGCTTGTGCGTCTCCAGGTTGTAGCTGGCGACGAAGAAGTCCTCGCCCTTGGGATACTGCCAGTCGTACCAGATGGTCTTGCCGTCCAGCCCCCAGAACTCGTGCCCCGCGATCTCCATCGCCATGGTGCGCTTGTGGATGAGCGTGTTATGGGTGCCGTCGGTGTGGATCAGCCAGATGCGGTCCACCTTCTGCCACATGCCCTCGTGACAGTACATGATGAGGTTGGGATCGGTCGGGGAGAAGAGCAAATGGCCGATCCAATCGGTCGAGTGGAAGAGCACTTTGATGGTTCCAGCCTTCTCGCCGTTCGGGCCCGGCTTCAAGCGAATGGTGAAGAACACCACCGGAGTGCGCGATGCCAGCCGGCGCTCCATCATCGCGCCCTTGTCGTCCGACTGCACGTTGGCCCCACCCAGCGTGGGATTCGCCTCCGCCGGACTCACTACGACTGGATTCGCGGCAGCGGGATTCGCGGCAGCGGGCGCACCGGCAGACGAAGCCGCCGGTGCAGCCTGCAGCCCCGTTCCACCCGCTCCAACTCCTCTGCCGAATCTTCCTGCCGGCGCGGCAAGAAATGCGTGTGGCGCATTCGGGTTGCCACCCGGACAGTCCGCTGCGTTATACGTCCCCGCGCCCAGCGTCTCATCCGCATTCACGCTGGAGATGCTCACCCGCGGCGGCAGGTCGATCAGCTTGGTCACCACGCCGGTGTTGGTGTCTGCCTTGTACACCGCATTGCTTCGCGTCACCGGGTCCGTGCGCGTGAAGAAGACGCTGTCGGTCTTGTGCCCCACAACAATGGCGCGCGACCCGCCGCCGAATCCGCCGCGGCCGCCTCGCGCGCCCTGCCCTGCCTGGCCGCCCGCCGCTGCATCCGTGGCATCTGCAGTTGCCGCGGGAGCAGGCGCAACCGGGTTCGGCACCACCATCCGGGTCGTCATCGTCGCCAGGTCGAGCACGCGAATGCCGTCCGGCGAGTTGTACACCATCTGCTTGTGGTCCGGCGTGAACGCATTCACGTTGAAGTAGAACGCGCCGGAGTTGGGCTCATCCGATACGCGCCACACGCGGTGCCCAGTGTCCTTGTCGATCCAGCTCTTCGGCGGCATCTCCCCCGTCTCGGACGGCTTGTTGTCGCGCTGCATCTGCGCGGCGAGATTCGTCGCGTATAGAGACAGCGCGGCCAGCGGAGCAAATGCCAGTATGGGAACAAGGGCTGTGAGTATAAATTTGGCGGGAAGTCTGAATCGTATGCCGGACCGAAGGACCATTCGCTGCTCCTGGGATGAAGACCTCACTGCGAGAGAGGGACAACGCTCACTGCAAGGGGGAAAGCTCACTGCACAGACCTGCATTGTGCCTGTCAAAGTGCCGGCCGGGTTCGTGCGTCAGAGAGATATAGATAAGAAGACGATGCAGCGGAATAATTAGTTTCGGTCAGGAATCCATGGGCTGCCGTCAAAGCCGATTGGCAACCGCAACGCGGGGACGCGCATCCGCTGGTTGAGCAGGCCGGTGACGAACGTCGAGCAGATCGGCTTCCACTCGATTCTCCACGGCCCGGAGCAGTCCAGAAAAATCCGCCTCGCACAACCTGCAACACTCCCCTTGAGATTGAGTTATGCTCTAGCCTTGAATCCGTTTGGGGCCCGGACCGGAATCCGGCCTCTGTACGATATGTAGACATCTCCCTCCCGCCGTCTGATATCGCCGATGAAAGGTTTGGCAGCAGATAGCTGACTCAGGAGGCGCACGCGATGAACCGAATCATCCTTGCCGACAACCAGGCGATCTTCCGCGCAGGCGCGGCCCGCGTCATCGCCCTGGAAGAAGACATGCGCATCGTGGCCCAATGTGAAGACATCTCCCGCCTCTCCAACGCCATCGATACCTGGCGAGGCGCCATCCTTCTCTTCTCCTCCAGCATGCAACTGGACGCCAACGCCGTCGTCGCCCACGCCCGCGCGGCCGGCATCCGCGCCATCTACATCGCCGAAAACGGCTCGGAGGTCTCAGACGACCTCGCCCGCGCACTCGATGGAGTGCTCTATCGCAATGTTCCCGGCCCCGGCCTGCTGGACTGCATCCGCCGCGTCGCCACGGGACAGCACTCCTTCCAGCACTCCAACGTCACCTCCATCCTGGCCCAGGACTCGGTCGGTGCCCGCGTCCGCGACCGCCTCACCCCCAAGGAGATCCAGATCGTCGCCCTCATCGTCCAGGGATGCAAGAACAAGCTCATCGCCACCCAGCTCAACACCAAGGAGCAGGTCGTCAAGAACTACCTGCGCAG
>PLOT01000043.1 GCA_003142215.1 Granulicella sp. | reverse complement strand
CGCGGTCCGCGACTCGTCGTCGCAACGCCCGGCCGTCTGGAAGACTTCCTCCGCCGCCGCGCAATCAACATCGGCGCCGTTGAAATGCTCGTGCTCGACGAAGTCGACCGCATGTTGGACATGGGCTTCCTGCCCGCCATCCGCCGCATCGTCGGAGCGCTTCCCCGCACCCGCCAGACCATGTGCTACTCCGCCACGCTGGACGCCAACGTGCGCGAGGTCGTCCGTGATTACGTCCGCAATCCCGTGCGCATCGAGATCGGCATGACCTCGCATCCATGCGACCAGGTCGAACTGCGCGCATGCACCGTCATGCAGGACCAGAAGCTCGGCCTGCTCGACCAGATGCTCAAGGAAGAGACCGGCACGTTCCTCGTCTTCTCCCGCACCAAGCACGGCGCGGACCGCATCTCCAAAAAACTCGAACGGCTGGGCCACGATGTCGACGTCATCCATGGCGACCGATCGCAGTCGCAGCGCACCGCCGCGCTCAAGGGCTTCTCCACCGGCAAGCACCGCATCCTGGTTGCCACCGATGTTGCGGCGCGCGGCATCGACGTGCAGGACATCGCGCACGTCGTCAACTACGACCTGCCCAACGGCTCCGACGACTTCGTCCACCGCGTCGGGCGCACCGGTCGCGCCGGCGCAACCGGCGTCGCCACCACCTTCGTCATGCCCCAGGAGCGCTCCGACGCACGCCGCATGGAGCGCGAGCTCAAGGTAACGTTCCTCTGGCGCGAGGCCGATAAGGGACTGGAGAAGGAGGAGCGCAACAAGCCCCTCGATCTCTCCTCCAACGCGGGCAGCCTGCTCGCGCTGGAGACCCGATCCTGGAAGTCGGGCGACGTCTCCGCCCAAACCCAGGCCAGGAACATCGGCACCAGCCCATACAAAGGCCACAGTGCAAATGGCTTCCGCAGCCGTCCCGGCGGCAGTGGCGGTGCCTCACGGGGACGCAACGTTCCCGGCCGCATCGCCAGCTCGCGCCCCGGAGCAAGCCGCTCCGGCCCAACCCGCCGCGGCCAATAAGGACTACCTCTGGCCAAATCCGGTACACTGCACATCTGCAAATCCCCATATAATTTGTGGGGATTTGCAATTTAACCGGAGGGTCTGATGAAGCGACTGAGAATTCTTGGCATCTGCGGAGTATTCGTTATGTTCGGCACAGTGGCAGCTCAGGCGCCGGGCACACACTCAAGTATTGCCGACGCAAAGCGGGAGTACGCGGTGGTGTTTTCCCATCCCGATAAACCATGTTCAGGAAAGGACGCCGATACCACCGTGGGCTACGAAGAGTGCATGAGCAAGGAACTCGACTTCCTCAATCCCCATCTCGAAACCTTCGTAAAAGCCATGCGCAGTATGGCCACCGACTCTGACGTGCCGCCGGAAGCACGCGGCTCGTATCCCAGCGTCCTTGATTCCTTCAACAAGACAGACGCTTCTTGGCGCTCCTATCGCGATAACTTCTGTCGGCTCGCCTCTAGCTGGGATAACGGCACCGAGTTATTCGCCGCGGATAGCATGCAGTGCGCGTACGAGATGGATCGCGCCTATGTGAAGGATCTTGCGCACTGGGCGTCTTTGAATATCCTCGCCAATTGAATCACGAGCGGAAACGTCCGATCCTCCGAACTGATCGCAGCTCCGTTCCGCGCGCCAACCAGCCGCACAACGGAGCTGTTCTGCTTTCGCCCAGCCCTCTCTATCTCGCTGGCGTTCGTGTCCATAGCATTGATCGGACAGTCGAAAGAGGGACTCGTATCGCGGTGCCATGGGATCGTCAGGCTGCCTTTTTGTCCACCACCTCGAAAAAATTGCCGTTCATCTTCTGCAGGTAGGTTGTGACTTCGAGAAATTTGCGCAGCGGCGGATTGCCTTTTGGTTCAAGCATTCGGATAAGGACCGCAGGAGAGTGACCGAGCGCTTTGCCAAGTTCGGCGAATCCGATCGTTCCATTGATGTAGTCGCGCAACACAATTTTGCCTGTATCTACGTCTCCGTTTACCAGACAGCCTACGGCTTCACGCAACAATGCGCGGCAAAAAGTTGGACTTTCACGGAGTCGTGTCGCAACTGTGTCGCTGAATTTCTTGGTAATTGGCATTAGTCCTCCCGTTTCTCTTTCTTGTACTCCCGCCATATCGCCTGCGCTGATTCGATGTCTGCCGGTTGACGCTTCTTTGTGCCACCACCTAGCAGAATTACGAGAGTGTTTCCATCTCTACCAAAATAAATTCTATATCCAGGACCAAAGTCGAGTCTCAACTCTGAGACGCCTGCGCCAACCGACTTTGCCGCGGAGAGATTTCCGCTTCGAACTCTTGAGATCGCTGTGGTAATGCGAGCTTGAGCCACCTCGTTGAGCTTCTCGAACCATCGGTCAAAGGGATTGCGACCGGACTGATCGGTATATTCGCGAACTTCGATCACAAACCGATGGTATAACGCCGAAGCCTGTAAAATAGAAGAAATATCATGATCTCAGTCTCCAATGTCACCATGCGCTACGGCGCGAAGCTCCTCTTCGAAGATGTCTCGGTCGCCTTCACCACCGGCCGCCGCTACGGCCTCACCGGCCCCAACGGCTCGGGAAAGTCCACCTTCATGAAGGTCCTCACCGGCGAGATCGACCCGCAGAAGGGCGACATCGTCCGTCCCCGCAAGCTCGGCGTCCTCTCCCAGGACCAGTTCGCCTTCGACGCCTACCGCGTCATCGACACGGTCATCATGGGCAACAAGCCCCTCTGGGCCGCCCTCGAAGAGCGCGAGCACATCTACGCCAAGCACGAGATGACCGACGCCGACGGCAGCCGTCTCGGCGAGCTCGAGGGCATCGTCGGCGAAGAGGACGGCTACGAGGCCGAGGCCAACGCCGCCATCCTCCTCCAGGGCCTCGACATCCCCGACGCGCTGCACGACCGCAAGATGTCCGAGATCCAGGGCGGCCAGAAGGTCCGCGTCCTGCTCGCCCAGGCCCTCTTCGGCGAGCCTCAGGCCCTGCTGCTCGACGAGCCCACCAACTACCTCGACCTCGACTCCATCCTCTGGCTGCAGGACTTTCTCGTCCGCTACAACGGCACCCTCATCACCATCTCCCACGACCGCCACTTCCTCAACTCCATCTGCACCCACATCGCCGACATCGACTACGAGACCATCATCCTCTACAACGGCGGTTACGACGACATGGTCGAGCAGAAGACCGCCATCCGCTCCCGCGTCGAGAGCCAGAACGAGCAGCGCGAGAAAAAAATCGCCCAGCTCAACGACTTCATCGCCCGCTTCTCTGGCGGCACGCGCTCCAGCCAGGTCACCTCGCGCAAGAAAGAGGTCGATCGCCTCGCCGTCACCGAGCTGGCCCGCTCCAACATCCAGCGCCCCTACATCCGCTTCGAGCAGGCGCGTCCCTCCGGCAAGCACATCCTGGAGATCGAGGATGTCTCCAAGGCCTACACGCAGCAGGACGGCCCGCCGTTGCAAGTCATCGAAAATTTCTCCGCCTCCTGCATGAGGGGCGACAAGATCGCCCTCGTGGGCCGCAACGGCCAGGGCAAATCCACCCTCCTCAAGGCCCTGCTCGCCAACGCCCCCGGCGTCGACGAGTCCGACGTCTCCATCGACTCGGGCACCGTCAAGTGGGGACACGCAGCCCAGATCGGCTACTTCGCGCAGGACTTCATGTCCTCCATCCAGATGGGAAGCACCGTCAACGACTGGCTGCACCAGTTCGACGAGAACGCCACCAAGGAGGACATCCGCGGCATCCTCGGCCAGATGCTCTTCCGCGGCGAGGAGGGCATGAAGATGACCGACGCGCTCTCCGGCGGCGAATCCGCCCGCCTGCTCTTCTGCAAGCTCATGCTGCAAAAGCCCAACGTCCTCGTCCTCGACGAGCCCTCCAACCATCTCGACCTCGAAGCCATCAACGCCCTCAACCTCGCGCTGCAAAAATATGAAGGCACAGTCCTCCTCGTCACCCACGACCTCGACCTCATCGACGAGGTCGCCACCCGCATCTGGCACTTCGACGGCGGCCCATCCGCCTTCCGCATCGAAGACTTCAAAGGCCCCTACGCCGAGTACCAACTCCAAATGGCCTCCGCCGCGAAGTAGCGTGTCAGTTTGAAATGACCACGGACGCGATGGATCAACTCAATTTTCGCAAGGTTCATGCGTACACATTCCATCTGAGCAAGTCCTACTATCGCTTTCCCGCGAGACAACGGTAGCACCGATAATGCTCATCCGTTGATAGTGCGGTATCTTCCGACAGATGCATCATCCGCAGCAATTTCTTCACCACACTCTTCTTCTGAAGGATGCACGCATCTGCGAACAGCGTGAACTGCTGGGTCGTCGTATTGAAGTTGACCCGCCCACGTGGGGGCTCTTCGTAATCCGTGTCGCGAGGTATCTCGCCGCGTTTTTCAAGCTCAGCCCAGTGCGTCACGTGGTCGCCCTCGTGAATGGCAAAGTCGCCATACTTGCCAGCTTCGGAGATGGCCGTTGTGTCGATGATGAGGCGCGTGCCGACGAGCCAAAAGATACCTACCCGATGTTCAGGTTGTTGAACGCATCTCTTCATCTCAAATACTCCTTCACGATCCAGAGCATGACTCGGGCTACCGGATTGCCTTCTTTGTAGATGGTCGCCGATCACTTTTCGTGGACGCGGTCGGGATTATTGCTACATCCACTGCCGGTGCTCGTTGAACCGCACCATCTGCACTTGTTTGCCCCGCTCCCATGCTTATGCTTTTTGGAGGGGCTATTGGAACAGCCGCTGCCATAACTGCTCGATCCGCAATATACACACTTCTTTTCATCCTCATTGTGCTCGTGATGTTTATGTGGACTGTTAGAACACCCTGACCCGTAGCTCGTTGAATTGCAATACTTGCACGTACTCATTATTCCCCTCCTGTGATTTTTGATCTACACCTTAGAAAAGCGCAACTTTCAAATAAAGATGTCCTTGTTCTTGCCAGATTTCAAGTTTAGATCGACGTCAGTGCCGAAGAAATATAGCCCGGAAAGGTTCGATGTATCCAAGTTATCTATGATTTTCTTCTTTTTCGCGTCAATAATATCCTGGTCGTATCCGGCAATGGCCAGAATTGGTCTTGGCTCAACTTCCTGAATTTCTACGGAAGCTAGATAGGACGCTTCCGAAATAACTTTTAGCGTCCTTTTCACCAGGATCACATAGTTGTACGCTTCGACAATATCTTCTTGGTACTTATCGGCGAACACTGGTGTCCGGTTAGATG
>PLOT01000275.1 GCA_003142215.1 Granulicella sp. | reverse complement strand
CAGTGTACATGACTGGCTCATTCCGTCTCGGCTTCTTGTTCCTCTTCTTCTTCCTCCACCTTGTCGCCCTCGCCGGGTGCCAGAAAGAGGTTCATCTCCAGGCCGTGCTGGCGGGTGTAGAGGTCGTAGTAGCGGCCGCCCAGGCGGTAGAGCGACTCATGCGTGCCGCGTTCGACGATCAGGCCTCCCTCAATCACCAGGATCTGGTCGGCGCGGCGGATCGTCGACAGCCGGTGCGCGATGACGAAGGTGGTGCGCCCCTGCATCAGGTGCTGCAAGCCGCTCTGGATCATCGCCTCGGACTCGGAGTCGAGCGAGCTGGTCGCCTCGTCGAGGATCAGAATCCGCGGGTCGGCTAGGATCGCGCGCGCAATCGAGATGCGCTGCCGCTGGCCGCCGGAGAGCTTCACTCCGCGCTCGCCGACGATGGTCTCGTAGGCCGCGGGAAACTTCTCGACAAACTCATCGACGCGCGCGATGCGGCAGGCCTCCATCCACTGTTCCTGTGTCGCTGACGGGCGCGAGAACAGCACATTCTCGCGAATGGTGCCGTCGAAGAGGAATGTCTCCTGCAGCACCACGCCGAGCTGTTCGCGGTAGCTGCTCAGGCGGATCGTCGACAGATCCACGCCGTCGATCAAAATCTGCCCCGTTGTTGCCGTGTGGAAGCCGCAGATCAGGCTGATGACCGTCGACTTGCCCGAGCCTGACGACCCCACCAGCGCGGTCACCGTTCCCGGCTTCGACTCGAAGCTGATGCCGTGCAGCACCGGCTTGCCCGGCTCATATGCAAACACCACGCGGTCAAACGCAACATCGCCGCGAATCGGTTCCACCACATTCACCCGTCGCGGCTCGCTGTCCTCCGCCTGCTCACTCAGAATCTCGGTCGTCCGGTCCAGTCCCGCAAACGCTTCTGTCAGTTGTGTGCCGATGGCCACCAGTTGCGCAATCGGCGCCACCAGGAATGCCAGCAGCAGGATGAACTGCGTATATCCGCCGATGGTCAGCTTCCCGACTGCGTGTTCGTGCGCCCCCAGGTACATCACCAATCCGCCCACCACCCCCAGCACAAGCGTCGAGGAAAGCGTCATCACAGACTGCGCCGTCAGCGAGCGGAACACATTGTCCAGCAGCCGCTTCACGCCTCCGCCGAACACGCGCGCCTCGCTCGCCTCCGCGTGATAGCCCTTCACCACGCGTATGCCGCCCAGCGATTCCGTCAGCCGCCCCGTCACCTCGGCGTTCAGCTTCGCGCGCTCGCGGAAGATCGGCCGGATGGTACTGAATGCCCGCTGCAGAATCAGTCCAAAAACCACCAGAATGCCCACCGTCAGCAGCGTCATCAGCATATTCAGGTGGATCAGGTAGTAGAACGCCACCACCGCAGACAGTATCCCGCCCACAAACTGCACCAGCCCCGTGCCCACCAGGTTACGCACGCCCTCCACATCCGTCATGATGCGCGCCACCAGCGTGCCGGTCCGGTTTTCGTCGTAGAAGGCCACCGGCAACCGCCCAATATGCTCCTGCACCTTCATGCGCAGTTCGCTGATCAACTGCTGCCCGCCCTTCGAGAGCAGTTGAAACAGAGCGTATGACGTGATTCCCTGCACCACTGTGGCTATCACCACTCGCGCGGTCAGCCACGGCAGCAGATTGGTATGTCCCCCTACCATCACATCATCGATCAGCGGCCGCACTGACTTCGGCAGCACAAAGCTGCACAGCGTGTTGATGACCATCAGCAGCAGGCTGAAGCTCAGCAGCACTCGCCGCGGCTTGATCAGCTTCCAAACCTCGGGAAGCACTTTTTTCAGCTTTGGCTTGGGCCGCTTGGCGGTCAGGTCGGCTGTCAGCGCGCGCCCAGTTCCCCGGCTCGGCCGGTCTCCCGAAGGCATCCCACCACCCATCCCACCCCCCATGCCGGATGTTCCAAACGACGAAGCCATATTGAGTTAGTGTACCCCGATCCGCGGCGCGACTGGCGGAGCCTGCGATAAGATGGAGCGATTCAGCAACAGAAAGCGGTTCAGTAGCATACATATTGGGAAGCCGTGCGTCTGAAGGAAGATAGGCAGGTGAAGACCTTGTTGACAAAGAGTATGGCGGGAAACGCGCGTGGATTGTTTCTTCTGTCGATCGCTGGTGCGCTGCTGACAGCGGCGAGTGCGGCTGCACGGGCGCAGGTGGCTCCGCTGGCGCCTCGCTGGCTGGCGGGAACGCCGACGCCGACGGTAGAGACGTTCGCGGATGGGCTGGCACGGCACCACATCGATCTCACCGAGTCGGCATTGATTGCCGCGCTCGCGGCCCCGGACGGCGAGGTGCGAAGCCTGGCGGCGGCGCAACTGGCGGCCATGGACGACCATCCGGCGCTGACCGCGATTCTTGACGCGCTGGATGCTGAACCAGATCCCCAGGTGCAGGTGAATCTGGCGGGAGCGGCGACCTGGCTTGGCTCGAACCGCGCTCTCGACCGGTTGCAGCGGCTCTGTCAGAACCTGAATGTGCCTTCGACGACGCGACTGGATGCCGCGCGCTACGTCTCCAATAAGGAGCTGCCAACTTGCTTCTCCGCGGTGGAGCAGATTGAGCAGGCCGAGCAGGACGCAAGCATACGCGTCCTGGCGCTACAGGCCGCGGTGATCTATCGAGGGCAGGGCGATCGGGCGCAAGCCCTGGCCGTCCTTGCGCTGGCGGACCGTGACCCAACGGTGCGCATTGCGGCGGTAGAGGCGCTGCGGTTGCTGCGCGCAACCGGCGCGGTCGATGCGCTTGGCCGCGCACTGCAGGTCGAGGGAGACGATACGGTGCGGGAGCACATGCGATCTGCAATCCGCGATCTGCGGGCTGCCGTCGCGGAGAAAAACGCGGAAAAATAGCGGGAAAATGGTGCGCGGCAATAAAAACAAGATAGCGCCTGCGCGGCACTCGATCGGTCAACCTCAACGATCAATCCCAACTGTGCGGAATCTCTACGCAGCCAGCTTGCGCGACCGGCGCACCGCGATGAACGAACGCACGCAGAGCAGCACGAAGACCAGGCAGATCGCCGCCATCGCTGCCTGGTCCTCGACCGCAACCGGATGGGCCAGCGGCGCGCCGTGCGCCTTCACCACTTCGCTGATCGCGCGGAACCCGGCTCCCAGAAATCCCACCAGCCCCACCGTCACCGCGACGTGCATCCACAGCATTCGCCGCTTCTCGTCTTCACTGCGCGCCAGCAAGCCGGAGACTGCCAGCGCAAGCCCGAACCAGGTTGGAATCAGCGAGGTATGATGCGTACTCCCCGTGGCCACGAATCCCCAAATGCCAAGCAGAATCAGTACCACTCCGAAACCAATGCTTAACTTTGCCATAGTGCGGATCTCCTTTTGGGCCCGGAACGATTCTGTATGCAGCGGGGATGCGGGCTTTTGCGCCACTGCTTGCAACTCTAATTGCTACCGCTTGCGGATGAAGGTTGCAAGCGCTGTGTCAAGGCAGCTCAGTCGCAGAGCGGCCTGTCAGTCCGCTGCTGCGCTCAGTACATGCTGCGCACAGTTCATGCTGCGGCCGCATTCTTGATCGCCGCCAGGACCTCGGCCGGCGTCCACTCGTTGGTGGGATACCAGGCGCGCACTTTGCCGTCCTTGCCGATCAGCGCTGTCGACAGCGAGTGCGTAGGCAGACCCGCGTCGCCCTGCGTAATCCCCACGTCGAAGAACTGGGTCAGCGCGGCCAATTCACCCGCGGGCGGCACGGCAAAGTCCCAGTGCGCGAACGCCTGCTTCGCATCAGTTCCGATATACGTCTCGCCGTAGCTCTTCAGCACCGCCGGCGTATCGAACTTCGGGTCGAAGCTGATGCTCAACAGGTGAGTTTTCGCGTAGAGCGCGGGATCGGCCTTGAGCGCCTTGTCGATCTGGGCGAAGTTCTGGCTCATGCGGATGCAGTAGTCGGGCAGCGGGCAGCGCGTGTAGACGAAGGTCAGCAACAGCACCCGCCCCTTGAACTGGGCGAGATGAATGGTGCGCCCGCTCTGGTTGGTGAGCTTGTAGTCGGGCACCGCATCGCCCGCCGTCGGGATGTGATATTGCACCGCGGGCTTATAGTCTGGCCGCGCCTGCGCCGTCACCACAATCTCATCCAGCACGGGGTCCTCGTAGTCGTCCCCTACCTTGCGCACCAGCATCTTCGCCGTGATGCGGTCGCCAGGATGCAGTTCGCTGGCGACGGATGCGTCCTTCAGCTTGTAGGGCATGGTCATCGCGTCCATGAAGCCTGGAATGGCCTCGTGATCCAGCGTCACCATTCCCTTCGCCGCGTCCACGCTGACAATCTTTCCGCGAACCGGGAAGGTCTTCAACTCTCCCGCCGCAGCAGCCCCATTCTCCGCACCAGACCCGCTGGCCCCAGCGCCATTGCGCGACTGTTTGCAACCAGCCGCGAATGTCACAACCAGAACCAGACCGACCGCAGCTCGCAACGCAAATCGCATACGCACCGCCCTCCTGCGTCCATCATACTTAAAGATGCCGCAATACCGGGCCGGTGCCATGGTCGGCGTTCGCTGTCTCGCTGACTTGCTAACTCGCTAACTTGCTAACTTGCCGACTCGCCGACTCGCTGACTCGCCACGTTTTCCGCTACCGGCAGGCGTATAAATGGCGTATGGACGATCCTCACGCGCTGCCCCGGCAGATGCAACAGGCGCTGGAGCGCGGCTGGACCGTCCTCACCGCCAACCAGCGCGCTGCGCGCACCTTGCACCACGGGTTCGATCTGCACCAGCACGCGCTCGGGCTCGCCTGCTGGGAGCCTCCGGCAATCCTCGCCTGGGATGCGTGGCTCGCCAGCCTCTGGCATCGGCTGCTGCTCGACGGTGCCGTCTCCGAATTGCTGCTCAACCCGACGCAGGAGCACACCCTATGGCGCGCGATCATCGCTGTGGACAGCGCGCCGGACGGCGCGGCAAGCAGCCTCCGCCCCATCGACGCCCTCGCCGAGCTTGCCGCCGATGCGTGGCTCCTGCTGCACGCCTACCGCGGCCGGCAGCGTCTGCAGGCCTCCGCCGCCAACGCAGACACACGCGCCTTCGCCCGCTGGGCCAGTGAGTTCGACCGCCGGGCGATTCGCGCGCACTTCCTCACCGAGGCGCAGCTCCCCGAAACTCTGCGCTCCGCCTTCGCCGCGGGAAGATTCACCGCAACGCCGCCAGCACAGGCCGGACTATTGCTGGTCGGCTTCGACTCGAAGACGCCCGCGCAGACCGCACTGCTCGACGCGATTCGCAACACTGACACGCAGATCGAAGAGTTTGCGCAGACCTCGCCGACGCACCCACTCACCCTCGTCTCCGCTCCCGACGAGCGCGCCGAACTGACCGCCTGCGCCCGCTGGCTGCGCGACCGCCTCACCCAGCAGCCCATCGCGCGCGTCGCCGTCATCGTTCCCGCCATCGAGACCTCGCGCGCCGAGATCGACCGCGTCTTCCGCCAGACGCTCTCGCCCGAACTCAACGCGATCGACGCGCCCGCCAACTCCGGCCCCTACGAGTTTTCGCTGGGCGTTCCGCTGGCCCAAACGCCGATGGTCGCCGCCGCACTGGACATTCTGCGCTGGGCCACTGGCCCGCTCGCCCTCGACCGCGTCAGCACGCTGCTGCTCTCGCCCCATTTCGCCGCGAGCGGTCCGGATTCCACCGCAAAGACCAGTCTCTTCGCCGCCTCCGAGCGCGTGGCCCGCGCCGAGTTCGACGCCTTTGTCCTGCGCAAACAGCATTTGCTTCAACCCGAGATCTCGCTCGACGAACTGCAGCCCCTCGTCTCCAACCCGAAGCACGGGACCTCCAGCCTTCCCATCCTGCTGAAGCACCTGAGCGCACTTCGCCCGCTCTTCCTGCGCCGCGACCTCCTCATCGCCGAACGAACCCACGCCGAGTGGGCCGCAACCTTCCACGAGCTGCTGGACGCCGCCGGTTGGGCCGCGACGAGATGCGACAGCAGCGTCGAGTTCCAGACCCGGCGCAAGTGGGAGAGCGCCCTCGACGAGCTGGCGACCCTCGACTTCGATTTAGCTTTCGATTCAGCTTTCGACTCGCGCTCCGACGGCACGCGCGTCCGCTTCGCCACCGCCCTCGCCGCGCTCGAGCGCATCGCAACGCAGACCCTCTTCGCGCCTGAGTCCCGCCACGCGCCCATCCAGATCATGGGGCCGCTCGAGTCCGCCGGCTCCAGCTTCGACGCCCTCTGGTTCCTCGGCGTCGACGACCTCGCATGGCCCTCCAATCCCGCGCCCAATCCCCTGCTGCCCTGGCTCATGCAGCGCGAACTCGCCATGCCCGGCGCAGACCCCGCGCTCGACACCGATCACGCCCGCCGCATCACCCAACGCATCGCCGCCTGCGCCCCCAACGTCCTCTTCAGCTACGCGCAGCAGTCCACCGAGGACGGCCAGCAGCGCCCATCCCCCGTCGTCGCTGGCCTGGCCGCTACTGGCAGCACCCTCGAACTCCGCGGCGCCGGCCAGATCGCCCCCGCCGAACCAGCCGCTGAACCTGTCGAACTGGAAGCATTCGCCGATGACGCACCCATCCCATCTCCGCCAGACCGCGTCCTGCACGGCGGCGCGTCCATTCTCGCCTCCCAGGCTGCCTGCGGTTTCCGCGCCTTCGCCGAGAAGCGCCTCTTTGCCTCCGCGCTCGAACCCCCCTCCCTCGGCCTCGATCCACGCGAGCGCGGCAGCCTCGTCCACGCCATTCTGGAGAGCTTCTGGTTCCACGTCGAGACGCAAACCGCGCTCCAGCTCCTGACCACTGAAGAGCGCGACGGCATTCTCTCCCACTCGATCGACGCCGCATTCGCCAGGGACCACGCCCGTCCCGCATCCGGCTGGCCCCGCGCCTACCT
>PLOT01000145.1 GCA_003142215.1 Granulicella sp. | reverse complement strand
ACGCAGGAGTGGTTGCGGATTCGCATCGGGGTGGGCAAGCCACCGCTGGCGGATGGCACGGAGGTGAAGGCAGGCGGCACGGAGTACCTGCTCTCGCCAATGCGCAAGCAGGAGCTTGCCGTGCTGGATGAAGTGCTCGACCGCGTCAGAAGCGCAGTCGAGGCGATTCTCACCCAAGGGGTGAGCGCCGCGATGAATGAGTTCAACAGAAGCAGTTGTGAGTTGTAAGCGAGTTGTAGGTTGTAAGTTATAAGTTGCAAGTTGTCAGTTGAAAGGTCGTCGACGGTCGATTCTCAACTTACAACATACAACTTACAACTGAGAGCTACGTAGTCAAACATTCCAGACCGGGTTGGCAGAGCACACGCTGGCACGGTGCGAAGCAGAACTTCGCAGAAAGAAGTAAACGAATGAACCGCACCTACGAAATCATGTTTATCGTTCGTCCCGACGTGGAGGAGGCCGACCTCGACAAGCTGATCGAAGGCTTCTCGGCCAACATCACCGGCGGCGGCGGCGAAGTCAAGAGCGTGGAGAAGATGGGACGCCGGCGTCTCGCCTACACGGTCCGCAAGTTCAACGACGGCTTCTATGTTCTGCTGAACATTGCGGCAGAGGGCAGCCTGATCGGCGAGATCGAACGCCGCCTGCGCGTCTCCGAGCCGGTGATCAAGTTCATCACGGTGCGCATGGACGAGGAAGAGAAGCGTCTGGCGAAGGTGAAGGCCCTGCGCGACTCGAAGGTGAAGCGCAGCGCGCAGCCCATCGCACCGCCGCCCGCGCCGGTTGCTATCGCTGCCGCTGCCGAACCTGTGGCTGCCGTAGCCGCTGAGGTTGCCGCACCTGTCGAAGCCGCAGTCGTCGCCGAGCCGGAAGCGGTTGTCGCAGCCGAGCCTGTCCCCGCAGCGGTCTAATCGCCGAGCAGAAGATCCGGCCGCGGCATCTGCCGTTGCGCGCCGCACGAATCAACCGCCGCACCCGCTTCCAAACCCGTCCTGCCCCGCGGGTGTTGCCAGACTCCATGGCGAGCCTGGAGCTGGCCGGCACAACTCGAAAGAGATGAGAGGAATCACGAAATGGCTGACGAAACAAGCACCCCTCAATCCGCACCGGAAGCAAGACCCTACACTCCGCGTCCCGCATACGCAGGTCCCGGCGGCCCACGCCCACCGCGTCCCGCAGGAGGCCCCGGCGGTCCTGGCGGCGGCCCTGGCGGACGAAAGTTTTTCCGTCGCAAGAAGGTCTGCAAGTTCTGCACCGAGAAGATCGACGCCATCAGCTACCGCGATGTCCGCCTGTTGCAGGGCTTCGTCGCCGAGCGCGGCAAGATCGTTCCGCGTCGCCTGACCGGCGTCTGCACACGGCACCAGCGTCGCGTCTCGCTCGCCATCAAGCAGTCGCGCAACATCGCCCTGCTCGCCTTCGCCGCGCGCTTCTAACTGCAAGCAGGTCTGAAGAGGAGGTAGCTTATGACGGAAGCCGCAAACAGCAGCAACTATCTGGTCATCTATGAGAAGACCGCGTCCGGCTATAGCGCCTATGTGCCCGATCTTCCCGGCTGCATCTCGACCGGCCCCACCTTGCCCGATACTCGACAGAACATGCAGGAAGCGATCCATGGACATCTGGCCGTCATGCGCGAGTTTGGCGACGCAATTCCGCATCCGACCACCATCGCCGAACCGATGAAGGTTCCGGCATAACAATTTTGTGCAGTCTGAGCCAGCCCACCGGCTAGCCATCCAGATCGGAGAACAGCAATGGAAGTCATTCTCAAGGAAGACGTCAACAAGCTCGGCCACCGCGGCGATGTCGTCAAGATCGCCGACGGATACGGTCGCAACTATCTCCTCCCCGGCAAGCTCGCCATCGAGGCGACGGCCAACAACAAGGCTGTCATCGAGCAGATGAAGGGTTCCTCCATCCGCAAGCTGGCCAAGGAAAAGGTCATCGCGGAGGATCTCGCCAAGCAGCTCGAAGCCGTCGAACTGGTCTTCGAGCGCAAGGTGGGCGAGAACGACCACCTCTTCGGCTCGGTCACCTCTGGCGACATCGCGCACCAGCTCGAGGAGAAGGGCTACCCCATCGACCGGCGCAAGATCTCGCTGGAAGAGCCGCTGAAGTCGCTGGGCGAGTTCCATGTCCCCATCAAGCTGCACCGCGAGGTCACCAGCCACATCAAGGTCACCATCAAGGGCGAAGAACTGCCGGACGACACCGCCGAAGCCGCAGTCGAGACCGCAGCGTAAAACGGCTTAACTCCGATTCACACCGACGGGCACCGGCCTTCCATCAAGAAGATCGGTGCCTGTTTTTGCTTTTACGCGAAGCGTCCAAGACGCCACGAAGTGGCGCGAAGCGTCCAAGACGCCACGAAGTGGCGCGAAGCGTCCAAGACGCCACGAAGTGGCGAAGCGGTCATTCGTACTTCAGGGTCTCGACCGGGTCGAGCCGGGCGGCGCGGTTGGCGGGAACGGTGCCGAAGATCACGCCGACGATCACGGAAGTGGCCAGCGCGATCGGTGCTGCCAGCCAGCCCACGGGGATCTTGTACGGCGTCAGCAGGCCGATCGCGATGGGTATGCCGAGGCCAACGAGGGTGCCAACGATTCCGCCGACGAGCGACAGAAAGACCGCTTCGGTGAGGAATTGCAGGCGGATCTCGCGGCGGGTCGCGCCCAGCGCCTTGCGAATGCCGATCTCCCGGATGCGCGCCTGCACGTTGGCCAACATGCTGTTCATGATGCCCACGCCGCTCACAATCAGTGTGATCGATGCAGCCAGCAACAGGACCCATGTAAGGATGTTGGCAACCTTGTCCATGTCATGCAGGACGTCGGTGAGAGTCAAGGCGCGATAGATGCTGTTTGGCCGGTGACGGCTCTTGATCGTGCGCGCGATCTCTATCGCTCCAGGCTCGACCATGCTTGGGTCGGCCATCTTGAAGAAGATCTCCTTGAGATTGTCGGTGCCGGTGAAGTAGCGCGCGACCTCGTAGGGGATGAGGATGGTATGGTCGTTGATCTCGGAGGTGCCGTAGGTGTCGATGCTCTCCTTGAAGACGCCGATGATGGTGAACGGAATGCCACGGATCGAGATGTTCTTGCCGACCGCGACCTGCTCGCTTCCGAAGAGCTTAATTGCAAATGGTTTGTTGACCACCGCAACCTTGGCGTGCGCACCGGCGTCCTGATCGTCGAAGAACCGCCCGGAGAGAACAACCAGTCCGCGCACCTCCTTATACTGCGGCGAGACGCCCAGCAGCATGGCGTCCTCGGTGACGCCGCCGCCGATGCTGATGCGGTCGTGGTCCTCCAGCATGGGCGAGTAGGCTACGATACCCGGCACTGAATCGACCACCGCCTGCATGTCTTCGCGGGTCATGAAGTCCGGTGTGGTGGTGTTGTCGGGGCCGATGATGCTGCCGCCGCTGTACTGCATCTCGATCTTGTTCGGCCCCAGGCTGGAGATCGTGTCCAGCGCGTATTGCTTGCCCGTCATCCCCACCGTCACCACCAGGATGATGGACGCCGAGCCGATGACCATCCCCAGCATGGTCAGCATAAATCGGGCCTTGCTGGCGCGGAAGCTGTCCACGGCCAGCGAGATTACCTCGCTGTACAGCATGGTGCTGCGCGCGCTGGCCAGCGTGCTGTCAAATGAATTCGCTTCAAGCTCCGGCTTGGGTACGATTGTGGTTGCCATGGTTCATCCATCGATCCGGGCTCGCCGGAATCTGCTGCTCGCAAGGCTGATAGACACGCGAAAGTCCGTCCCGGGATTCGTGCCCGATCCAGCTATTAGACACTCTTCAGTATCGCAGGGGTGCGGCGATTCCTGCTAACCCCGATTATCCCCGCGCGATGAGAGAAATGCGCGCCGGAACCCGCCGATCGATCCCTCGATCTTCTCCAGCGGAATCGTCAGCGAGAGGCGAATGTAACCGGAGCGGCCAAAGCCCGTGCCTGGGACGGCGAGCACGCCCTCCTCGGCAAGCCGGCGGGTGAAGGCGATGTCGTCGGGGATGGGAGTCTTGAGAAAGATGTAGAACGAGCCTTCGGGCCGGCGCACCTCGTACCCGATGGCCTCCAGCGCATCGCAAAGGACGTTCCTCCTGTGCTCGTAGGGCACCGCGTCGATTGCCTCGTCCATCGATTCCAGCATCACCCACTGCCAGATCGCGGGCGCGTTGATAAAACCCAGAGTGCGATTGCAGAAGGCGCAGGCGCGGCGCAGATCGGCTGCTCCCGCCAGCCGAGGCGAGAGCGCCAGATAACCGATGCGTTCTCCGGGCAATCCCAGCGACTTCGACCACGAGTTGCAGATCGCCGTATTGGCGATGCAGGATGCCACCTCCGGCTGCCGCCCTCCGTCGTAGACGAAAGATTTGTACGGCTCGTCGCTGATGACGGTGATGGGCTGGCCGGCGCGTTTCAGCATCTCGTCCAGATCGCGCAGCACGCCCTCCGGGTAGACGCGGCCGGTTGGGTTGTTGGGCGTGTTGAGAATCAGCGCGCGTGTTCGCGGAGTGATCGCCTCCGCGATGCGCTCCACATCGGGCAGAAACGCAGCGCCGGTCTCCACCGGAACCATGCGCCCGCCGTGGTTGGCGATATAAAACTGGTACTCGGCAAAGTAGGGCACCAGGACGAGCACCTCATCGCCGGGGTCGAGGATCGACTTCAGGATCACGTTGCANNTTCGGCATGTAGCCGTGCGAGCCGGGACGGTTGCCGGCCACAACCCGCCGCAACGCTTCCAGCACCGCGGGCGGAGGTTCGAGATCGGGATTGCCCAGCGAAAAATCGAAGACCGCATCGGCCCCGCGCTCGCGCTTCAGCCGGATGCCCTCCTCGAACATGCGCCGGATCCAGGAGGCGTTCTCGAGTTGTCGCGCGATGGTCTTTGCAATGGGCATAATCGTGAACCTGCAATTCCTTCAGTGGACTGTTGTTCCATCGTGAGACCGCTGGTTCGTCAAGGTCTGCTATTTCTTCAGGAGTTCTTCGCTGGCCAGCAGGTTGATGCCCGCCGCCTGCAAGCGCGCAATCGCCGCGTCCGTATCGGCGAAGCGAAAGATCAGGATGGCCTCGTCTCCGCGGACATCGGAGAAGGCATACATATACTCGATATTGATTCCGCTCCCGTCCAGCGCCTCCAGGACGTCGGCCAGGCCTCCCGGACGGTCAGTCACAAAGATGGCCAGAACGTCCGTCACCTTCACCACGAATCCATGGGCTTCCAGAGTTCGTGCGGCCTTCTCCCAGTCCGAGACAATCATGCGCAGAATGCCGTAGTGCTCGGTGTCCGCCAGATACAGGGCGCGGATATCGACGCCCTCCTGCGCCAGCAGGCGCGTAGGAGCGACGATGTGTCCCGGCTTGTTTTCGACGAACAGTGAGATCTGATGGATCTTCACGATGCCCTCCTGTCGATAACGCGTTTTGCCTTTCCCTGGCTTCGCTCGATGGTATACGCCTCCACCAGCGAGAC
>PLOT01000308.1 GCA_003142215.1 Granulicella sp. | reverse complement strand
GAGATGCTGGACGACGTGGCGTATGCGCAGGCTGAGGGACGCAAGCTGGGACTGCGCATCGACCTGACGCTCTGCTCGGGCTGGCCCTACGGCGGCCCCAACACGCCGCTTTCCGAGGCCATCACAGACATCCGTGTTGCCCAGGTTCCTGTGCCCGCGGGCGCTGCTTCCGTCGCAATGCCCAGCCTGCGAGAGGGTGAGTCGCTGATCGCGACGGACATCGCCGACGTCGTTGCTAGCTCACCAGCGCCTGCGCCTGCCCCAGCGGCGGGAGGCATTGCAGGCCGCGGCGGACGTGGCGGCGGTCCAGCGGCAGCCAACTACGACGCAAGCACCGCCAAGCCGCTCACCGTCTCCGGCAACACGGCCGCCGTCGCGCCCGCCGACAAGCCGCGCACTGCGCTCTTCTTCATCCAGAGCCATCCGAGGATGCAGGTGAAGCGCGCCGCCGTGGGGGCCGAGGGCTTTGTGCTGGACCACTTCTCGCACGACGCCGTCTCTCACTATCTGCAGAAAGTCGGCACGCCGCTGCTTGGCGCGTTCGGCTCGACCCCGCCGTACGCCATCTTCTCCGACTCGCTGGAGGCGGGCGGCTCCGGCTGGACCCCCAATTTGCCGGCCGAGTTCCTGAAGCGCCGCGGCTACGACCTGATCCCCCATCTGCCGGAGCTGGCCGCCGGAGGCAGTGTGGCGGCCGACACGGTGCGCCACGACTACGGCGAGACGCTGACCGACCTGGTGGACGAGAACTACCTGACGCAGCTCACCAACTTCGCCGTTGCCCATCACACGAAGTTCCGCTCGCAGACCTACGGTGAACCGGCGGTGGACTTCTCCAGCCAGAACATTGCTTCGCTGGCCGAGGGCGAAGGGCCGCAGTGGCGCGCCTTCTCCACCCTGCGCTGGGCGACCTCGGCCAACCACGTCTACAACCACGTGGTCAGCTCCGGCGAGACGTTCACCTGGCTGCACTCGCCGGTGTTCCGCGCCATTCCGCTGGACATGAAGGCCGAGGCCGACATCGACTTCATCATGGGCGAGAACCAGATCATGTGCCACGGCTGGCCGTACTCGGCGCCGGACGGCGAAGTGCCGGAGCCGGGCTGGAGCCTGTACGCCGCGGCGTCGTTCAACAACCACAACCCGTGGCACCCGGTGATGCCCGCCGTGACCGCCTACATCGGACGCATGAGCTACCTGCTACGCCAGGGCAAGCCCGCCAACCAGGTCGCCGTCATGATGCCCACCGACGACGCATGGGCCACCTTTGCGCCGGGCCGCGCATCGGTGACCGCGGCCATGGGCCGGTACGTCACGCCGGCGATGATGTCCACTATCCTTTCGGCGGGCTATAACGTGGACTTCATCGACGCCAAGGCGATCGACAAGGTTGGCATTGGCGCGCACCAGATTCTGATTCTGCCGAACATGCAGCGCATCCCGGTGGAGACGCTGAAGAATATCGCGGCGTACGTTAAGAGCGGCGGCAAGGCGATTGCCGTCGGTCACCTGCCGACGCTTACGCCCGAAGGAAAACCGCTGGGCGATGCGGGCGGGGACACCTCCGAGATCGCGCTTGTGCCCGACGAGACGAGTCTGGCGCAGGCGCTGCAGCACGCCGCACGGCCCGACTTCCAGATCTCTGCCACGGACGACGCAAGCCGCAACACAATCGGCTTCATCCGCCGCAAGCTGGCTAACGCCGACATCTACCTGGTGGTGAATACATCCAACCAGCCCATCGACACCAGCGCAACCTTCACCACAACGCATAAGTACGCCGAAGAGTGGGATGGCGACAACGCGACTGCCACCGCAGCCTCGGCAACTGCGCAGCCGATCCACCTGGTTGCCTACGGATCGCGCGTCTTTGTCTTTAGTGACACGCCATCCGCCGCCAAGTCCGCGCCTGCGCCGGCGAAGCAGATCGCCGACCTGAGCAACGACTGGAAGGTCAACTTCACGGGTCTCAACAAGAGCGTCGATGAGTCTACGCCGACCGACTGGATCGCCGATCCCGCAACCATCCACTACTCCGGCGAAGGCATCTACACGCGCGACTTCACGCTAACGGCTGCACCCACTGGAGCTGTCTTCCTCGAAGTCGATGGAGGCAAGCCGGAGACCGTTCCAGCTCGTGCCACGCACATCGCAGCCTACTACGATCCGCCGGTGCAGGCTGCCGCTCTGGTCACCATCAACGGCAAAACGGCGGGAGCACTGTGGCACCCGCCCTACCGGCTCGACGTCTCCAAGCTGCTGAAGCCTGGCGTGAACCACATCGAGATCGATGTCTACAACACCGCGCTCAATGCCTGGTCTGCCCTGCCGCCGCACGACTACGCTCCGTTGATCGCAAAGTACGGCGACAAGTTCCAGATGCAGGACCTGAACCTGGTGGCTCCCATCAGCTCCGGTCTGCTGGGGCCGGTTCACCTCGTGACTGCGGAGGGCAAATGAATAGCCGCACCATGAAGTTTCGCGCAGCGATTCTTGCCAGCGCGATGGCAATCGCGTCCACGGCAATTGCCGCACAGAAGATATTATTAGTCAATGATTTCGGGGCCAAAGGCGACAGTATTACTTTAGATACCACGGCCATTCAAAAAGCTATTGATACGGCCGCACCGAAAGGCGAGACAGTCAGCTTCAAACCAGGAACCTACCTGACCGGGGCAATCTTCCTGAAGTCCGGCGTGACGCTGGACGTTCCAGACGGCGTCACGCTCACCGGATCGCAGGACATTAAGGACTACCCGGAGCACGCCACACGCATTGCCGGGATCGAGATGACGTGGCCCGCGGCGCTGATCAACATCCGCGACGCGCACGACGTGACGCTGACTGGCAAGGGGACCATCGACGGCAACGGGGCTGTGTGGTGGAAGGTCTACAACGACCTGCGCGCCGTATACACGCCCAAAGGGCTGCGCTGGGCCTCGGACTACGACGCCAAGCGGGTTCGCCTCAGCCTGATCCAGAACTCGTATAACGTCCACTTCGGTGGCGGCATCACGCTGAAGCGCTCCGGCTTCTGGACTGTGCAGGTGCTCTACTCGCACGACGTGGTGATCGATGGCGTCACGATCCGCAACAACGAGGGCGGACGCGGGCCATCGACAGACGGCATCGATATCGACTCGTCGCGCGGGATCGATGTATCGCACGCCGACATCGACGCCAACGACGACGCGCTGTGCCTCAAGAGTGGCCGCGATTCGGATGGACTCAGGGTGAATCGGCCCACCGAGGACATCAAGATCCACGACTCGATCATCCGTCGCGGGGCCGCGGCCATCACCATCGGCTCGGAGACCTCCGGCGGCTTCCACAACATCGAGGTGTGGAACCTGACCGTACCGGCTGGCCCAAACAACAGCGTCGGCAATGGCGTTCTCTTCAAGAGCGCGCACACACGCGGCGGAACGGCCACGGACATTCGCATCCACGACCTCACGCTGGAGAACGTGGCCACACCCATCTCGATGACGATGAACTGGAACCCCAGCTACAGCTACGCCGTGTTGCCGCCGGGCACAGACAGCAAGACCATGCCACCCTACTGGGTTCCGCTGACCACTCCAGTCTCCGACGCGCAGGGGCGGCCGCACTTCTCCGGCGTTCACATCTGGAACATCAAAGCGACCGGCGCGCGGCGGGCGTTTTCGGTGGAGGCCTACAAGGACGCTCCGCTGACCGATTTCAAGTTCGACCACCTCGACATCCAGGCCGCCAGCGCAGGCTCCATCGCCGACGCCAAGGACTGGAGCTTCGCCGACGACAAACTCACCATCGCCGACGGCAGCGTCGTTAGAGTCACCGACTCGACCAACGTCACCGGACTGCCCGCCGCAAGCGCAGCCCAAGGCGCAACACCAGCCCACTAGGTCTCTGACCGTGTGAATTTGTACGATCCCACCCTTGCGGCAAGAGCAAGTACGCCGCAAGGATGGGGCACCCACTTTGGTACAACAATAGGCGGTCAGAGACCTAGCAGCGTTTCAGATCGCTCAAAAACGTCACCATTCTGAGCGCAGAGCGGAAGACGATGCGCAAACCCAAACTCGGCCAGAACTTTCTGATTGACGACGAAGCGCGCAACGCGATTGTGGACGGGCTTGGCGCGCTCGGCGAGCGGACTGTGATCGAGATCGGTCCCGGACACGGCGCGATTACAGCAATCCTGGCTGCGCGCTGCCGTCGGCTGATCGCGATCGAGATCGATCCGGCGCTGGCCGCCGAATTGCGCTTCCGCTTTCGCGAACAGCCGCAGGTTGAGGTGGTAGAGGCCGATGTTCTGGACGTGGATTTCGCTGCGCTGCTGCAACAGGACGAGAGCGCAGATGTGGTTGGCAATCTTCCCTACTACATCACATCGCCAATCCTGCTGCGGCTGTTTGCCGCCGGAGCGCGCGGGCTGCTGGCGCGCGCCGTGGTGATGATGCAGCGCGAGGTTGCTGACCGGTTGAGTGCCGCGCCGGGTTGCCGCGAGTATGGGCTGCTGGCGGCGACTACGCAGATCAATGCCCGCGTGGAGACGCTGTTTACGCTGCCACCCGCGGCCTTCTCGCCGCCGCCGGAGGTTTTTTCTACCGTGCTGCGGCTGGAGTTTGCGCCTCGCTTTGTCGAGCTCGGCGTGGATGCGGCAGGGTTCGACGCGTTTCTGCACCGATGCTTCGCGCAGAAGCGCAAGACGTTGGCGAACAATCTGCGCGCGGCCAGCCACACGGGCGCGCGCGGCTATACGGCGGACGAGATTCATGCAGCGTGGCCTGCCGGGATTCCTGTGCTGGCCCGCGCCGAATCGCTTGCCCTGGAACCGCTGGCCGCGCTCTACCGCGTGCTCGCGCCACTGGGCTGGAGCGCGGAATAAGCAGCTACTGCGCGGCTTGCCGCGCCTGCGCAGGAACCAGTGTGAGAAGTGCCAGCGCGCGCATTCGCACTCGCTCGATCACCTCCGCGTCGTCCGCAATCGAGCGCAGCGTGGTCGCAATCGTCCCCAGTTCCAGAGCGTGTCCCTCAGAAACCTGCTGAGTCAGAAAGCTCATCGCCGTGTCCAGGCCGAGCCGGTCGTAGCGATGCATGTGGTCCAGCGCGCGGCCCTCGTCCATCGTCTCGGCTATGGCCAGGAAGAGGCCGGTCAGCACATCCACTCCCTTGTTTTCAGTGTAGTTATAGGTGCAGGAATGCGTGGTTCCGGGAGCAGCATAGGTGAGGGTTTTTGTGCCCGTATCGGCCACGTTCTTCGCCTTCGAGGCGCACGCAATGTTGAAGTGGTCGAGTTCTTCGGCCAGCGCGAAGATTCTGCGTGTGGTCTGAATGGAGAGCGCAAATTTTTGCTCAAAGGCCACGGTCGCGGGCTGCGCCGGAACGCCGCGAACCACCGTCTGGGCCTGCTCGCCGGTGTAGGTCCCCAGGCCGTTGCGGTCGACCGAGAGAGTGAATCTCGGCACCGGCAGCCCCGTTCGCTCAAAGGCGAAGCTGACCTCGGCTGCCGTTTCCGATTCCGATTCCGAAGGCCGCTGCGCTCGCAGGGTTGCGCCGCAGAGCAGAAGAAGCAAAACGAATGCGGCGGAGATTGCGCTGCGATGGATGCGCGTCACCGGTTGGCTCCTTGCAGGAGGAGCGTCTGCGCGGTGTGGATGTGGCAGATGGCGATGGCCAGCGCGTCGGCGGCGTCGGGCGAGTCGGGTGGGGCGTCGAGCGCGAGCAGGCGCGTCACCATGAACTGCACCTGTTCCTTGGCGGCGAGGCCGTAGCCGGTAACGGAGGACTTAATGGAGAGCGGGGCGTACTCGGCGACGGTGAGGTTGCAGGTGGCGGCGGCCAGCATTGCGACTCCGCGCACCTGGCCCAGCTTCAGCGCGGACTTGGCGTTGGCGGAGAAGAAGACCTCTTCGATGGCGACGCAGTCTGGCTCATATTGCGTGATGCGCGCGATCAGCTCGGCGTAGACCTGCGCGAGACGCAGCGGCGTCTTCTCTTTTTTGTTGAGGCGGATGGTCCCCGAGGCGACGTGGATCAGACGCGGCGTACGCGCCTCGTGGTCCATCTCCACCACGCCGTAACCGGTGAACTCCGTGCCGCAATCAATCCCAAACGCCCGCATGAGGGAAGTCTAGAACAAACTCAACATTGACGTACCGCTCAATACACGATCCACCAGGCGGAGGGATAAATTTGCATCTCAATCACGGTTTGATCGTAGCCAAGAACTCTGCTACATCGTTTTTTACGAGGTCGTTAAACGGCCAAGGGCCTCCAATAATTTGTTCGTGAACCGTATTCACAAACTCTCGGAGAGCCTTGAAGTATTTCTCATCGGCACCATCGGCGAACGCCCCCAGCGTAGCGTTTGCTTCGATTGTGTCGAGATCGTTGTGTGACAATATTTTGTTGCGAACGTCCAATAGCTGTTTTGCAAAATCACCTAGTTCTATCGCCAGTGCCTCAAGGCGAGTGCGCACGGAATCAGACCAGCTCCCATACTTGAGCACATAGTCAATTCCAAGGTTGGAATTGCTATTCGTATTGGCTTTGTCATGGAGTTTAACAATTTGAAGTAAACCATACTCATGGCTGATGATAGAAAGGCGTTCCAGCTCTCTTCCGGCAATCGAGTTCATAAGTTCAGGATTGCGCGGATTCTTGTCAAATAGTGCGAGATGATTAAGCCAGACCTCATGCGCCCAATCGCATCGCTTACAGAACTCCACAACGACGGAGGCAGAAAGCGCGGGCATTGATTTGGTCATTCTCTATCCCCTTCGTCGGTTCTGCTGTCGACCGTTAGGCCTTCTTCTAGCCCTTCAGTTCTTCTAAGGATTCAAGACTACTTGCTGATGCCATCGAGGGGGGAGCTGGCGGTGGCGTAGAGGCGGCGGGACATGCGGCCGGCGAGGAAGGCCTGGCGACCGGCGAGAACTCCGTGCTGCATGGCTTCGGCCATGAGGATGGGGTCTTGCGCGGCGGCGATGGCGGTGTTCATCAGGAC
>PLOT01000292.1:596-2766 GCA_003142215.1 Granulicella sp. | reverse complement strand
CACCGCCGCGGCGGTCGCGTCGGCGCAGGCATACCGCGTCCTGCCCATCCTGCCGAGACGTTTTGCGGGCTGGGGAGGGCGGGGCTGTCGATGTCGATCCGGCGAGGCCGGCTTTCCCGGAACCGGCCCGGTTTCGATCGGGTCCCGTGAACAGGATATAAATGCAGTTCCAACGCCACGATCGCGCAATCTCGCCAGGCCGGCAATTGTGAACGTTCCTGGATCGACGGAATGCACAACTTCCCTGCGGCGGTCTTGCCCGCAGGACAACCACAGATCGTGCTGGTCCGACTGTTTGTGGCAATCGGCGGGGGATCAAAGATCTGTTCTCCCGTCAAGTCGCCCGTGCTATGCAAGTGTCCACCTGTGACAGGCGGACTTTGTGCTGGAATACCCCCATGCCAGACGCCACCAGCACCCGCTGGTGCCCAACGCTTTTTGCCAGCCGGGGAGATGCCTTTGGCGCGCCGTCCCGGACCGGCCCTGTGCAGGCGTGTAGCTCAGTGGCAGAGCACTGCCATTACATGGCAGAGGTCGGGGGTTCGATTCCTTCCGCGCCTATCCCATATGCATGCGCGGTTTCCTTTTGCTGACACCGGAACGGTCATGACAGTCATCTCCCGCCTGGCCTCCGTCGTGGCACTTGCCCTGCTTGCCGGCTGCGCCGGCAAGTCCCCGCCCGTCATCGATCCGGCCACGGCCGCGGATGCCGCGGCGGCGGCGAAACCGGATGTCTATGTGATCGGCCCGGGCGATCAGTTGAACATCTTCGTCTATGACTCTCCGCAGCTCAGCATGGCGGTGCCGGTACGCCCGGACGGGCGGATCTCCACCCCGCTGGTGCCCGAAATGATGGCGGCCGGCAAAACGCCGAGCCAACTGGCCCAGGACCTGACCGAGCGGCTGAAGGAATTCGTCAAGGACCCGAATGTTACCGTCATCGTGAGCGGCTTCGTCGGCCCGCTGAACCGGCAGATCCGGGTGATCGGCGAGGCCGCGGAGCCACAGGCGGTGCCCTATCGCGATCACATGACCGTGCTCGACCTCATGATCATGACCAAGGGACTGACCCACTACGCCGCCGGCAACCGCGCCGTGATCGTGCGGCACATCGGCGACAAGCAGGAAACCATCCACGTGCATCTGGACGATCTGCTGAAGGACGGCGATATCGACCAGAATGTCGAGATGCAGCCCGGCGATACGCTTATCATTCCACAGTCCTGGTTCTGAGGGGAGATCCGCGTGGACGAACTCCGCTCTCTGCTCCGTCGCTATCTCCTGGGTGCCTGGCGCAAGCGCTGGTTCGCCATCGCGGTGTGCTGGATGATCTGCGTGGCCGGCTGGGTGTTCGTCTCCACCATTCCCAACCAGTACGAGGCCAGCGCCCGGCTGTACGTGGATTCGGACTCCGTGTTGACGCCGTTGCTGAATGGCCTGGCGCTGGACGACACGCCGACCAATCAGCTCGACATCCTGCAACGTACCCTGCTGAGCCGGCCCAATCTGGAGAAACTGATCTCCAAAACCGACCTGGAACTGTCCATTGCCGGGGCGGCCGACCTCGAGAAGCTGGTCGCCAACCTGTCCACCGGCATCCGGATCTCGCCGCAGACCCGCAATCTGTTCACCATCTCCTACCGCAACGCCACGCCCAAGCTGGCCTACGACGTGGTGCAAAGCATCCTGTCGATCTTCGTCGAGAGCAAAGTCGGCGCCAACCGCGCCGACATGGAAAACGCGCGGGTGTTCCTGCAACAGCAGATCTCCCAGTACGAGCGGCAACTGCGCGAGGCCGAGGCACGGCGCGCCGAGTTCCGCACCAAGTACATCGACCTGCTGCCGTCGGATGCCGGCGTGTCGCGGCTGGATGGCGCGCGCGCCGAGGTGCGGGCGCTGGAGGGCCAGCTGAAGGACGTGCTGACCAAACGCGACATGATGCGCCGCGAGATGTCCACCATGCCGGCGGAACTGACGATGGATTCCGACACCAGGCCGGTGATCCTGCCCGGCAGCTTCGGCGCGGCCGCGGCGGAAAACACGCAACTCATCCAGGCCGAGGCTCAGCTGGCCATGCTGCGGCTGCGCTATACCGAGCAGCACCCGGATGTGGTCTCCGCCCGCAACCAGGTCGCCGCCCTCAAGGCCGCCGCCGCCGCCGCCCCGGCAC
>PLOT01000292.1:0-526 GCA_003142215.1 Granulicella sp. | reverse complement strand
AACGTGCCCGGGCTGCAGGCCGAGTACGCCAACCTCAACCGCGACTACGATGTGCTGCACCAGAATTACACCGAGCTGCTGAGCCGGCGCGAGTCGATGCGCATCTCCGCGGCCGCCGACAGCGATGCCGAGAAGATCAAGATGCAGATCGTCGANNCCGCCGCAGGTGCCGCAGATCCCGGTGGCGCCGAAGCGGGCCGTGCTGCTCTCCGCCGTACTGATGGCCGGCATCGGTGGCGGGCTCGGCCTGGCCATCCTGATGCTGCAGTTCGACCGGTCCTTCCACTCCATCGAGGATCTGCGCGACATTGGGCTGCCCGTGGTGGGCGGCATCTCCATGCTGGGCATCACCGTGCCGATGCGCCGCCGGGTGTTCTCGGCGGCCAGCTTCGCCATGGCGGTGCTGCTGCTCTGGGCCGTCTATGGCGGCCTGATCTATCGCCTGCTGCAAACGCCGGGCGCGGCATGAGTTCAGACCAAGGCGACCACCTGGTCGAGCGCGCGGCCGCCCTGCTGCGCAGCGGCG
>PLOT01000316.1 GCA_003142215.1 Granulicella sp. | reverse complement strand
TTTAACCACGGGCTGCTAGGCGCCTCTGCCAGTTGCGACAGCAGCCTAAGTCGCATGTCAAAGTCCGGTGCAGGGCCAACCTCAAACGGCCCAATCGGATACCTCGGGTCAGTCATACATGTAATTCCTTCTCGGAAGGGAGTTGCCCGACGGCACTGGTCGAAAACTCCAGTTGAAACTACTCCGCGTGCCCCAGCCCATTCTCCTTGTATGCCTTCTGCAGCACGAAGAACGCCGCCTTCTTCTTCCCCTGGTCGGAGACCAGCCCCTTGCGGTTGAAGCCGTCTTGGATCCCCGGCAGTTCGCGCACCGGCGAGCGGAAGTCCATCAACACCCACGGCGTCTCCCCGCGCAGTTGCGGTATCTTGTTCAGCATCCCGATCTGATGTCGATATAGGTTGGCCTGATATTCTTCAGTCCATCGCTGGTCGTCCGTCCCATGAAGCCCAGCCTTGGCGCCGCCGCCAAACTCGCTGACGATCAGCGGTTTGTCGTATGCAATCTTCCACTCGGTCGCATCGGCGTTTTCGGGCGTCCCCTCGTACCATCCGATGTACTCGTTGAACCCAATCACATCCAGCGCCTTGCCCAGCGGGTCGTCGATGTACTTCGTCTTCAAGTCCCCGCGCACCAGCAGAGCCGCCGTCACCAGCCGCGTCGGGTCCTCGTGATGCACATAATCCGCCGACCGCGTCAGGAACGCCGTGCGCGCCGCGTTATTCGGCGTCTCGTTGGCAATCGACCACAGGATCACCGATGCCTTGTCGCGGTCGCGCCGTATCTCCTCGTGCAACTGCTGCTGGCTCTTCGCAAACACATCCTCCCGGTCGAACTCGACCGCCCAGTAGACAGGCACCTCAGACCACACCAGAATCCCCAGCTTGTCCGCGGCCCGCGTCATCCTCTGGTCGTGCGGATAGTGCGCCAACCGCATAAAGTTCCCGCCCAGTTCCTTCACCCAGCCAAGCAGCGTGGCCACGTCCTGGTCGTTGTTCACGCGCCCGCTGCGGAACGGTGCCTCGGCGTGGATACATACGCCGTGCAGCACAATCGGCTTGCCGTTCAGCAGAATCTTCGAGCCCGACGCCTCAATCGTGCGAAAGCCCATCTCGTCGGTCAGCGTGTCGTCCGCCGCCTTCAGCACCACATGGTACAACTTCGGATTCTCCGGCGACCACAGCGTCAACCCCATCGCCGCCATGCTGATCGCCACCCGCCCCGCAGCGTCCGTCGCACCCTCGGCGTGCAGTTTGGCCTCGGGCAGATCGACCGTAACTCGCGTCCCCGCCTGCGCGCCCTCCACATGCACATAGCCTTCAATCACGCTCCTCGTCGCGCGGTCCAGATGCAGCTCGAAGTCGTCGATGAAGCTCTCCGGCACGGTCACCAGCGAGACATCCCTCGTCAGTCCGCCGTAGTTGTACCAATCCGTCTTCAGCGTGGGAACGCCGTCGGCGATCCGCGTGTTGTCCACAAAGATAACCACGCTGTTCTCGCCCGCCTTCACCGCCTTTGTCGCCTCGCAGTCGAACGCGGTGAATCCTCCCTCGTGCATGCACAGAAGCTGCCCATTGACCCACACCCGCGAGCGGTAGTTTGCCGCGCCGATGTGCAGGAACGTGCGATGGTCCGCCTGCGGCTGCAACTGCACATGCCGCTCGTACCAGAAGCCGCCCTCGTAGTTCATCAGCGACGGGTTCTGCGTGTTCCAGTCGCCGGGGACCTTGATCGTGGGGCTCTTGGCAAAGCTGTACTCCACCAGTTTGTTGCTTCCGGCGGGCAGTTCCTCATCCATTGGGTAGCCGTTGCGTCCGCCGCCCAGGCCGTTTTGGTAGGGATCGATGATGTAGTGCCAGTCGCCGTCGAGGTTCAAGACGGGCCGCTGATCGACAGCCTCCAGCACAGTCGTTGGCGGAACGGCAGGCGCAGCGGCAGGCTGCTGCGCGTCAAGCGCGCGCCAACCACCGGCGAATCCAAAACAGGCGAACAACGACAGGGCCGCAACCGCGACGGCCTTCGGCAGAATAATTCTCATGGAACTCCTCGATGGGGCCGCAATCGGCCGCGCAGCCATCCTTTCACAACCACACAGTCATGGGGAAGCGCGACGGGACAGGAGTCGCGGCGCAGGCAGTCAATCCCTCGCCGGGTGCCCCATCCATTCCGCGTTCTCTGCGGAATGGAGGATACAAGTCGCTCAGCCCGGCAACCCCCTTCCCCT
Organism: Granulicella sp.; assembly: GCA_003142215.1. Taxonomy (GTDB): domain Bacteria; phylum Acidobacteriota; class Terriglobia; order Terriglobales; family Acidobacteriaceae; genus Edaphobacter. The sequence goes on along the minus strand of PLOT01000316.1, from coordinate 9,613 downwards.
CGCTCCCGCATCGCCCCCACGCCTTATCTGTGCGAAGCGCCCCCGCTGCCGCCCGACGCGCCGCCGCCGTTATTCGACGGCGGAGGAGCAGAGTAAGCCGGCGCAGGCGGAGGGGAATATGACTGAGCCGGTGGCGAATAAGTCTGCGCCGGTGGTGAGTAAGATCGCGCAGGCGCGGAGTATGAAGGAGCAGGCGCGGAAGGCCGCGACGTGCTCCCCGAGCCGCTGTTATTCGACGGCGCAGGGGAGTAGCTCCGCGCGCCGCTTCCGCTATTCGAGTAGCTCTGTGCGCCGCCATAGCTCGCCGTGCCACGCGCCGCGGGATAGCCATTGCCGCCCCCGCCCAGCGGCGCCGACACCGTGCTCTGCCTGCCGTTCTCCGTCACCGGCCGCGACACCGAGAAGCTCTGCGTCTTGCGATCGAACGTGATCGGCGTCCCCGGCTGCCTCATTGCCACTCCTGCTTCCATCGCGGATCCGGCCTTCACCGTACCCCTGGCGATCGGGAAGTTGCCCGTCGCGGTGCCTTTGCCCGCAGTGGAAGCTGCAATCGCAGTGCCCCTGCCCGCCACAGACGCATTGAACGCCGAATGAGCCTCCGCGTGCGGAGCCTCCGCGATCTTCAGCGGTTCCAGCACCGGCTTGCGAAACTCCTTCGGCGCTTCAGCCATCGGTTCAACCTGCTTGCCTTCCTTGAAGTTGACCCGCTGCACGATGACGGTACCGCCCTTCTTGGTTGCCTTGAAGACCCCATCCCTCATGTTGATCGGTATCTTGCCCGCCACGTCCCTGGGATGCAGTGGCACAAAGCCAGCCTCGCGCCCGTTCTTCACCCAGCGGATGGGCGGATGATGGTGTCGCTTGGTCCCCGCCACCCACACATAGTGGTGCCGCCAGCGGATCCAGCTCCCCGAATGGCACACCGCCCAATCCCAGCCGTCATTGAACATTCCGCCATACCCAAAATTGAATAGCGGAACTCCCCCTTGGAATTGTGGTCCGAATCGCGAATATCCCGCAAAGGCTGGATAAGAGCTGTCCGTGGCAAAGTAGCTATCGACCACGACTTCCTTCCCGGTCACCGGGTCTGTCGCCATCAGGTCGGAGATCGCATAATCGACGCATGGCACCGTGTAGTCCTCGGTCCACATCGTTGCTCCGGGATGGCTCGCCAGATACGCATCCGCCTTGGTCAATTTCCCAGGGCCCTTCGGCGCGCCGGTCAGGCTGGGCGCAGCAACGGCAGAGGTCTGGTCGTCGCTCGGGGCCACTCGTTCCACCGGTGCGGCGGGCTGCGTCTCAGCCTGCGCGCGCTCTGTGCCGGAGGCCATCGCGGGCTGCGCTTCGGCCTGCGGTCCCTCAGCCTTGTGCCCTGTCCATCCCTCGGTCGGCTCCCAGCACATCCCATACGGCTCGCACGCAAAGAACTTCCCCTTCCCGCTCATCTCCGCCAGTCCCGGAATCGGTTCCGTCAGGCCTGCCTCCTTCATCGTGGCTGAGAGTACCGCATTGCGCGCAGACACCCGCTGCGCAACCCAACTGTCCCACTCAACCATCGCAGCCGCATCCATCTCCGGCGTCGGCACCGGCCGCCCATTGTGTACGGTAACCGTCCTCCCAACGGCATTCTCGAGAGGTGAGTACCAGGCCGCATTCTGCTGCGGTGTCACCGCAATGGCATCCAGGTAGCTGTTGACCCGCAGGTACGCCTTCTTCGGGTACACCACCGTAAAGCTGTCGCCGGGCGTGAACAGCCGGAAGCTCTCGCCCGGCAGCAGGGTCTGCACATTCATGGTCGCCGTGCCGGTCAGCAGCGCAAGCTCGGTGTACGGTACCCCGCTCGTCGTGCTCAGTTGGTTGAACCTCAGCACCGAGTTCTCGCCCAGGTAGACGACCGAAGCGTCCTCGAACTCGATTTCCGCCCGCCCCGTGCCCGTCGCCAGGCTGTAGCCCGTCTCCAGCGGCAGGTTGGCCGCCGCCTGCTCCCATCCGGTGGCCGCGCCGGGATCTTGTTCCTGCAGCTTCTCGGCCTCCTTGCCGCGCGCAACGCGCACGTCCCCCTCCACATAGTTCAGCCGCACGATCTGCGGATAGATTGTAACGACAGGGGCTTTGCCGGCAGGCTCCGCTGCGTTGGCCGTTGCAACAGATGTAGTAGTGAGTGCTCCGAACAGCGCCAGAATCGATAGAGAACGACGGCAGGCGACGCGCATGGCGGCCCTCCATGGGACTTGCAGCAAATTCTACTCCGGATCGTCCCCGCCTATTGGTTTGTCATTCCGCATACACCCACCCCCATCGTCATCCCGACCGAAGGCGGCGCACTTTGCAGCCGCAGTGGAGGGACCCCCGCATTTGTTCTTGCCGTTGTTTGTTCTTCGCCGTTGTTTGTTTTACGCTCATCCTGACCGCGTCTTTCGAGCGCGAAGTATCCCGATACCGCTCGCACGCCCACAACCCTCCGCACCTTTCTCTCCCAAAAGCTCCGCCTTTGCCTTTTCCGGAGGGAGCAGGGCGCTTCGCATACTGCGGAAAAACCCCTGTTCTTGCCTTACCGGAGGGAGCATGGGGCTTCAGCCCCACGAATCATGGCCCATCGAGAGAAGGGCTTTAGCCCCGGGCCTTCTGCTTGTCATGCGCTCTCACCGCGCCGTCGCCCCACTAAACGGCACTATCCGCGACGTCACCTCCAGCTTGTGGAAGTTGCCATAGCTGGCCTTGAACGTCCACGCAATCGGATGAAAACTTCCCCGCCCGCTGGTAGTACGCGAGGTGATCGTCTCCGGCATCCAGAAGCTCTTTCCATCCAGCACCACCGGCGCATAGTCCACCGAGAGCACCCACTCGCCCGCAATCGCCCCGTAGCCCATCTCGTCTCCGGGAATGATGGTGTGATGCGGAGTCGTCAGTTCCATCCGTGTAATCTGCATGGTTGCGCGGTCGATATAGACCTGTCCTCTGCCGTTCTCCTGTAGCAGGCAGCCGCCTTTGTTCTCCGGAGTCAGCACGCTCGCGAAGCGCACGATGATCGTCCCCTGCGCATCGTTCCGCTTCATCCGCTCCAGCGTGTAGTTCATGCACGCCTGCTGGCTGAGCGAGACCACAGCCAGTCCGCCCTCGAACGCCCCATGCACAATCGACGGCCCCCCGATCTCCTGCGTTGTTGCCGGCCGCCCATTCACCGTCTTCACCTCGCGCGACTCCTCGAGCGTTGTCGTACGGTCGGCGTTCAGTACGCGCTTCAGGCGGAAGACGGAATCCGTAACCGTCGCCTGATCGTTCAGATCCGGCACCATCCGCGACACCACATGCTCGTCGCAGAAAAAGCTCGGTACGCCCAAATCGTACTGGCTCAGATTGCTCTCCAGCCGCTGTAGTATCTCCTCCAGCGTCGGCGTCTCCATCTTCTGCGCATACAGCACGGCAGTGCTAGCCGCCAGTATCGCAAGCAGGGAAACCGTCTGGAATGATTTGCGCAGTCTCATGGCACCGGCTCCTCGCTCGCGGGCACAATCCGCGACGTTACTTCCAGCTTATGGTAGTTGCGATAGGTCGCATCGTACGTCCAGACACCCCCCACGGTGCCAATCATGGTCTCGGAAATCTTCGTGGGCAACCAGAAGCTTTTCCCGCCCAGCAGTACCGGTGCGTAGTCGATGGAGAGATCCCATGTGCCCACAACCTGCAGGATCGGATGAACGTCCCATGTATAGCCCTCAGGCACAATCAAATGGTGCGGAGCGTGAAACTCCATCCGCTTGATCTGCATCGTCGCAGGATCGATCGATACGCGCCCGCTGATCTCTTCCTGCATCAGGCAGTCGTACGGTCGCAAGCTCGCGGGCACGCCCACAAACTGGACAACGATAGGGTCTTTCGGGTGGTTCGGTTTGATCGGCTTCAGCGTATAGCGCATGCATGCCTGCTGGCTCAGGCTCACCAGTGCCAGCCCGCCGGAGAAAGCTCCGCGAAGACTGGTTGGCCCGCTGAGTACTGTGCCATTCGCAGGTCTACCATTCACCATCTTAATCTCGCGCGACTCCTGAAGAATTGCATCGCTGTCAGGCTCGGCGATGGCAACCCGCTTCAAGCGAAAGGTGGAATCCGTGACCCGGTCCCCATGCTGTGGGTCGGGACTCTTCTTCGAGACCACATGCTCGTCGCAGAAGAAGCTGGGCACCAGCGCCTTGTATTGATCCAGATTCTCCTGTAGCCGCTGTAGTATCCCATCGAGCGCCGGCGTCTCCGTCTTCTGCGCGCTGACCGTGGACGCCAGCACAAGAAGGCCAACCAGCAAGACCAGCGGTGATGAGAAGCATCGTTTCATGGCGCGACTCCTTCGCTCGCGGGCACGATCCGCGACGTCACCTCCAGCTTATGGTAGTTGCTGTATTTAGCGTTGAACGACCAGACGCTCGGGCCGCGGCCTCCGGTCATCTTCGCGTCGAGGGTTTTCGTCAGCCAGAAGGTCTTTCCTTCCAGCACCACGCTTGCATAGTTGATCGAGGCAACCCAGCTCCCCTTGGTTGGAGGAACGTCACGGCCGTTTGCGGTCTTTCCGCCCGCGAAGATCGTATGATTGGGGACCTTGAACTCCAGATGCGTCACCTGCATCGTCGCGGGATCGACAACAACCAGACCGGCACCGTCCTCCGTTAGAACGCAATTGTCCGGACGCTCATTGGCGGGCTTACTGGCGAATTCGACGATATACGGATCGTTCGGCTTGTTCGCACGAAGCGGACGCAGCTTGTAGCTCATACAGGCCGTCTGGCTGAGCGACACAATGACAGGCCCGCCCGAGAAGGCCCCGCTGAAGATGGCTGGGCCACTGATCTCTTCGCCCTCGGCGGCGTGTCCGTTGACGGACTTGATGTCGCGGGACTCGGTGAGAATCGTGTAGCCATCGGCGTTCGTAGTGCGCTTGACGCGGAAGGTCGAATCCGTAACCGTGTTCTGACTCCGACTCGCCACATATGGAGACGTTATCAATAACGGAGCCATCTTCGATACCGCGCGCTCGTCGCACAGGAAGCTGGGAATGCCGTGGTGATATGCATCCAAATTGTCTTGCAGCGTCTGTAGAATGCCTTCGAGCGTAGGCGTCCCCGTCTTCCGCTTGGGAGTCGTCGCCTGCTGCGCCCACGTCGCGGACGACACCCCCACAGCCGCAACCAGTCCAATGGCAGTTAATGATCTCCTGATTGTCATGGTTGACTCGTTCCTCCCAGCGTGCCTTTCGCTGCATCTGGTTTCTTTATAGCCAGTTCCTTCTCCACCTTCAGCGGAATCTCCAGCGTGCCGACCTTGTTGGAGGTCTTATCGAGGACGCCGATGCGGACGAAGAGCAGACCTGCGGGAAGGTCAAGCTGCTGAGAGAAATTGAGCTGCTGCTTGTTGGCGACCGTTGTGTCGTTCAGTGTCATCTTCACGGTCTGGCTGAGCCCAGTCACCAGCTTCGCGTCCGCGTCGTAGGCGGCAATGTCCAGTTCGACGGAGCCATTGTGCGTGCCGTTGGGGCCGTTGCTGTAGGCGAGACGGCCAGCAGAGATGGAGTAGCTGAAGGTGTAGCGGGTGAGCGGCTTGTCCTTGAACCTTGCGTCCAGCGTACCCATCACCGGCGGGTCGCCCGCCGTCGCCGCCACCGCACTCGACTCCACGCGCACATCAAAAATAATCTGCTCGGAGGTCGGCATACTGCGGCTCATCGCGGCGCGCATATCGCCATCGGCAGCCTCCGGCGCGTCGGTGGTAAGCGTAAGCCCCGGCACTGGTTTGATCGTCGCAGGATCGACCGCGTCGTAACTCTCGCGATAGGCCAGGTGCAGTCCCGGCTGATCGACGCTGACCTTGATCGAGTGGTGCCCCCAATCGTACTTTGTCCCCGGCGGAACATACGACAGCGTGTAGTAGTTGGCTCCCTTGTCGACAGCCTGTGTGATGAGACTCGCCAGATCGTTCGAGTTGTAATACGCCGCGCCGCCGGTCGCCTCGGCAATCGACTCCATCGCCAACTGCTCATCTGCCGTTGTCTGTAGAAAATCCTGTCGTGCTGCTATATATGCCGGTGCAGGCAGATGATATGTGTTTGCCCAAAGCCTGCCTTCCGATGTGACAAATGCATTTGGCATCGTCGGCACGCCGCGCACATCGATGGGATAGACCGAGATCTGCGCCGCCGCCAGCAGTCCATAGGTCTTCAGCATGTCATCGAAATAACTCGGCAGGCACTTTGCCCGGACGCTCGGGTCGGTGAGCCAAGGCAGACCAACCGAAAACCACAGCAGGTTCTTCTTACCCTTGATCGCGGAGGCGTCTGCCGCAATCTGATCCAGCGCTTCCATCGTCACACGGGCATGCGTCTCCGTCTGACTGCACCATTCCTCCTGGCTCCCAGCCCTGCCCTCCATGTTGGTATCCATCGTATCGATTGCCGCGCTCAGCAGCGCAGGGTCGGAGGTCGCCCCCTGTAAGGTGCGCAGCGACTTGGAGAGTCCCAGCACAATGACCTTTGTCCCGGGAGGCATGGTTGCCACATACTTCATCGCATCCTGCTTCGCCAGCTTCTGGGCCGCCAACGAGCGCCCCAGTGTGTCTTCAGCGCCGCCAATACTGAGCGAAAGAGGCGAGGCTGCATTGGCAAAGTCCAGCAGCAGGATGTTCACCGCGCCACTGGCCGCCGCCGCCTGCCGATTGCTATAGGTGTTGGGCGGCAGCTTCTCCGCCGCAGGCACCGCCTCGCTGCCGTACTCGTGGAAGCTGCGGATCGGCTGTGCCTTCCCATCTTCCTTGACGGTGAAGTCCGCCTGCGTCAGCCCATGCACCGGATTTCCCTTCGCATCCGTCACCGTGACATCCACCACCGTCTCGCGCGCCGTCACCTTGATCGTCGGCACGGACGCCTTCTGCGCCGCCCCCACGCGCAACCCCGCCATTACGCCCAGCAGCCCCGCAACCGCAATCCACCGTCCTCTGCCCAGTCGCCAACCCTTCATCCGCAACCTCCCGGCCCGTCTCCACGCTCCAGTGCAACACTCTACTTCATCCGTCATCTTGCACGCAGCGCAATCCTCTACGCTGGAGCATTTTCACTGTTGCTGTAACGCAGGATGATATTGTCATTCTGAGCGGAGCGAAGAATTCCCGCATTTTGCCCGCAGCGCGATACATTACACCATCGCTGAAACTGCGCTGACCCGCTGACTCGCTGCTCTTCCCTCACGCATACCGTCTCTGCTGCCACTCCCACGCGCTCGCCACAATCGCATCCAGCTCGGCAAACTTCGGCCTCCACCCAAGCTCCTGCTTGATCTTCTCCGACCCCGCCACCAGCACCGCCGGATCGCCCGCCCGCCGCGCGCACTCCTCCACCGCAATCTCCTTCCCCGTCACGCGTCGCACCGAGTCGATCACCTCCCTCACCGTGAACCCCTGCCCATTCCCGATGTTATAAATCACGCGATCCCGCTTCTCCAGCGCCGCCAGCGCCAGCAGGTGCGCGTCCGCCAGGTCCTGCACATGGATGTAGTCGCGCACGCATGTCCCATCGCGCGTCGGATAATCTTCGCCAAAAATCTTGATGCTCTTCCGCCGTCCCAGAGCCACGTCCAGAACCAGCGGGATCAGGTGCGACTCCGGCTCATGCGCCTCGCCGTACCCCTCGTTTTTGCCGTTCAGAAAGAAGCTGCTCGCTCCCGCCACGTTGAAGTACCGCAGGCTCGCGTACCGCAGCCCGTGAATGCGGTTGAACCACCCCAGCATCTGCTCCACCATCAACTTGCTCTCGCCATACGCGTTGGTCGGCGCCAGCCGCGCGTCCTCCAGAATCGGTGTCGTCACCGGCTCGCCGTAGCACGCCGCCGTCGAGCTGAACACCAGCCGCTTCTGCCCCGTCGCCAGCATCGACTCCAGCAGCGCCAGCGTCCCCGCCGTGTTGTTCCTGAAGTAAATCTCCGGCTTCTCCATGCTCTCGCCCGCCTCGATCAGCGCCGCAAAGTGCATCACTCCGTCGAACCGCCCAGCCCGCAGCGTCTTCTCCATCAGCGCCCGGTCGGCCACGTCCCCCTCCACAAACTTCGCCCCCGGGGCCACCGCCGTCCGCTTGCTGTGGCACAGGTTGTCGTAGATCGTCACCCCATCCCCGCCCGCCAGCAGAAGCCGCGCCACCGTCCCGCCGATATATCCTGCACCGCCTGTCACCAGAATCCGCATCGTTTCTCCCCGCGTTCGTTTGCAGCTACAACCAAAGTATAGGGACTCCAGCGCAAAAAAGAGTGATTCCCAGTAAACCCGGGTTAAGGCAAAATGAACGGGTGTACGCAACATCTCGAAAGGAGGACGAGAAGGATCTCGAAAAGAGGACGAGAAGGATCTCAAAGGAGGACGAGAAGGCAAACGCAATCGCGCCATCTTCACACCCTGCGGGAAAACTCCTGATTTTGTCTTTCGGAGGGAGCAGGGGGCTTCAGCCCCCTGAGGATGCCTGATGAAATCAAGGGGCTTTAGCCCCGGGCCTTTTGCTCGAAGCGCCAAACAACCTTTTTTTCGCAGCCATCTTCACCCCCTGGCAAAATGCGCCAGCCCGAATCTAACTTGATTCAGTCCTTCTATCGGCCAGCGCATCAAATCAGTAAACGAACCACTGAAATCGCCTTCTCAATCCGTTGTTTCTTTGTGCTTTGCACATGATTCCAGGGGCCACCCGCTTTATTGAGTGTCCCTGGTAACGCAATTTGTTACCCCAGCGTCTCAGATTGCGTCATACTTAAGCTTCACCCTGCCGCAGGGGCAGGCGAATACAAGGAAGCAATCCCGATTATGGCAGTCCCACTCCGCAGTGCAAATCTCGGGCCAGCAAGAAGCATGCAGTTTGCGCACTTCGGCGTGCTCGATGCCGGACATCAGAGCAAGGCATCCACGGCTGTATCCCTGACGATCAATGTGTTGCTCGCGCTCGTCGTCATCATCATCAGCCTGGCCGCCACGCAGACCATTCAAGCCAACCAAAAGCTGGCCATGCTGGTCGAGCCGGTGCCCATCAAGAAGCCTGACGTGATCAAGCCGAAGGTCACCCCCCCACCCAAACCCAAGCTTCCGGAACTCACCAAGGTCGACCAGCCCAAGATAGTCATCCCCAGGATCAAACCCCCGGAGCTGCCCAAGCAGCCGATCGTCAAAATGGACAATCCAAAGCCGATTTTGGCGCCGCCTGCGCCTCAGAGAGTTGTCGCGATGGCCGCTCCCGTTGCCGTCAGCCTGGCGCACCCGCAGGCCGCCTCGGTTCCCAACCATGACGCGCATCCCAGCGCAGTCCGCCTGGGCAATCCCACCAGCCCGCTCAACAACCTCAAAGGGCCCGCAGTTTCTTCCGTGAATCTGGGGGCAGGTTTCCCGGGAATGAATTCGGCGAACACTGGCAACGGCCCGCCGGCAACCAAGGTCGTCCTCGGCAATGGAAGCCCGGAGGGCACCAGCATTAAGGGCAACGGCGTGGTCGCCGTGGCCGGCATTCCCCACGGCGTTCCCGGCGGTACTGGCAAGGCAGTCGCCGGTCGGATCAACCTTGGGCAGAACGAGCCGCCACCCGCGCTCAAGCCGGCCGTTGCCGTAGCCG
>PLOT01000023.1 GCA_003142215.1 Granulicella sp. | reverse complement strand
TCGCGGCACAGTACTGGGTGGTCGCCGGCGGTCGCGCCACGGTGCTCAAGCTGACACATGACGAGGCGGCGCGGGCGCGTTCGCCCGGCACCGTGCTGACCGCCGCGATGATCCGCGACCTGCTGGAGCGGGAGCGGGTCGCGGAGCTTGATTTCGGCCGCGGCGACGATGCCTACAAATCGCTTTGGACCGGTAGCCGCCGGCAGCGCATCGGCGTCGTGCTGGCCAACCCACGGCGGCCGGCCGGCCTGCTGGCGCTGGCCCGGCACCGGCTGGGACGGCCCGTGCGGAACTGGCTGCGCGGGTAGCAAGGCCAGGCCCGGCAGAAAATCGGATATCCCGGAAATGTTGGGCAAAGCGATATCGATATATGGAACAGGCCAGCGTTGGTCTTTTGTTGGTTTTGTGCTGATTTTCGCTGCGATCTGCATTTATATCCAGACAGCAACAGGGGCGTATTTTGTGGGTAGAGGACTAGGTGTTGATGGTGGGATATGTAATGACGAAGCTTCCCATTTCGTCAACTCCCTGCTGGTGTTCGATTATATCGCAGACGGAATTCCGTCCAATCCTTTGTATTATGCCAGAGAATATTATATGCACTTTCCGCGGGTTTCGATCGGGCATTGGCCGCCGATGTTCTATGTGGTGCAGGCCGGGATAATGGGCCTGTTTGGGCGGTCGGGCGCAGTGGCGATAGCCTCGGAGGCCGCAATAGCGGCCTTGGCGCTTGGCTGGGTCGCGAGCTTTGTGCGCCGCCGCGTGGGTTGGCTGGCCGGTTTGGCCGCAGGCGCTGCAGCGCTCGCCTCGCCGGAGCTGATGGCGCAACTCAACCAGGTGCTGATCGACATCTTCCTGGCGCTGTGGCTGCTCGGAGCGGCCCTGTCATGGGCGGCATTCGCCGCCCGGCCGGGAGCCGGGCGGGCCGCGGTTTTCACGGTCTGCGCCATCGGCGCGATCATGACAAAGGGCAGCGGCCTCGCCCTGGCGTTGCTGCCGCTGCTGCATGCGGTACTGGTCCGCGATGCGCGCGCGCTGCTCGACCGGCGGGCCTGGCTGGCCGCGGCGGTAATCGGGGCGACCACACTGCCGTGGTACCTGCTTACCTACCGGATGGCCGCAACTGGTTTCAACTACGCCTGGGGTTGGCGGTACACGGTGGAGGCTCTGCGGGCCTACGTGAAATTCTTTGTCGCTGCCGTCGGCGTGATCGGCGCGATTGGCTGCGCGGCCGGAGCGATCGGCGCCGTGCGTCCGCGCGGCGGTGCGGCCGACCATCCGCTGGCGGCGCTGGTCGCCCTGGTGGCGGTGGTCATGCTGTTTTACGCCGTCGTGCCGGCGGACATCACGTCACGCTATGTCGTTTGCGTCGTGCCAGCCGCGATGGTCGTGGCAGCGGTCGGCGTGGCCCGCCTGCTGCGCCCGCTGGCCGGACGTCTGCGCGGGCTGTCCGGCGTGGTCGTGGCCGCGCTGCTGTTGTTCAACGCAGCAACACTGATGCGCGTGCCCCATGTGACTCCCTTCGGAGCGGACATGGTAACGGGGCTGGTCCTTCATGCGGAGAACTCCAATCCGCTCGTCCTCGTCGCGGGATCGAGCGCCACCGAGGGGGCGCTCATTGCCGCGTTTGCCGAGGCGGACCGGGACCGCCGGCATTACGTGATCCGCGCCACGAAAGTTCTTTCGAGCTCGACCTTCCTGGGCACGCAGTACGCGCTGCGCTTTGCCGACACACCGGACGTCGAACGCTGGCTCGCTGACGCCGGGATCGGCTGGGTGGTGGTGGACGACTCGCCGGACGGAGCCCTGCTGGAACACGATCGCCAGGTGCTTGCCATCGCCGCGAGCAGACCGGCTGGCTGGGACCTGGTGGGATCGCACCGGACCGCCGAGGGCGAGATACGCCTCTACAGGCTTGCCGGGGCGACGCCGTCAGCGGCGCAGATAAGCGATGCCCTGCAAAGAGAGCGGCCTGCCATGGCAGGGGAAACGCCTTTGTCAACGCGCTGAAAGCGATCGCGCGCTGGCTTTGCGTCTCTCCGCCATCCTATAAACATCCGTGGCCTTGGGGGCATCGCGGGTTTGCCATGGAAATCTTCCCTTACATTTTCAGCGTGCTGCTCGCTGCCCTGGTGATGTGGTGGAGTCGTCTGATGGCGACACGCAAGCCCGGCACACCGGTGACGGGTCTGTTCAGATACCGCGACAAGCCCGGCAAGTTGCTCCCGACCGCGGCGAAGACCGCGCCCCGGTGGTAGACGGCGATGCGCGACCTTGCCTTCATGGTGATGTTCCTGTTCATGCTGGCCAACGCGACGCGTTGCCTACATACCGGAACGATGCTATGGGCGTGGATCGCCTTGTGTACCCCTCAACAATATATGTACGGGATTGCCACACAAATCCCGTTGAATAAACTGGCCGTTGTCGCCACATTTATAGGTATTTTTGTAGATCAAACCAAGAGAAAACCATATTTTGACTGGCACATTATTCTTGTCGGTCTGTTCGTACTTCAAGGAATAATATCATACAGCGTAGGTCTGTCGAGTTCCGATCGGACATACGAACTTCTCGACAAGATGATGAAAATCTACTTACTTTGCTGTGTGATGACGATGGCCAACCGCGGCCGGCTCCAGATTCATTCTATGGTCATCATTATTTGTCTGGGAATGGGTATTCATGGGGCACTGGAAGGATTGAAATACGTTGATTCCGGCGGAGGTCATGTTGTCATCGCGCCGGCTTCGATCGGCGACAACAACTACCTGGCCATGGCCACGCTCATGGTCATGCCCCTGCTGGTTTACCTGTTCCGCTATTCCCAATCGCGCCTGCTCCAGCTTTCCTTTGTGGGCGCGCTGCTGGCCTGCTTCGCCGGCGTTGTCGCCACGGCGTCGCGCGGCGGCATGGTCGGATTGGCCGTCCTCGGCGTGTTCCTGTTCCTGCATAGCCGACGGAAGATGGTCACCCTGCTGGTGATCGCCGTCCTCGCGGGAGGGCTGCTGACCTACGCACCGGGCCAGTGGCTCGAGCGGATGGACACGATCGGCGCCGCCGACGAAGACGGCTCCTTCATGTACCGTGTGTCGTCCTGGAAGCTGAACACCATCCTGGCACTCGATCGGCCGCTGGTGGGGGGTGGATACTCGGCACTGGAGAACTGGACAATCTTCGATATCTACAGGCAGAAATTCCACCGGTTGGACAGTGTCGTCGATTCTCCAGAGCCCGTGGGGGCCTTTGCGGCACATAGCATCTATTTCGAGACCCTCGGCGATCTGGGTTTCCCTGGCTTCTTCCTGTTCATGGCCATCCTGGTCACGGGATTCCGTAATATAGGTCATATTCTGCGCTACACGCGCCATGACGAATCCCTCATATGGGCGCACGATCTTGCGGTGCTGTTCAGACTCGGCCTGATCGTGTTCATGGTGTGCGGGGCGCTGCTCAGCGCGGCGTATTTCGAGCTGCTCTACATCATGCTGACCCAGGTTTCCGTCCTGCGCCGCCACCTGGAGGAGACGGTGGCGGTGACCAGGCCGTTGCCAATGCCGATCTATGACACCGTCGTCGGCTTTCCGGCCGGATCGGGATAACCATGGCAGCGGCCACACTCTTGCCGCCGGACACTCCCATGTCTGCGGCGGACACGGGGGTCTTGACATAAAATCCTGGGTACCAGGCTGGCGGTTATGCTAGCATGTAGCTGTAAATTCTGCGTGGGTGCAATTGTGTTCTTCGGGGTGAGCTGCCTATCGTGTCATTGAGTTCGCTGGAGCATGCATGAAATCCCGTCGCCGAACGACGGGACGGGGCGTTTGATCCGTGGGCAAGGTTAAGATGTGTCAACTGACGAATTCCGATGGAAACGGTGGCTATGTCTGATGATCCGCGTCCCGAGATTGCGCCGCAGACTCCCCCCCCAGAGCAGCGGGCCGGGATCGGGAAGCGCCGGCTGCTGATCAAAGCCGCCTTGATCGGTTCGACGATACCGGTCGTGATGACAATCAGCCGCTCCGCCTCCGCCGCCTGCAGTGCGCACGCTTCCGCGGTTGCGAGTTGCCATGTCTAACCCGTGACGGCGGGCGCGCAATACCGCCCGGCAGGCACGCGCGGCGGCGATTAGAGCAATGCCAGTTTGAGCGATTCCAGTCTGTCTGGAATCGCTCCAGAAAGGCTTCCCTTCCGTCGCACCGGCGTGCCATGTGTCTCGCATGGGTGAACAGGCCATCGACTCCCGGACATGGCGGCTGCTGGAGCCGGCGGGGTTGGCGTGGCGCTGCTGGGACGAAGATTATATCGTGTTCCATTCCTGGTCAGGAATGACACACTACCTCGATGCAACCGCTGGAACGGTGTTCGAAGTGCTGCTGGATCACGCAGCCACGGTTCGCGGTCTTGCCACCGTCCTCGCTGGCCTGGCCGACACGCCGGTGACCGACAGTCTTGGCGCCCTCGTGCAACAGGTGCTCCGCCGCTTCGACGAGGTGGGGCTCGCCGAGCCGATGCCGTGATGCGACTGGGGGCAGCCCCGGAATCCGCGCTTCGCGCGCAGTTCCACACGACCGGGGTACGGCTGCGACTGGCAGGGCTTTGCGTCAACCTGCGCACTGACGTGCCGGCGGCGAGCGATCAGATCTTGCAGATGTACAGGGACCACCCGCTCGAAGCGGGCGTGGGAATCGACGATTTCCGGGTCTGGCTCTCCTACACCGATCCACTCCGGCGCTTTGTCAGACGCCGGATCCAGGTCTTCATCGATGGCGCGACGCCCTTCGAGCCGATGCCCCATCGCTTCGCCTATGTTTCGATCGAAGGGGCGCTGAACTGGTGCATCAGCGCGACCGCGATCAATGTGGTCCTGCACGCGGCCGTCGTGGAGCGCGGCGGCCTGGCCGTCATCCTGCCCGCGCCACCCGGCTCCGGTAAAAGCACGCTTTGCGCTGGCCTGGTCATGCGCGGCTGGCGGCTGCTCTCGGACGAGCACGCCGTGCTCCGTCCGGCCGACGGCCGGCTGCAACCGGTAGCCCGGCCGATCTCGTTGAAAAACGAGTCGATCGCGCTCATCCGCCAGTGGGCCCCGGACGCTCACTTCAGTCCGGTGTTCACCGGGACGATCCGCGGCGACGTTGCCTATCTCCGCCCGCCCACCGATTCCATCGCCCGGGCCACGGAAACCGCCGCGCCGGCGCTGATCGTCTCGCCCACCTACCAGGCCGGGGCGGCGGTGGCGCTGCAGCCGCTGGGCAAGAGCGAGACATTCCGGCTGCTGGCCGGCAACGCCATGAACTACCACACCACGCAGCGCTGCGGGTTCGATACCGTCGCCGGGCTGGTCGACTCCTGCGCGGCCTGGCGGCTGTCCTACGGAACCCTCGC
>PLOT01000040.1 GCA_003142215.1 Granulicella sp. | reverse complement strand
GACTTTAACCACGGGCTGCTAGGATACTCCAACCCAATTTCTTCAGTTCCCGCCGAGTACGGCGGTCGCGCGCAACGTTTGTACAAAACTTCTCTTGCCAGAAGTCCGGTCGAGTCTTTGGAGAAGTTGAGTATCGACATCGCGCGTGCCGATGCCAGAAACAGCCGTGTACGAAAATTATCTTGCGTCGGCACGGGAATACCAAATCCGGCTTGCCGGGTAGGCTGGCAACATGAAGTCTGTAGCGATAGCCAAGTGCATGAACCACGCTTCGAACGGCAAGCTCGGGCTTCGTATCCTTTGAGTGAACGGCTGCCATGATGAGGGAACGCTTGCCGCGATTTACATGATCCGTCACTCACCAAGACCTCCTCACCAATAAGACGCGCTTCAAGGCTAGGCATCTGGCTTGATTGTAACGGGCGGCAGGCAAAGGTGGCAGATTCTTGAACCTGCGAAGGAACGTAGGGGAGTGTCCAACAGTTTCGTAGCGTCGATTTAGAGTGAGAAGATGGACTGACTGGCGAATGATCGATGCAGGGGGAACACGAATGGCGACGCACTTCAACCCGGAGGCCCTCAAATTTCTGCGCGGGCTCGCCCGCCACAACGACCGCGCCTGGTTCGACCCGCGCAAGGCCGTCTACGAGCGCGAACTCAAGGCCCCCATGCTTGCGCTCATCGAGGAGGTGAACGCCGCCCTCGCCTCCTTCGCGCCGGAGTACATCCGCCCGGCGCAGAAATGCCTCTTCCGCATCTACCGGGACACGCGCTTCGATGCCTCAAGAGGTATAACCGAGCGCCCCTTCAAAACCCACGTCGCCGCCTGGTGGGCGAGCGCCGGAATGCAGAAGACCTCCGGCGCGGGCTTCTACTTTCACCTCAGCCCGACCGAGACCGTCATCGCCGCCGGCGTCTACATGCCCACCGCCGATCAGACGCTCGCGATCCGGCGCGACCTGCTGGACCATCACACCGAGCTGCGGGCGTTACTGGCCAACCGCAAGCTGCGCGCTGCGATGACCGAGTTCGACGGCAACCGCCTCATCCGGCCGCCGCGCGGATTCTCCGCCGATTCGCCCGCTCTCGACCTCCTGCTCTGCCGCCAGTGGGGCGTCTCCACCACGCTTCCCGCCGAGCGCGCAACGCAACCCTCTCTGCTGCGCGACATCACCTCGCGCTTCGCGCTTGCGGCCCCCATCGTCCACCTCCTCAACCACGCGATATTGTCTGCCCGGCCAGCAAAAATCCAATGAATTTCTACAAATAACCCCATCAAGACCTGTATATGTGCCAAAAATAGGACAAAACCCGAAGAAAACGGCAAAATAACTGTGGAAACCAGATAAAACCCATTGACAAAGCAACCCGAATGGTCGAAGGTGAATTGCGGTACGTTTCCTGACACCCGCATAAACACCGGCGATTTCGCAGACAAGAACAACCGCGAGCTGGTTCAATACGGGCGGATCAGGCGAACCGATCGGCCCCACAATGCACCCGAACCACGATGCTGAACCACCAACTTGGAACCAAGGAGCAACACACATGGCAAAAGGAATGACCAAGACCGCGCTCGTACGCGCACTGGCAGAAAAACTCGAATTGACCAACAAGCAGACCGCAGGCTTCCTCGAGCTGTTGGCTGAGACAGCCGTCAAGGAGACCAAGAAGAACGGCGAGTTCACCATCCCCGGCATCGGAAAACTGGTCAAGGCAGATCGCAAGGCCCGCCTCGGACGCAACCCGCAGACCGGCGAAACCATCAAGATCAAAGCCAAGACCGTGGTCAAGTTCCGCGTCGCCAAGGCCGCTAAGGACAGCATCGCTCCGCCAAAGAAGTAGTCCCTCCCTGGGTCGGACGGAAGTTGCAGGCAGAAGCAGTCCAGCCCGTCGCCCGCGGTTTCTCCAGCGGATACGAGCGGTCTCACTGTAGCTGTGGAGGCAAAGCATAGGATTTCGGCACGATCTCTCCCAATGAGACCGCCTCGTACACCCTTGCAAAGCCACAGGAACAATGAGACGGCTCAGGCGGCGGGCCGGTTCTGCATTTAAGAATCAAGATCGTAAACTGTATTTGTAACCGATACAGTAGCATAATTGGACAGTGCGGAAGCAGTTCGCTGCTTTGCAGGCCGGCTAGTTTTCGCCGAGAGCTGCCAGGATCGCGTCGAAGTCCTCGACCCCTGCGTACTCGATGATGACGCGCCCCTTGCCGCCCTTGTCCTCGATTCGCACCCTGAGCCCAAGCCTCCGTTGAATCAGATCGCGAGCCTCGCGCACATTCGGATCGAGTGGCTCGATTACAGCCTTCACCTTCTTCGGCTTCGACTCTGGATCGATCAGCCCTTGCACGTAGGTCTCGGTCTGTCGCACAGACATCGCCAGCGCGGTGATCTTCGCCGCCGCCGCCGCCATCCGCTCCGCCGACTCCAGCGCCAACAGCGCCCGCGCATGACCGAAGCTGAGTTGACCGGACTCCAGAAGTCCTTGAATCGAAACAGGTAACTTCAACAAACGAATAAAGTTACCAACACTGGAGCGGTCCTTTCCCGTGCGCACCGCCATCTGCTCCTGGGTCAGCTTGAACTCGCGGCTCAGCCGTTCAAATGCGCGCGCCTGCTCCATCGGGTTCAGGTCTGCGCGCTGTAGGTTCTCGACGATGGTCATCTCCAGCGCCTGCTCATCGGAGACCTGACGCACAATGGCCGGAATGGTCGCCTTGCCCGCCGCTTGGGACGCCCGCCAGCGCCGTTCACCCATGATGAGCTGGTATCGTCCGCCTGCCAGTTCGCGCACCACCACCGGCTGTACCACTCCAGTTGCGGTGATCGACTGAGCCAACTCGCCAAGCTTCTCCGCGTCGAAGTTGCTGCGTGTCTGGTTGGGATTGCGGTCGATCCGGTCCAGTGCGATCTCCAGCGGTTTGCCCGTCGCTTCAGGCGCGGGGGCCATCTGCGGTCGTGGTCCAAGCAGCGATTCTATCCCTTTTCCCAGCGCCGGTCGGCGCTTCGCGTCAGCATGGGTTGCGGTTGCTTCCATCGTATAAACCTCTTTCTGCGCCAGCGTCGATCACTGATTCACATAACGCCCAGCGGTGATTATTTTGAATACGGCCAGAACCGGGGAACCGCCTTAACCTCTTCATGTCCATCATTCTGTTGCTTTTGATCCTTCCGGCTGGCGATTCCATTCCTGCGCAGCAATTCGACCGCGAGTGCGGTATACGCCTCCGCGCCCTTGGAACGCGGGTCGTAGAGCTGCACTGGTTTTCCGTGGCTGGGCGCCTCGGCCAGCCGGATGTTTCGCGGAATGGTCGTGGTTAGCAGCTTTTCCCCGAAGAACGCCTTCAGGTTTTCCGTGACCTGTTGCGACAGGTTGGTGCGATCGTCGTACATGGTCAACAGAACGCCTTCGAGCGCCAGCGTCGGATTGAACGCATGGGCCACCTGGTCGAGCGTCTGCATCAACTCCGAGATGCCTTCCAGAGCGAAGTACTCTGCCTGCATTGGCACCAGCAGCCCATCGGCGGCAACCAGCGCGTTCAGGGTCAGCAGATCGAGTGCGGGCGGGCAGTCGAGCACTATGAACGAGTAGGTCCCGCGAACGGGCGCGATGGCCTCGCGCAGGCAGAACTCACGGCGTTCCTGCGATACCAGTTCGAGGTTTGCGCCAATCATGTCCTTGCTTCCGGGCAGCAGGCACAGCGACGCGATCTCGGTCGGCATCAGCGCCTCTTCCAGGGTCGCCGATCCCATCAG
>PLOT01000234.1 GCA_003142215.1 Granulicella sp. | reverse complement strand
GCAGCGTCGATCTTCTTCTGGGTGCGCGCGAGCTTCAGTTTCCGGTCTGCGATCTCGGACTCCTGTTGGCGGCGGAGGGCCTCTTCCTTTGCGATGAGGTCGAGTACGATGGCGCGCTGGCCCACGGTGGCGGCGGACTTGAGTTCGACTGCGGCGAGTTGGCGGGGCAGCGCGGCGATCTGGTCGCGCAGACGCTTTGCCTCGATGTCGTGGGTCTGCAGGACGACGAGCTTGGCGAGATCCGGATGCATGGAGGGCCCTTTCAACGACTGCTGTCCGCGCCAGACACGCGGACGCGCAAGGTGCGAATGGCGGAGAAGTTCGAGTCTAGCACGGGCCCGGCCAGAATGACCCCGCGCGCTAGAATGGGAGACTGGTTACCAGAGTTTTAGCGGGAGCTTACTTCTTTGTGGTTTTGCAGCCACGCGGACGGTGTACCCTGCAATATAAGCTTGTGTGAATTGTATCAATTGCATTGCTTCTCCTGCTTTACAGCCTGCTATTTGGGGCTTACGGTCTGTGTGCAACCAGCACAAGGGGTTTTTCCTTGGCACCCGTTAAATTGCTTCTCGTTGATGACGACGAATCGGTCCTGACCGGACTGGGGGCCGTCCTCGATGCGCATGAGTTTGAAGTCACGACCGCGTCGAGTGTGATGGAGGCGTTGCAGCACATCGCAAGCGAGAGCTTCGACGTTCTGCTGAGCGACCTGCACATGCCGGGCGACGGCGACGGGCTGATCGTTGTCGGCGCGATGCGGCACGCCAATCCAAAGGCGGTGACCCTGCTGCTGAGCGCCAACCCCGACATGACGAAGGCCTCCGCTGCCATGCTGCGCCAGGTGGACGACGTCATCACAAAACCGGTGAAGCCCGATTCCATCGTGCAAGCGATCCGGCAGCGGCTGGCGCAGGAGAATCCGTTGCCGCACAGCCTGACCATCGAGTCGGCGGCGGCCGTGCTGGAACGCGAGAGCGCATCGGTGACACAGGCGTGGCTGCATGCGATGAAGGAGACAGGCGGCCTGACGGCGGTGCCCATGACGGAGGAAGAGCAGTGCGATTATCTGCCCGATGCGATCGACGAGATTGTATACCGGCTGCGCTATCCGCAGCGGCTGGGATCGATGACGCTGTTCTCGATGGCGGCGCTGCAGCATGGCGTGCGGCGGCGGCGGCAGGGCTTGGGTGCAACGGTGCTGGTGGAAGAGGCGCGGGCGCTGCAGGTAGCGCTGTTCCAGGCGGTGCAGCACAATCTTGACCTGATCGGGGTCGGCCAGTTGTCCGGGACCCTGATGGTGATAGCGGACGAGGTGAATGCGCAACTGCTGCAAAGCCTCTCGGGCTACGAAAATGAGAAGCCCGTCGGCTTCCCGCAGGACAACCGGCCAGCGCTGAAACGGGAGAAGGACGCAGCTGAGACAAGCCGAGGGCAGGAGATTGCGGAATCCACGGTGAAGGTGCCGGAGGCTGCCATCTTTGTCCGCAAATATATGAGTTCCAGACTGTCCTCATAGAGCGAAATTGACATCGATGTGCCGGGTGGCGAGAAGACAAAAGCGAAATGCGGGGGTCCCTCCACTGCGCAACGGACGATGAAACCGTCCGCTGCTCCGGCCGGGATGACGGCTTTACTTTGTTCCGGCCGGGATGACGGCTTTGAGAGTGGGTATAGCGATTCGGATTGTGCATTGGGAACCAGAATGGCCCCATGGGCTGCGCAACCCTTCGGATAGAGGGCGCGCCGGCAGCCGATGCCGCCTGCGGAGTACGCGGCGAGGTATCCCATTGCACGGAATCCGCGTCTTATATATGGACAGAATCATGTATTCTTAAGAAGATGGCACGCATTCGGGCGTGAATCGATGCGAAGGAGAACCAGAATGGCAGAGAAAATGAAGAAGGCAAAGGCCCCAGCAAAGCTACGGACGAGTACGGCTTCAGTCAAAACGACAGTGGTGAAGGCGGCGGCGGTTGGCAACTCCGCGACCGCGAAGACGCCATCCAGCGAAGCGATTGCGAAACTGGCGTATCGCTACTGGAAGGAGCGCGGCGCGAATAATGGTCAGGATCGCCAGGACTGGTTGCGTGCCGAACGAGAGCTAAAGGGCGCGTGAAGCGGATTCTAGTCAGGACGGTGGCAGGGCTGATAGTGGCGCTGGTGGTTCTCTATGTGGGGGACTGGGCGGTGTGGCGGTTGCGCGTGGCCAAGGGCGGCGGGATGGGGTCGGTGGTGGTGAGCAACATCGTGGTGATGCCGCTGAAGGACAACAAGGAAGAGTACGACTGGGGAGGGACGGCGGATGCGAGTTGCAGCCTGTCCATCTTTCCCCAGGCTGGCAGCGGGGCGTGCTGGTGGCTGCGGCGGCATAATGTGGTGTTCGAGCGGTGAGAAGCGCGGGGCGGCTTCGCTGAAATTATTTATTTGCGCGGTGTGGGATTTATGGAAGGCTGCGGATAGAGCGCCTGGACCAGGGCGAGGGCCTGTTCGGGGGTGGTGATGGAGCCTTCGAGCTGGGCGTCCTCGGCGAGCGCGAGCATGGGTTTGAACTGCGGGGAGGGACGATAGCCCGCGGCAATGAGGTCGCGCCCGGTGAGGAGCGGGGCGGGGCGGAGGTCGGGTGTGGGTTCGGCTTCGAAGTGGGCGCGGGCAAAGTCGTAGCAGGTGAGGTCGCCGTGGGCGGAGATGGCGTCGAGGCGGTGCAGGGCGAGGTGCTCTTCGAATCGAGGCAGGCGGAGGAAGCGCTTGAGGGTGGATTGCTTCATCTGGAGAACGTCGCCGAAGCGCATGTGGTTGGCGACGAGGGAGAGAATTTGGGTGGTGTCGTCGCCAGAGAAGCGGAGGCGGGCGAGGATGGTCTCACTGATGCGGACTCCGGCCTCGACGTGGCCATTGAAGCGGATACGGTCTGGCTTTTCATCGCTGCCGGGAACGGCTGGTTTGGGCGGCTGGTAGGTGGCGGGCTTGCCGATGTCGTGCAGCAGCGCGGCCCATGCTAAGGTACTTCGTACCGTTCTCGACGCTTCGCGTGAAGCACTTCGTACCGTTCTCGACGCTTCGCGTGAAGCACTTCGTGCTGTACTCGACGCTTCGCGTGAAGGCAAAGGCGGTTCTACATGGCGCGAGAGCTGCTCCAGCATCAGCATGGTGTGCGTCCAGACATCGCCCTCGGGGTGGAACTCGGGCGGCTGGGCGATGCCGCGCAGGCGGACGGCATCGGGGAGGATCTGGGCGAGGAGGCCGAGGTCGAGGAGCAACTCGAAGCCGCGGCGCGCGCCGCCCTCGGTGAGGATGCGGGTTAGCTCGTCGCGAATGCGCTCGGCGCTGACCTGGGCGATTTCGGCGGCGTGGCGGCGGATGGCTGCGGAGGTTGCGGAGTCGATCTGGAAGTCGAGGCGGGCGGCGAAGCGGACGGCGCGCAGCATTCGCAGCTTGTCCTCGGCGAAGCGCAGTGCGGGGTCGCCGATGGCGCGAATGACGCGGGCGGCGAGGTCATCCCGACCGTGGACGAAGTCGAGCGTGGCGCGGGCAACGTCGCCGGTGGCGGCGAAGGCGATGGGGTCGAGGAGCATTCCGTTGATGGTGAAGTCGCGGCGCAGAACATCTTCGCGCGGCGAGGTGGAGAAGCGGACGGCATCGGGGCGTCGGCCATCGGAGTAGGCGCCATCGTTGCGGAAGGTGGCGACCTCGACCACCCCAGCGAGCCGAGACCGCTCGCCGGGGGCCCCGGATTCGGTGGCGATGTCTTGTTCGTCGAAGTGCTGGCAGACGAGGACTACGCCGAAGTGGGCGCCGACGGTGAAGGTCTTGGGGAAGAGAGCGACGATCTCGCCGGGCGTGGCGGAGGTGGCGACGTCGAAGTCCTTGGGTGCGAGGCCGAGCAGGAGGTCGCGGACCGAGCCGCCGGCGAAGAAGGCCTGATGGCCGGCGTCGCGCAGGCGGCTGGCGATGGCGAGCGCGGCGAGGTAATGCGGATTGGAGGGGAGGTCGCCCTGCATGTCCTTATGATAGAGAGATGCGGAGTGGCGGCGGACTTATTTTGGGGATTGAGAGCTCGTGCGACGAGACGGCGGCAGCGGTGGTGCGCGCGGGCGGCGAGGTGCTGGCCAACGTGGTGGCGTCGCAGATTGCGCTGCACGCCAACTACGGGGGTGTGGTTCCGGAGCTGGCCAGCCGCGAACACTTGCGGAACATTGTGCCGGTGGTAAGGGCGGCGATGGCGGAGGCGCGGCTGGAGTTTGCGGACCTGGATGCGATTGCGGTGACCGAGGGGCCGGGGCTGGCGGGCGCGCTGCTGGTGGGAATTACTTATGCGAAGGCGCTGGCGTTGGGGGTGGGCAAGCCGCTGATCGCGGTGAACCATTTGGAGGGGCACATCCATGCGGTGTTGATGGAGGCTCGGCAGAGGCAGGAGGCGATGGAGATGCCGATGCTGGCTCTGGTGGTGAGTGGGGGGCACACACATCTTTATCTTGCGGAGGAACCCACCCATGACGATGAAACCGTCATGGATGGGGCACCCAGTACATGGCGGTACAGGAATGTGGGGCGGACGGTGGACGATGCGGCGGGCGAGGCGTTCGACAAGGTGGCCAAGCTGCTGGGGTTGGGGTATCCTGGCGGGCCGTGGATGGACGCGCTGGCCAGGAGCGGGAATCCGCGGGCGGTTGAGTTTCGGTTTGGGCAGATCAAGGCGCGGAGGTCGGTGGTGGGCGTGGAGGAGAAGCAGATTCCTCCGCTACGCTGCGGAATGACAAACAAAAAAACGGGCGGAATGACAAACAAAAAAACGGGCGGAATGACAAACAAAAAAACGTGCGGAATGACAAACAAAGAATGCTGTGGAATGACAGACAGAAAGACGGGGGACGGGCAGCACTTTGATTTTTCGTTCAGCGGGATCAAGACGGCGGTGCTGCGGTATATCCAGGCGCATGGGATGGCGGCGGGCGTGGAGGCGCGACGGAGGGCGCTGGCGGAGGCGCTGAAGGCGAATCCGGGAATGAAGCCGGGCGAAGCGTTGGCGCATCTGCCGGAGGTGTTCGACGCGCAGACGCTGGACCTGATTGCGAGCTTTCAATATGCGGTGGTGGGGAATTTGATGCGGCAGACGTTTGCGGCGGCGGAGGCGCTGGGGGCGCGGGGGATTGTGGTGTCGGGCGGGGTGTCGGCGAACAGCGAACTGAGGCGGCGGTTTGCGGAGGAGGCGGGGCGGCGCGGGCTGCGGGTGGAGTTTCCGTCGCTGGCGATGTCGACCGACAATGCGGCGATGATTGCGGCGGCGGCGTGGGGGAAGTTCTGCGCGGGTGAGTTTGCGGCGGAGGGGTTGGTGGCTACGCCGCAGTTGAAGCTGGGGTGAGAGGATCGGCTCTGCGACATTGTTCCAGCGCGTTTTTTGCACTTCAGCTTTCAGCTATGAGCTGTCAGCCATGAGCAAAGAGACGATGATCCTGACGCTGTAGAATCTTAGCTGAGTTATTTTAGACGGAATATATGGACTGCACAGCGCTTTGCGCTGGATGCGGCGGACGAGTGAGCGCACGTGGCGGGGTTGGAACTGTTCAATACACTGAGCGGCAAGGTGGAGCGGCTGGAGCCGGTGGGCGCGCCGGCGCTGCGGATGTATGCCTGCGGGCCGACGATCTACGACTACGGGCACATTGGGAACTTCAGGACGTTTCTGCATGTGGACGTGCTGCGGCGGTTTCTGCGCCAGCAGGGCGTGGCCGTAGAGCATGTGATGAACGTGACGGACGTGGACGACAAGATCATCCGCAACGCGCTGGCGGCGAAACAGCCGATCGCCGAGTACACGGCGCGATTTGAGAAGGCGTTCTTCGAGGACATGGAGGCGCTGGGGATCGAGCGGCCGGAGCATGTGCCTCGCGCCACCGAGCACATTGCGGAGATGGTGACGCTGATCGAGCAGTTGGCGGCAAAAGACATTGCGTACCAGACGGAGGATGGGAGCTGGTACTTCAGGATTGCGCGGTTTGCGGAGTACGGGAAGCTGTCGAAGAAAGATTTGGAGGGGATGGAAGACGGCGCGCGGGTGGACTCGGACGAGTACGAGAAGGACGCGGCGCGGGACTTTGCGCTGTGGAAGGCGGCCAAGGAGGGCGAGCCGAACTGGGCGACGGCGCTGGGCGCGGGACGACCGGGATGGCATATCGAGTGCTCGGCGATGGCGACGGCGATCCTGGGTGAGAGCTTCGATCTGCACGCGGGCGGCGAAGACCTGATGTTTCCGCATCATGAAAACGAGATTGCGCAGTCGGAGTCGGCGAGTGGAAAAACTTTCGCCCGGCACTGGATGCATGTCAGGTTCCTGCTGGTGGAGGGGAAGAAGATGTCGAAGTCGCTGGGAAACTTTTATACCCTGCGCGACCTGCTGCTGAAGGGGCATCGCGCGTCGGCGATCCGGTATCTGCTGCTGTCGGTGCCGTATCGCCATCAGATGAACTTTACGTTTGAGGCGCTGGGCGCGGCGACGAATGCGATCGAGCGGCTGCGGACATTTCATCAGCGGATGTTGCGCGGCGGGTTTGCGGCGGGGGTGGTGGACTCGACGGTGACGGCGGCGACGGCGAAGGCTGCGAGCGAGTTTACGGCGGCGCTGGCCAACGATCTGAATACGGCTGAGGCATCGGCGGCGATCAGTGAGATGGTGCGGGCGGCGAACTCGGCTGCGGACGCGGGGACGCTGACTGCTGAGAATGTGGCGGAGGTGCTTCGCGTGCTGATGCTGTTCGACGAGGTCTTCGCGGTGCTGGAGGACAGGGACGAGGAGTTGACACGGGCGGCGCTGGCGTGGGCGGAGGCGGAGGGGCGGATCGGCGAGGCCGCGCCGGAACTGGTATTGAAGCTGGCGCTGAGCGATGCGGAGATTGAGGCGCTGGTGGCGGAGCGGACCGAGGCCAAGAAGGCGCGGAACTTCGCGCGGGCGGACGCAATCCGCGTGGAGCTGGCGGCGAAGGGCGTGGCGATCGAGGACTCGAAGGACGGGGCGCGCTGGAAGCGGAAGTAGGTTGATCAATACACATAAATATGCGATTCTTACACATAGGTGCTTCCATGCGAACGAACATCGATATTGACGACAAGTTGATGAAGAAGGCGATTCGAGCCTGCGGGACCAAGACCAAGAAGGGTGCAGTCGTGAAAGGGCTGGAGCTTCTGGTGCGGCTGGATGCGCAGGAAAAGGCATTGCGGGAGCTTTGGGGCGCCGCGAAGTGGGAGGGCGATCTTGAGCAGTCCAGGCAAAGCCGCTTTGCGGATCAAGAATGGTGATCGTCGACTCGACGGTCTGGATCGACTTTCTGGCCGCGCGCGCCAGCCCGGAGACCTCGTTCGTGAAGAGAGAATTTGCTGGACGGAAAATCGGGCTAGCAGACCTGATCCTGTGTGAGGTTCTGCAATGCATTCGTGACGAAGCTTCCTTCGAACGAATCCGTCTGCTATTGACTATGCTTCCAGTGTTGGACACAGGAGGTGCTGCACTAGCTGTTGCCTCGGCGCGGAACTATCGGGTGTTGCGTGCGAAGGGGATTACGGTACGCAAGATGATCGACTGCCTGATTGCGACGTTTTGCATCGAACACAGGCATTCCCTATTGCATAACGACCGCGACTTCGACCCATTTGAAGAGCATCTTGGGCTGCGGATCATTCACCCATAGCTGGTGCAGTCAGTGGTGGGGTCACTCCTCGATGGGGAGTTCCTGCATGGGGTCGGAGGGGATGGGTGTGGATTTGGTGCGGGAGAGGATGACGATGACGAAGCCATTCGCAGCCTTGGGATGTTCGCTTGCGCTTGCCGCCGGACTGGTGAGTGAAGGCCGTGCGCAGCGTCCGCTGGCGGATGCGGGTGCGCAGCAAGCGGGAACTGCGCAGACGGCGAACGCTGTGCCGCATCGCACGCGGCTGATTCTGAAGGATGGCAGCTACCAGGTGGTGATGAGCTACCAGGTGAAGGGAAAGATTGTGAGTTACGTCAGCGCGGAGCGCGATGCGACGGAGGAGATTCCGGCGGAGCTGATCGACTGGGACGCGACGCACAAGTGGGAGCGGCAGCATCTGGCGACGGAGAGCGTAGATGCGGGACAGGGATTGGCTGTGGCTGCCACGCCGAATCCGGCGATCGACCCGGAATTATTGAAGGAGGAGGCCGACCGCGCGGCGTGGACGCCGGAGGTTGCGCCGGACCTGCGGCTGCCGGAGCTGGACAGCGTGCTGGCGCTGGACACCTTCCACGGCGCGCCGGAGCTGGTTCCGCTGGTGCAGTCGGAGGGCGAGCTGAACCGGACGACAGGGCACAACATTTTGAAGCTGGCGATCAACCCGCGCTCGGCGTCGCACCAGATTGAGCAGTTGAAGGGCGTGGAGGCGGCGGTGCAACTGCATGTGGAGACACCGGCGATCTATGTGCGGCTGGGCGACGACTCGGGGGTGATGCGGGGCGGGACTCCGCTGACGGTGGATACGCACGGGGCCGTGGCGGGGGGGAAGATGGACGCGAGCGGCGGGGCAAGCTCTGGTGGCTCTGCCGACAGCGGCTATGTGATGGTGCGGGCGGATGTGCGCACGGACACGCGGGTACTGGCCAGCTTCAACATTGGAGTGCTGGGCGGCGGGGTGAAGCAGCAGGAGGACGTGATCGAGATGGCGAGCGAGGTGCTGCCGGGAGGCCACTGGATGAAGCTGACGCCGAAGCGGCCACTGGACTTTGGCGAGTACGCGCTGATGGAGGTGGTATCGGAGAACGAGATCAACCTGGGAGTGTGGGACTTCGGCGTGCATCCGGTGGCCCCGGAGAACAGGGACGCGATCAAGCCGGAGCCGAAGCGGCCGGTGACGCTGGAACGGCGGGAGCAGTAGTAGTTGCAAAAGCGAAATGCGGGGGTCCCTCCACTGCGCAACGGACGATATTACTGTCCGTTGCTCCGGTCGGGATGACGGAGGATTTTGAGATGTGAGGAACTGTCAGTGGCTAGCGGCTGCGGGCTTCGAGGTCTCCGGCGAGCATGGTTGATGTCTTGCCGGAGGGGACGGCGGGCCTGGCTCCGGTGAGCAGGCCGAGGCCTGCGACACTGATGTTGTCGCGGGTGGTTTTGGCCTCGTACATCATGGTGTCGGCGGCGCGGATGATGGCTGGAACGCTGGCCCCGTCCTCGGGGAATGTGGCCAGGCCGAAGCTGCCGGCGAGGGCGAGGAAGAGACCCTGGCCGGTGAGGAAGCGGGCCTTGCGGAGCTGCTCCCAGAGCTTGACTGTGGCGTCGATGGCGGCCTGCTTTTCGAGGCCTGGGAGCAGGGCGACGAACTCGTCACCGCCGTAGCGGAAGCATGAATTTGCGGGACCGAGGGTGCGGCGCATGAGACCGCCGACCTCGGCCAGCAGGCGGCTGCCGATAAGGTGGCCGTGGGAGTCGTTGACCAGCTTGAAGTGGTCGAGGTCGACGAAGAGCAGGCTGAAGCGGGTCTCGGGGATGGTTGCGGCCAGCTCGATCTGCTCGTCCAGCAGGGCGTAGAGGTGGCGGGCGTTGAAGAGGCCGGTGCAGTCGTCGGTGATGGTGAGTTCGTGGATGAGCTTGACCGAGCGGGCGTTCTGGATGGCGATGGCGGCGTAGTCGCAGAGGATGCGCAGGAAGGAGATGGAGTACTCGCTCTCCAGGTCGAGCTTGGTGTTGAGGAGCTGGATGACGCCGAGGGTTTTGTCGCCGGAACGGATGGGGATGCAGGCGATGGAGCGGATTTTGAGTTCGGGATGGGCGAGCGAGAAGGCGCTCCATTGGGTGTCGAGGGAGACGTCTGGGATGACCAGGGGATTGCCAGTGGAGGCGACCCATCCGGCGACTCCCTCTCCCATGGGCACATGCAGGCCCTTGAGGCTTTGGGAGTTCTCGCCGACGGCGATGGCGTAGTTGAGATGCTGGGCCTGCTCGTCGACCATGAGCATGGACCATCGCTCTGGGCCGAAGAACTGGGCCATTTTCTCCATGATGATGAGCAGGATATCTTCGAGCTCGAGGGTCTGGGTGAGGGCGCGCGCGACCTCGTGAAAGACGCCGAGATGGTCCAACTGGCGGCTATCGATGACCTCGAACTGGCGCTTCTCTCTCAACCCAGACCTCAGTACTACAGAATATAGAGGGCATCAATCTTTCAGTACATCAAAGATAAAACGCTGCCTTTCGCAGCAGATTAGCCGCCGATATGCACCATGTTTCTCGATGGTTTTTCGAACCCCGGCTCGCCGATGTGATGGCGGGCCTCCTTCCGCAGTACGACACGCCTTATATACGAAGCAAGTTCTTCATCGGTTCCACCGCGCCGCATCTGGCCGTAGAGGTCGTGGTCGGATTGCGAGAAGAGGCATGTGCGGAGGGCGCCGTCGGAGGTGATTCGCAGGCGGCTGCAATGTCCGCAGAAGGGGCGGGAGACGGGCGCGATGATGCCGATCTCGCCGATGCCGTCGGCGAAGGTGAAGCGGCGGGCGGTCTCGCTGGCGGCGCGCGGCGGCAGCTCGACCAGGCCGGAGGGGACGCCGCCGGAGGGACGCCATGCGTTGAGGCGGGCGACGATCTCGTCCATTGGGACCACGGTCTCGGGCCTCCAGGTGCGGGCGTCTTCGGCGGCGGATGGTTCTTCCAGCGGCATGAACTCGATGAAGCGGACGACGACGCCGTGGCGGCGGGAGAACTGGGCGAAGGGCTCGATCTGGGAGTCGTTGAATCCGCGCATCAGGACGCAGTTGATCTTGACCGGGCCGAGGCCGGCGGCCTGCGCGGCGTGGACACCGGCCAGCACGCGCTGGAAGCTGCCAGGTACGCGCGTGATGCGGGCGAAGGTCTCGGGATCGACGGCGTCCATGCTGACGGTGACGCGGTTGAGTCCGGCGCAGGCGAGCGGCACGGCGAGGGATTCCAGCAGATGGCCGTTGGTGGTGAGGGCGATGTCGAGCGGCTGGCCGGGTTCGCACGCATCGAGGCGCGTGCCGCCGGCTGCGCAGGCGGTGCGCATCTGCGCCAACTCGGCGACCATCTCGACCAGACCGGAGCGCAGCAGCGGTTCGCCGCCGGTGAGGCGCACCTTTTCGATGCCGAGCGAGACCAGGACGCGCACCATTCGCAGATAGTCTGCGATGGGAAGCTCGGTGTAGGATGCGGCTTCGTTGCCGGCGCGGCAGTAGACGCACTTGTAGTTGCAGCGGTCTGTGACGGAGATGCGGAGGTCGGTGATGGCCCGCCCGAAGGAGTCGCGCAGGCGCAGGCCGGAGGTTTGCCCGGCTGGGTCTGACGCCGCGGCGGGCGGTTCCAGCAGCGCCGCGGAGGCGCTTCGGTAGAGCGGCGATGGGTGCAGGGAAGCGATCGGTTTCCTCCGTGAGCGGTTGGATGTTCTCTTTTGGGAAGAAGATTCCAATCCAGACTTCATTTGGGGCTGTGCAAATCCTGTGAATCGTGCTGAACTAAGTATAGTAAGTTTAAGCAACAGAAGATCGTGCCTTCCGGGCGTGTCTTCGACTTCAACGCAACCATCTGTCATGAATGCGTGGAGTTGCAATTCCTGAACGATTTTCCCCTAGGTCATTCGTGCTGTTTACTCCATCTGCCGTGCATCTGGCATGAGTGTGTGGAGCTGTAATTCCTGAACGATTTTTCCCGGGGTTATTTGTGATGTCTACTTTACTCTCTGAGCAGCAGTGGCTTTCCGAGCTTGCCTTGCCGTTGTTATTGATAGGCCTGGGCATACTGATTGGCTTTACGGCCCTCTATATATCGGCGCAAAGACGGCAATCTTCGCTGGTGCGTGACCGCTCTGGGCGCACAGTGGAGACGTTTGTGGAGTATCTGGTCGAGTACGGATTCAACCCTGAGCTTGCCCGCGCCACCTACCGGTACCTACAGAAACGCCAGAAGGCAGCCTTTCCGATCGAGCCGTTCGACGATCTGGATTGCGATCTGGGCCTGGACAGCGAGGAGCTGCGGGAGACGATCCGCGCGTTGCTGGCGGAGACAGGGCGGATCTATCTGCCGGGCCTGCTGGACTCTCCTCTGGTGACCGTGGAGGACCTGGTGCGGACGATCCAGGCATCTCCTCGGCGGGAGAAGATGGTGGCCTAGAGTAAAACCAGAGTAACAGTGCCTAAGGGAAGAGTATTAAGGGTGACTTTTTCTTGAGGAAAAAGCCACTCGAAGGATTTGCCGCCGGGATATCCACTCTGGTTTTGCTCCCGGCTTCGCGGCCAGAGGCGTCTCTCAAATGGATGGAATGGGGAATCGCGGCCAACGGCGTCTCTCAAATGGGTGGAATGGGGAAGCGCAACAGTCGAGTGGCTGAGTGAGTTTTGCCTTGTCATGGGACAGCGGTGGCGCAGCGGTGCAATCAGGCCCGCCAGCGCAATTCAGCGTAGTGTTGAAGTAGTGGCACGCGTCTGCCGTAAGGCGACGAGGGCGTGTGCGCCCGCAGAAGAGCCGATCGCAGCGAGCGATGCTGAGATTCCGCGTGGAGAATCCGTTGCTAATGAGCTGTGAGATGCGCTCCAGTCGAACAAGATGCGCTGCCGTGCTTCTGGCGTTCGGGCTGTGTTGCACGGTGGTCGCGCAGCCGGTTGGCGCGCCGCAAGAGGTACTTGTCCCGCCGCCGGGCACGCCGCCGGTGGTACGCGCGGTCCTGCCGGAGGCGTTGGCGGTCGCGGGTCGTATGGTGTTGCCGGGCGAGGGCGAAGTGGGCCGGGTTGCCTCGGCGCAGAAGCTGTCCGCGTTGCCAGGCCAACTGATCGTAATCGGGTTCATGGGTGGCAACGTACGCGCGGACAATCTGGTCCATCGCGAGGCCCTGGTGGCCAAAGAGCTACAGCAGAGCTATCCGCTGGGCCTTCATGCCGCGGTGTTTGCCAACAGCGACTGGAAGAACGCGCTGCGCACCGTACTTCAGCTTCTGGACGCGAGCGGCAAGGGGCGGCCAAGCGCAGACGAGAAAAAAGCCGCGCGGATTGTCATCTACGGCCATAGCTGGGGAGCTTCGGAGACGGTGACGCTGGCCCGGCGTCTGAACCAGCTTGGGATTCCCGTGCTGCTGACCATCCAGGTCGACAGCGTGGAAAAGCTGAACGAGAACGATGGCAGCATTCCGCCCAATGTGCGCGAAGCGGTGAACTTCTACGAGAGCGAGGGCCTGTTGCATGGCCGCAGCCTGATTGCGGCGATGGACCCGAAGCAGACGACGATCCTGGGCAACTTCGTCTCCAGCTATCGGGAGCATCCGGTCTCCTGCGCCGGTTACCCATGGTTCGCGCGGGCGTTCATGAAGGCGCACATCGAGATCGAGAACGACCCGACGGTTTGGAGCCGAGTGGAAGATCTCATTCGCAAGCAGATGTCTTGAGCAGAGATGCCGGCGGACGACGACTGAATGCAGAGCATCGAAGCGACCGGCCTGCGTCGCTTTGCGGCTGCGGGGCGGGGATTGGGCGCTGGCCTAGTTTGAGACGATGAGGCGGAGCATGGAGGGTGGCGGCGCGCCCTCGGGACGCGGCTGATCGCGGTTCTGGGGAAGCGTCTTCCATGCGAGGCGATAGGTGACGCCGTCGGCGCGGGTGGGAGCGGAATCTGAAGCAAAGCGATCCAACAGGCCGCTCTCAGGCACGGCTGCCAGGTCTTCGCTGCCGACGTCCGCGTCCGCGGCGAGCTTTCCCTTCAGACGCATGGTTGCCGGGTCAACCTCCCAGACTCCGGAGCCGTAGACCTTATGGCTGAGCGCGATCGTGAGCTTGCCGCCCGCGGCGCGCAGCGGACCGATGTGAATCTCGTTGACCAGGCTGCCGCTGCCGTGGAAGTCCCATCGGTAGCTCCAGTTGCTGGCCTGCTGGCTCTTCCACTGGCCTTCCTGCCAGCGAGCAAAAAAGAGTTGCGTGTTTCCCGCGGCGTCGTACTTGAGGTACGAGATCGTCAGGTTGCCGTGTGTGTCGAAGCCGACGGCCTGGGTCCCGTTCAGAAGGCCTCCGCGCGGCGGCGAAGGGTCCACAACGAGGCCGGGTGTATCGATGGTGAGCGGCAGGGTGAGGGGAACGCCGGCCGCGGTCTCCCAGTGGATGAGGTCGCGGCTGCGCGCGTAGCTGAGGTCGTGGTTGGTCTCGGCCATTGGGGTGTCGCGCCAGACCCAGACCTGGTGGACCCAGCCATCCCGCCCCGTTACCGGGTTCAGCGGGTAGGCATTCATCCGCTTGCCGCCGAAGAAGAGTGGCTGGCCGGTGAGCGCGTGCCAGGTTTTGGCGCTCTCGTCGTAGCGGTTGCTGTAGGTGTCTCCCGATCCGCTGCTTCCGCTGCGGTATTGAAACAGCAGCGCACCATCCGGCGCGTAGGAGAAGACCGGGTAGGTGAC
The DNA here is from genome assembly GCA_003142215.1 of Granulicella sp. Classification (GTDB taxonomy): domain Bacteria; phylum Acidobacteriota; class Terriglobia; order Terriglobales; family Acidobacteriaceae; genus Edaphobacter. Next base: position 10,404 of record PLOT01000234.1, on the reverse strand, counting down.
GCGCTCCTCATGCTGCCCGGTCATGGACGGGACACGCACGAGCGAGGCCGCGTCGTAGGGGCGAGTGCCGCGGAAGTACACCAGAGGCACGGCGTGCATATTGCCCGCGACATGCAGGTAGCCTTCGCGGTCGAGCGCCATCGCGATGGAGTTATGGCTGTCCCAGCCGACGGTGCTGGGCAGGACTGTGTAGCTCCACTGCCGCTCTCCCAGAGTGCGCTGCGCCACGGTCATGCGGCGGCTGGCATCGTAAAACGCGGCAAACTGCCGATCGCCATGGGTCAGCAGAGCAAAGCCGACCGGATGCCCGGACCAGACCGGGGCCACATCGAGCGAGTGGATGCCGGCGCGCAGGTCGGGGTTTCCAGACGCGACCAGAGACCGCTTCGTCTGCCCGGACGCGACAGCCGCAAAGCAGAACAGAACGGACAAAAAGAGCGCGATGCAGGGCCGGAGCTTCATGGCATCAAGAGTATCGCAGCAGAAGAAGAGCGGTGGATGCTACTTCACTGCTGCGGGTTTGTGGCTGGCGAGCATCTCGCGACGGAGGATGGCATTGATGCGGGATTGATAGCCCGTGCCCTGCGCGCGCAGCCAGTGGAGCACGTCGGAGTCGATACGTACGGTGGTCGAGGTCTTGGTGGGCCGGTAGAACGGATTGCGAACCGCGTTCTTCCAGAACTCCTCCGTAAGCGGTGGAATGTCGCTGTAGTCGATCTCACTGTCCGGCTTGGCCGCCAACGCCTTCAGCCTTTTCTTCTGTTCCGCCGTGAGAGGCGGAGGATTGTCCAGATCGATTGTGTATCTAACCATTGGCCTCTTCATATCGTCTCCTTTCCTTATAATTATGTTACTACAAAAATGTTGCTGCACGGTCGCGGAAAGTTACTCCTTCAGGCGAAGACGGTCTCGCCCTCCCACTATCGGCGCAAGACAGTAAACTTCTAGAGAGGGATTGCCTTTCCGCGATCCGCTGACGAAAGGCCCGGCTTGAAGTTTCTCATTACCCTGTTGCTAATTGCGCTGGTTGTGGCTGCGTTTGCGGCCTGGGCGTTTTACGCGCCCATCGGTCCGGCCGCGGGCACCTCCGACGCGGCTGCCACCTACGTTGACATCGCTCCGGGCACGGGGACCCAGGCCATCGCCGCGCAACTGGAAGAGGCGGGAGTGTTGCGCAGCCGCTACGCCTTCGACCTGCTGCGCGTGGTCAAGCGCGGCAAGCTGATCGCCGGGGAGTACCGCTTCAACCAGCCCGCGACGGCAAGCGTGGTGTATGCGCGCATGGTTCGTGGCGATGTGTACACGATTCCGGTGACGATTCCCGAGGGCTACAACATCTTCGAGATCGCGCAGGCGGTGGAAGCCGCCGGGCTCGGTTCGCGCGAGGCGTTTCTGGCTGCCGAACGAAGGCAGACCGGGCTGATCGCCGACCTCGACCCCAACGCCACATCGCTGGAGGGCTATCTTTTCCCGGACACCTACCGCTTCGGCCGCCACGCCACCCCGCCGCAGATGCTGGCGGCGATGGTGCGCCGCTTCCGCCAGGTTGCGGCCCAGCTTGGACTGACGCCCGACGCTTCAGGGAGCGTTGCCCGCACCGTTATTCTTGCCTCGCTGGTGGAAAAGGAGGTCAGTCAGGACTCCGAGCGGCCCCTCGTCACCGGAGTCTTCGTCAACCGCCTGGCCCAGGGGATGCCGCTGGCCACCGATCCCAGTGTGATCTACGCGGCGCAACTGGAAGGGAGCTATCGCGGCGCGATCTACGCCTCGGACCTGCAATCTGCGTCGCCATATAACACCTATCGCCGCGCCGGGCTGCCTCCGGGGCCGATCTCGAACCCCGGCGTGGCCGCGCTGAAGGCGGCGCTGGCACCGGCGCGCACCGACTTTCTGTACTTTGTGGCCGACGCCGAGGGCCACAGCCGCTTCTCCGCCACGCTGAAGGAACACACTCAGCAGGTGGAAGCCTACCGCCGCGCGCTGCACCAGGGCGCTCCCATTAGCGTCCAGCACGAGCCCGTACATGCTCACGCCCGGCACCAGGCCGCTCGCGTTCCGCACCAAGCCGCTCGCGCGCTGCACCAGTCGGCCCACTCCCGCGCCCTGCGCCGGGCCGCCCGCTGAGAGCACGGCGGGGGGGTCCGAAATGGGGCCGAAACCTCAAGTTATTTGGGCGCATCTAATTCATATTGCAGAGCATTTTTGCGAAACAGCCCCCTCCAGCCGCGCTGCCAGATATACTAGAAGTTTGTGCGAATGACGATCAAACAAGCCGTAGCCTGTGGACTGCTCGCGATGACTCCGGCACTCACCGGATGTGTGCATACGCGTGCCGTGCTGAAGACGCGGCTGGCGGATGTGGTCTTCAACTCGACCCTCGACCAGTTGCTCAAGCAAGTGGACGACCGCAACGCCGCCATCCAGAGCATGACGCTCCATGTGTACATGTCCACCAGCAGCGGCGGCAGCCTACAGGGCGAGGTCAAGGAATCCATCAGCTTCAGTGGATTCATCATTATCGGCAAGCCCGATCAGATTCGCGTTCTGCTTCAACTCCCCATCACCTTAGGCGGCAGCAAGATTCTGGACATGGTTTCGGACGGCAAGACGTTCAAGATGCTGATTCCTCCCAAGAACTGCGCCATTGTCGGGTCCGATGTGGTGACCAACAGCTCGCAGAAGGGACTCTATAGCCTGCGTCCGGCGGTCATTCTGGATTCGCTGTTGATTCATGGACTGGAACCGGGCCAGGTCGTCTCCATGACGCAGGACAGCCGTGTCATCGAGAATCCGAAGAAGAGGAAAGACCTGATCCAGGACCCTGACTACGACATCGAGTTCCTCTCCCAACCGCAGGGCGAGGTCGCCCGCACCTTGCACGTCGTCCACATCGACCGTATGAACATGCTGCCCTGGCGGCAGGACATCTACGATGCCGACGGCAAGGTGGCCACGCAGGCCTTTTACAGCAGCTACCAGAAGTTCGGTGACATCAACTTTCCCACCAAGATCGTGATTCAGCGTCCGCTGGATGAGCTGGGCATGACCATCACCATCACCAAGGGCACCACCTTCAACCAACCGCTGCCGGAAGACCCGTTCAAGCTCGACATCCCCGATACCACCGCGCACCTCACCAACATGGACGACCCCGCCAGCGCGACGATCAAAGACCCATGCGCCGCGCATGGGCCGCAATCGCAGCATTGATCTGGAGCGCCAGCGCCAACGCGGCGCGGCCATCCTCCACTGTCACCACGGGCTGCGAGTGCCTGCGCGCCGAATCCACAAACGACTCAATCTCCAGCCGCAGCGGCTCGCCGGGATCGACCGGGACCTTGCGCAGCGACATTCCCGGCGCAGGCTGTCCGTTTGCCGCAGCGGCACTGGCCAGCGCGGCCAGATGCGCCAGATCGAGCCCTGCCGCAGCCGTTACGTCGATCAGCAGCAGGTCCTGCCTCGCGAAGTCCAGCGAGAGGTACTGGTGGGGCTGAAAGAAGCGCATCTTGCGGACGCGTTCGGTGCTGACGCGGCTGGCGGTGAAGTTGGCCACGCAGCCGTTCTCGAACTCCAGGCGCACGTTGGCGATGTCCACCTTGCGCGAGAGCACGGGCAGCCCCACCGCGCGCAACTCGCGCACCGGTGAGCCGACGAGGCTCAATACCAGGTCCAGGTCGTGGATCATCAGGTCCAGCACCACGTCGACGTCCAGCGAGCGCGGGGTGAAGATGCTGAGGCGATGCACCTCGAAGAACATGGGATGGTTGAGCAGGCCGCGCACCGCGCGGACGGCAGGATTGAAGCGCTCCAGATGGCCAACCTGCACCGTGCGGCCCAGCTCGCGGGCCAGGCGGACGATCTCGTCGGCCTCGGCGAGGTTCGCGGCTACGGGCTTTTCGATCAGCAGGTCGACGCCCGCGGCCAGCAATGTGCGCGCGCACTCCGCATGATGCACCGTCGGGACACAAAGCGAAGCAGCATCCGGTTTGCAAGCCGCGAGACACTCGTCGATCGAGGCGAATCCGGGGATGGCGTACTTCGCCGTTGCAGCGGACCGCGCAGCTTCATTGGGATCTACGATAGCGGCAAGCTCGACCGGCGCGCCCGCCTGCTCCAGCTCGCGGTAGACGCGCAGATGATTGCGCCCGAACGCTCCCGCGCCCACCACGGCTACGCGCAGCGGTCTTGCGTCTCTCTTGGGCAAAGCACTCGCTCCGGCCACTTACTTCACCGGAGCTTCAACAACCTGGCGGCAGCGCGCGTACAGTTCGAGCAGTTCGGTCACCTGGTCCTCCGGTTTGGACGAGGTGGCGACGCCGAAGCCGGTGCCGCCGGCTGCCTTGGTGCCTACATGCGCCTGCGACGCCACAAACTTCAGCAGATCGAGCGCAATGTCCTCGGTGCGGCGAGCCGCATTGTTTCCTTCACTCATGAAATATTCCCTCTCATTCCAGACCCGATGTTAACGGCCAGCCATGCGGAGAAGCAAATCACCGATACAACCTGCGGCACACTTTGCGGCTTCTAAGGGTTAGGAACAAGGAGAATCCATGACCAACTTTAAGTCTCTCGCTATTGCAGCGATCGCTGCTGCGCTACTCAGCGCTGGATACGTGGCACCTGCCCAGATCGGAATCAGCATTGGAGTGGCGCCTGTGTGCCCCTACGGGTACTTTGACTACGCACCGTATGACTGCTCTCCCTACGGCTACTATGGGCCAGACTGGTTTGCAGGTGGGCTGTTCATTGGGGCCGGTCCATGGTTTCATGGCCGTAGCGGCTTCTATGGCCACGTCGACAACCGCTACGATCCGCGGAATGGCTACCGAGGACCGATGCCTGAGCGCGGGGCGCAGCCCTTCACCCACTTCCAGGGAAACGAAGCGCGCGACGGCCGAGGCAATGTAGGCACAGCCAACCATAGCGGGGCGAATGAACGCAGCGGCGGATTCCAGGGAGGCGGTCGCGCTGGCGGAGGCGGTCGCGGCGGTCGCGGACGCTAGAGAACGATTCCATAGCAAACGAAGGCCCGCTGTAGCCCAGCGGGCCTTTTTGCGAGAGTGACCATGTTTCTTGTGGTGGTGTGATTTCTAGAACGGAGCTTGCGCGGAGTGCGGCCAAACTCAACCGACCGCCAAGCCTCTCACCCGGCGCGGACGGCGCAGAGGATCTCGTAGGGGATGGTTGCGGCGAGGCGGGCGTGGTCGTCGGCGGTGATGCCGTCGCCAAGGACGATAACCTCGTCGCCGATGCAGACGCCGGGGATGGCGGTGACATCGACCATGGTTAGATTCATGGTGACGCGGCCTACGATTGCGGCGCGATGGGCTGATCCGTCGTGACTGCGCAGGATGACCCATCCGCCGGGGCGCGCGTCTGAGCCGGAGAGCTCGCGGCGGAGGCCGTCGGCATAGCCCACGGGGAGCATGGCGAGGCGCATGAGGGCTGGCGCGGTCAAGGTTGCGTTGTAGCCTGCGGTTTCACCCGCGGCCAGATCGCGCAGCGAGAGGACGCGCGTCTTCCATGTCATGACGGGACGAAGAGCGGGGCACAGCTTCGGCTGCATGGAGGCCGCATCCGCGCCAGTAATCGGCACACAATATCCGTAGAGCGCACAGCCACAGCGAACCATTGCGCGGGCGTCGACGGAGTTCGCGAGATTGACCAGCCAGGGCGAGGACTGCGCGGGATTGTCCACCGAAGAAGAGCTGCCCGCGTGGACCCACTTCGGCGCGAGGCCTCTTGCCAATACCTGCTTCACCGCCGCCTCGAAGCGTCGCTGCTGGGTCTGGGTCAGTTCGGAGTGGGCGGCCTCGGCCTCGCAGAAGTGGGTGAAGATGCCATTGAGCGTGAGGCCGGCGGCGGCCAGCTCGTCGAGCAGATCATCCAGTTCTTCGCCGGGGTGAACTCCCTGGCGCGCCATTCCGGTGTCGATCTCGACGTGGACGGCGAGGCCGGAGCCTTGCAGCCAGCCGATCTGCTCCGGTGTCCATACGACTGGAGTCAGCGCGCGCTCTGCGATCGCCTCCACGTCCTGGGGCAGGAAGCCGCACATGACCAGAATTGCGGGCTGGTTCGCTGGCGCAAAGCCAGCCTCGGCGAGCGCCCGCCGCGCACGCGCGCCCTCAGCAGCAGAGGTGACACCAAGCCACGGCGCTCCGGCGCGGGTCAGGATTGTAGAGCAGAGCTCAATCCCGTGCCCGTAGGCATTGGCCTTGACCACCGCCAGCACCGCGGTCTGCGCTCCGGCAGTCTGCGCGATGGCGCGGTAGTTTGCCGCCAGCCGCTCTTCGGAGATCTCAATCCAGCTTGTCATCGTCAATGCCGTCTCACGCCCTCACAATTTCCGCACGGGCTATGAATGCAGCCCTCTTCGGCCCCCAGAACCAAGCTCTGGATGCGATGTGTCCACCGCGCCAAATTCATCCCTCGCCAGATCCTCGAATCTTGTGTACTCAGAAATAAATGCGAGCTCAACGCTTCCGGTCGGACCGTTCCTCTGTTTAGCGATGATAATCTCCGCTTTACCCTTCAAATCGTCGTTATCGCGGTTGTAGTACTCCTCGCGGTGGATNNGCGCATCTCCTTGGCCAGCGCCTTGAGGCCGCGCGAGATGGAGCTGACCTCCTGGGTGCGGTTCTCGAAGCCCCGCTTGCCGGAGGCGCTGGTCCCGGTCATCAACTGGAGGTAGTCGATGACGATGAGGTCGAGCTGTCCCTGTTGCTGCTTGAGGCGGCGCGCCTTGGCGCGCATCTCCGGCAGGGTGATGCCGGGGGTGTCGTCGATGAAGAGTTTGGAGTCCATGAGCCGCTCCAGCGCCTTCATCAGCTTGCCGCGGTCTTCCCTCATCATCGTTCCCGTCTGAAGCTTTCGAGAACCCACGCGCGCCTCGCTCGCGAGCATGCGTCGCAGCAGGCTCTCCTTGCTCATTTCCAGCGAAAAGACTGCCACCACTTTTCCGTCTTTCACCGCTGCATTTTGAGCAATGTTGATTGCCCAAGCTGTCTTGCCCATTGAAGGGCGTGCGGCAATGATGATGAGTTCGGAGTCCTGTAGGCCGCTGGTCATCTTATCGAACTCGGTATAGCTCGTGGCGAGGCCCGTGACCTCGCGGCCCTGCTCGTAGAGTTTGTCGATCGAGCCAAACGACTCTTTAACTACATCACTGATATTTGAAAAGCCTCTGCTAATAGCACTATCTGCTACTTCAGCAAGCCGCTGTTCGACATCGCCGAGAACATTTATCGCGTCCTCAGTCTGATCGGATGCGAGCGTCATCCCTTCATTGAAGATGCCCATCAACTGTCGCAGCAGGCTCTTGTCCTTAACGATGCGGACATAGTTCTCTACATTGAGATTGCGCGGAATCCCCTCACTAAGATAAGCAAGGTAGGCACGACCTCCGATTGTGTCCAACTCGTGTTTCTTAGCGAGCGCGTCTGCGACGGTTAGAAAATCAACTGCATGACCGACCGATTGAAGAGACAGCATGGCCTTATAGATTCGTTGATGAGAATCCAACAAAAAATCTTCAGGTTGTAATTTCTCTGTTGCATCGTTGATCGCAACTGCATCCAGAAGCATTGCTCCTAGAATCGCAATTTCGGTATGCACTGACGCTGGCAGCCCGTCGTCGGCGTGAGTTTGGGCAAATGAAGCCATAGATGATACATCCGTTCGGCAAGAAACTTGTGATGCCTTCGACTGTGGAAAGTCTGAAATTTTAGTATATGCGGACGCTTTGCATAGTTACTCTTTGAATCCCCCCCCCAAAGCATTTAAAACTGGTGTAAAACCCGCAATTCAGAGGAAAAATGGGTCTTCCGAGCATTTTCCCTCATGCTTCATCGAATGGATACGTCCGGAGACTGCCTACATAGCATTCCAGTAAGCCCTCGACATTCCACCAGCCGCCACCCGGTAGAATGAGCCATGCGAGTTGTGGCTTTGGTGGCCGGGCTGCTGTTCTGTCTGGGTGCGGTGGTGGACGCATTCCAGACCATCATCCTGCCGCGCCGTCCGACGGGGCGGTTCCGCATCACCCGGCTCTTCTATATCGCGACCTGGGTGCCGTGGGCGGCGGTGGCGCGGCGCATTCGCAACCGCAAGCTGCGCGAGATGGCTTACAGTACCTATGGGCCGGGATCGCTGCTGTTTCTGCTGATGCTGTGGGCGCTGCTGCTGGTGAGCGGCTTTGGACTGCTGCTGTTCGCGCTGGGCACGCCGTTCGCCGATGCAATGGCTGCCGGGAGTGAGTTAGGCCGCCTGCGCACGGACCTCTACGTGAGCGGAACCACGCTGTTCACGCTGGGACTGGGCGATGTGGTTCCACGCAGCCTTGCGGCGCGCGCGTTGATTGTCTGCGAGTCTGGCACGGGGCTGGGATTTGTGGCGCTGGTGATTGGGTACGTTCCGGTGCTTTACGGCGCGTTTTCGCGGCGCGAGGTGAGCGTTGCGCTGCTGGACGCGCGCGCCGGATCGCCGCCCACCAGCATCGAACTGCTGCGCCGCCACTCCTTCCCCGGGGGACAGGAGGCGCTGGTGGTGCTGCTGATCGAGTGGGAGAGATGGTCGGCCGAGCTGCTGGAGTCGCACGTCTCCTACCCGATTCTGTGCTACTACCGCTCGCAGCATGACAACCAGAGCTGGCTCTCGGCGCTGACCGCAGTGCTGGATAGCTGCGCGCTGCTGATCTCGGTGGTGCCGGGAGTGGCATCGCGCCAGGCCCAGTTGACCTTCGCCATGGCGCGCCACGCGCTGGTCGATTTGGGCCACGTCTTCCAACTGGAAAAACAGGAGGCGAAGTGGCGAGCGCACGAGGGCGCGGACCGGCTGCCCCCAGCGAACTTTGAGCTGCTGTGCGGGGAGATGAAGCAGATGGGGATGCGACTGTGCGGCGACCCCGAGGCACCCGCCCGGCTGCATGCTCTGCGCGCGCTGTACGAGCCGCACGCCCACGCGCTGGCCGACTACCTTGGCCTGTCGCTTCCGCGGTGGGTGCCGGAGCCGCGCGCCAAGGACCAGTGGAAGACGGTGGAGGCGGTGCGCTCGCAGGCCGCATCGGTGCTGAAAGACAGCGTGGTCAGCGACCAGTCCGAGGCCATACGGCTGCACTCCGAGGAGCGACACTAGAGCCGCGTCAGATGCGAAGAAGCGCTACGCCGTGCGGCGGCGGGACTGAATCTCGAGGAAGCAGTTGACCAGGGTGACGGCAGCGGGGGTCACTCCCTGGATGCGGCTGGCCTGGCCGAGCGTGCGCGGGCGGACACGGCCCAGCGTTTCCACCATCTCGCGCGAGAGGCCGCTGCAGGCTGCGTAGTCGAACCACGGCGGGATGACGCGCTGCTCGTCGCGCTTCAGGCGCTCCATCGACTTGCGCTGCTGCTGGAGATAGCCCGCGTACTTGATCTCCGTCTCGACGGTCTTCATCTCGTTGCGCACCCAGGCGGGGAGATGGGCTTCCTTCTTCGGCGAGGCGGGAAGTGCAGAAGCAGATTCCTCCGCTACTCTACGGAATGACAAAGGAGAGACATCCGCCGTCCGCGAGCTTGCGATCCAGGGCGCAAGCTCGGAGTTGGTGTCCATCGCGCTTGCGAGCACTGGCCACAGAGATTCAACTGTGACTTCGGGGCGCTTCAGCATCTGCGCGTAGGTCTGCGCGCCGAGGTCGCTCAGGTCGCCGCGGAGGGTTTCCGTGAGCGCCGATGGCAGAGCGTCAACATCCACGCGCGTCTTGGTCAGCAACTGCTCGAAGGCCGCAGCGCGCGACTGCTTGGCTTCATACGCCGCCCAGGCCGCGTCGTCGATGAGGCCAAGGCGACGGCCATGCGGAGTCAGGCGGCGGTCGGCGTTGTCGATGCGCAGGTGCAGGCGAAACTCCGCGCGCGAGGTGAACATCCGGTACGGCTCATCGGTGCCCTTGGAGATGAGGTCGTCGATGAGGATGCCGGTGTAGGCCTCGGTGCGGTCCAGCGTGAAGCCGGTAAATTCGGGTGCCCCATCCATCGCGGCCATATCGCGATGGGTGGGATGGAGCGCTGCCCGAGCCCACAGCGCCGCATTGATTCCGGCCATCAGACCCTGGCAGGCCGCCTCCTCATATCCACTCGTCCCGTTGATCTGGCCGGCGAGATAGAGGCCGGGGAACTTTTTAACGGCCAGCGTGCGGTCCAACTCGGTGGGGTCGATGGCGTCGTACTCGATGGCGTAGCCGGGGCGCAGCATCTCGGCGGCTTCGAGGCCGGGGATGGAGTGTACCATCGCCACCTGTACCTCCATGGGCAGGCTGGTGCTCATGCCGTTGATGTAGACCTCGTGGGTGTTCAGCCCCTCCGGCTCGAGGAAGAACTGGTGATGCGTTTTTTCCGGGAAGCGCACGATCTTGGTCTCGATGGACGGGCAGTA
>PLOT01000177.1 GCA_003142215.1 Granulicella sp. | reverse complement strand
TGCCACTGGTGCCATGTGATGGACCGCGAGTCGTATGAGGACGCGGAGACGGCGCGAACCATCAATGAGAACTTTGTCGCGGTGAAGGTGGACCGCGACGAGCGGCCGGATGTGGATACGCGCTACCAGGCCGCGGTGTCCGCGATCAGCGGGCAGGGGGGCTGGCCGTTGACGGCGTTTCTGACTCCAGAGGGCAGGCCGTACTACGGAGGGACGTACTTTCCGCCGGAGGACGGGTACAACCGGCCAAGCTTTCAGCGCGTTCTGCTGACCATGGCGGACGCCTTCGCCGGACGGCGAACGGAGGTGGACGAGACGGCGGCGAGCGTGATGAACGCGATCGAGCACAATGAGGCGTTCAGTGGACGGGCGGGCGGCGCAATCAAGGAGACTGGGCGCGAGCTGGTGGAGAAGATGGTGGTATCTGCGCTGAAGAGCGCGGACCTGAAGCATGGCGGATTTGGCGGGCAGCCGAAGTTTCCCCATTCGAGCGTTCTGGACCTGCTGATCGAGGTGGCTTCGCGGACGGACTTGCGGGCTGCGAGTGCGACAGGCACGTCGAAGCTGAGCGGGCTGGGGACAGCGAAGATGGCGGAGGCGGCCAAGCAGGCGGTGCTGGTGACTCTGGAGAAGATGGAGAAGGGCGGGATTCACGACCATCTTGGGGGCGGGTTTCATCGCTATTCGGTGGATGAGCACTGGGTGGTTCCGCACTTCGAGAAGATGGCATACGACAACAGCGAGCTGCTGAGGAACTACGTTCATGCATACCAGGCATTCGGCAATGTGGAGTTTGCGCGGGTGGCGCGCGACACGATGCGCTGGATGGATGAGTGGTTGAGCGACCGCAAGCTGGGCGGGTTCCATGCATCGCAGGACGCGGATTTTTCGCTGGACGACGACGGCGACTACTACACCTGGACGCTGGATGAGGCGGCAGAGGCGCTGACGGCCGAAGAGCAGGCGGTTGTGGTGGGTTACTACAACATCGGGGAGATCGGCGACATGCAGCACAATGTGGCGAAGAACGTGCTNNGCTGGAGTCGGCCAAGCGGAAGATGCTTGCGGCACGGCGGAAGCGTCCCGCGCCATATGTGGACAAGACGATGTATGTGGCGTGGAATGCAATGTGCATCTCTGCGTACCTGGAGGCGGGGCGCGTGCTGGATGAGCCGAAGGCGCGAGACTTTGCGCTGAAGTCGCTGGACCGGGTCCTGGAGGGGGCGTGGGGCGGCCGGGAGCGCGGGCTGGCACATGTGGTGGTATATGGCGAGCCGGGAGTGAAGGCCGGGCGGGTGGCAGGCGGGCTGGAGGACTACGTGTTTCTGGGCCACGCGGCACTGGACGCGTGGGAGTCGACCAGCGAAATGCGCTACTACGAGGCTGCGGCGGAGCTGATGGAGCGCGCGCTGGAGCGGTTCTACGATACGGAGGGAGGCGGCTTCTTCGATACCGAGAAGGCTGGGGAAGGGAAACGCAGCCTGGGCGTGTTGGGAGCTCGGCGCAAGCCGTTGCAGGACTCGCCGACGCGGGCGGGGAACCCCGAGGCGGCGATGCTGCTGATGCGATTGCAGGCGCTGAACGGGAGCGCGGAGTATGGGGCCAGGGCGCAGGAGACTCTGGAGGCGTTCGCCGGCGTGGTGGAGCACTTCGGCCTGTACGCGGCAACGTATGCCCTGGCTCTGGAGCGGATGGTGACGCCGCAGTTGCAGGTCGTCGTGATTGGGGACGATGCGGCGGCGCGTGAGTTGGAGGCTGCGGCGGAGGCGCGCTATTCGTCGAACAAGAGCGTGGTGCGCCTGAAGCGAGAGCAGCTTGCGGCGCAATCGCCGGCGATGCTGCCACCGGCGCTGGAGCAGACATTGCCGCATCTGCCCAGGGTGCAAGGCAGTTTTGCGGTGGTGTGCAGCGGGCAGAGTTGCCAGACTCCGGTGGGGACGGTGAAGGAACTGGAAGCGGTGCTGAAGCGGCGATTTGCCGGGGTTGGGCCGGAGACGCTGCGGTTTGTGGGGAATTTCATGAAGTCCTGAAGAAGCGGGACCGGTCTGGGAAGCAGCCGGTTGGTTGAGCGGTTGCGGCAGGAGTGTGCCTGCCGGGTGCGGCGGGGCTGTGGGTGTGGCATGTGCTGCGTAGCAATGCGGCGTGGGGATCTTCCGGGTATATTTTTCACAAGGCTTGATCCAGGGCTCATTTTGCGCTTGTATCTCTATGGTTTTACTGTGGATATATCTATTCACAAAATTTTCTTGACAATCATTCCAATTTAGACTTATAGTTGTTTTGAGCAAAACTTGTTCTAAAAGGAGACCATCCATGAGACTAGCGATTATTTCGTCGTTCGTTCTGCTTCCTGTCCTGGCCCATGGGCAGGCCAGCGCGCCGGCAGCAGCCAAGCCGGTTCCAGCCTCGGCGGTGATACAGGCCGAGCTTATCAAGCCTGCCGGATTGCCGGCGGTAATCAGGTCAGCCGTTGCGGCAGAACCGGCGACTGCGATTTCTTCGATGAATGCGATCAGTCGTCCGGCGATCCGGGAGTTTGTGCAGACCCGGGTGACGGAGGACTTTATGCACCAGGCACTGCGTCAGGCTGGAACACTGGAGTCCGGCTTCAAGGGGGGCGAAGTGACCGCAGAGTCGGCACCGAAGATGACCCGGCCGGTTGAGATCCAACTGACGGGGCAGGAGTTGGCCGCGGTGCCTGAGGTGACCCAGGTGTCGGTGAGCGGAACGGTGGACGAGTACGGCTTTCCGCGCAATCTTACGGTGACCCATTCGGCGGGCACGGCGATCGACAAGAAGGCGCTGGCGGCGGTGAGTGCGTTTCGCTATAAGCCGGCGACGGTGGGCAATCAACCGGTGGACGCCGCGGTGACGATTACGATACAGATCGAGAAGCAGTAACGGCGATTGCCGGTTGAGCTCGAGATTCTGCGCGCTCCCACTCTCCTAAGCCGGAGAGTGGGAGCGCGGTTTGTTTAGGGCAATATCAACATTGGTG
>PLOT01000144.1 GCA_003142215.1 Granulicella sp. | reverse complement strand
TGCGGCGGCAAAGTACGCCGCCTTCGGTCGGGATGACGGATGTTTGTGGGGGGGGCGGCCGGGTTATGGATTGAGGCCGAGGAGGGGGCGGAGGTGGTGGCCGGTGTGGGAGGCGGGATTGGCGGCGATCTGTTCGGGGGTTCCGGTGGCGACGACCTGGCCGCCGGCGTCGCCGCCCTCGGGGCCGAGGTCGATGACGTAGTCGGCGGACTTGATGATGTCGAGGTTGTGCTCGATGACGAGCAGCGAGCCGCCGCCGTCGATGAGCTTGCGGAAGGCGGCGAGGAGCTTTTGTACGTCGTCGAAGTGGAGGCCGGTGGTGGGTTCGTCGAGGATGTAGAGGGTGCGCGAACGGACGCGGGCGGAGAAGTCCTGGGTAGCGTAGTCGGCGTCGCGTCCATGATCGTCGATGCGATGCACTGTGGTGACGTAATTGTTGTCGCGGTTGGTGACGTAATACTCGGATGTGGCGCTGCGGCTGGCGGCGGCGCGGGCGATTGTGGAACGCGCCTGAGCGAGGTGGCTGGCGAGCTTGACGCGCTGGGCTTCGCCGCCGGAGAGCGTGGTGGCGGACTGGCCGAGACGGACGTAGCCGAGGCCGACCTCGTCGAGGACGGCGAGCTTGTCGACAATACGCGGGTGCCCCGCGAAGTAGGAGAGAGCCTGCTTGACGGTCATATTCAATACGTCGTGAATATTTTTATTCTTGTATTTAATTTCCAGGATGGAGGATTTGTAACGCGTGCCGTTGCAGTCCTCGCAGGGCAGCTCGATGTCGGCGAGGAACTGCATCTCGACGGTGACGGTGCCGTCGCCCTCGCAGGTGTCGCAGCGGCCACCGGGGACGTTGAAGGAGAAGGCTCCCGGGCCGAAGCCGTGGCGCTTGGCGTCGGGCTGGGCGGCGAATAGGACGCGGATGTCGTCGAAGGCCTTGATGTAGGTGACAGGATTCGAGCGCGGCGTGCGGCCGATGGGGGACTGGTCTACGAGGATGACGTCGTTGAGGTACTGGGAGCCGGTGAGTTCACGGTAGAGATTCGTTGGCTCGGGCGCGGAGGAGCCGGGTTCGCGGTGGAGCTGCTGCATGAGCGCGCGGTAAAGGACCTGGTGGATGAGCGTGGACTTGCCGCTGCCGCTGACGCCGGTGACGCAGCAGAGGAGGTTGAGGGGGATGTCGACATCGATGCCGCGCAGGTTGTGCAGGCGGACGCCGGAGAGCTGGAGGAGTTCGCGGCCGGGCTCGCGGCGATGGCGCGGGATGGGGATGGTGAGGCGGCCGGAGAGATATTTTCCGGTGATGGATTGCGGGTTGGCGGTGACTTCGGCGACGGTGCCCGCGGCGAGGACGTGGCCGCCAAGCTCGCCCGCGCCGGGGCCGAGGTCGAGGAGATGGTCGGCGGAGCGGATGACGCTTGGGTCGTGCTCGACGACCAGGATGGTGTTGCCGAGGTCGCGCAGGGCGTGCAGGATGCGGATGAGCTTTGCGGTGTCGCGCGGATGCAGGCCGATGGAGGGTTCGTCAAGAACATAAAGTGCGCCAACCAACCGGGAACCTAAGCTGGTAGCGAGCTGGATGCGCTGCGATTCGCCGCCGGAGAGCGTGGAGGAGAGGCGGTCGAGGGTGAGGTATTCGAGGCCGACCTCGATGAGGAAATGAATGCGCTGGCGAACCTCTTCGAGGATCTTACCGGCGATCTCGATTTGTAACGGCGTGAGTTGCAGATTGTCGAAGAAGGCCTCGGCGGCGGAGATGGTGAGGGCGGCGACTTCGCAGATATTTTTGGCTGGCCCGTTTTGAGGCGCGATGAGAACGGCGCGGGCTTCGGCGCGGAGGCGCTGGCCTTGGCAGTCGGGGCAGAGGGCGTAGCCACGATATTTGGAGAGGAAGACGCGGACGTGGAGCTTATATTTTTTGCGCTCGAGGGCACTGAAGAAGCCGTGGATGCCGGGGTACGGGGACTGGCCGCTGTTGGGGCCGGGACCATTCCAGAGAAGGTCCTGCTGCGGAGGGTCGAGATCGTACCAGGGGACGTCGGTGGGGATGGCGACGGATTTGGCGAAGCGAATCATCTCGCCGTGGAAGGGACGGTACTTGGGGGTGGTCCATGGGGCGACGGCTCCCTGGGCGAGGGTGCGGCTGCGGTCGGGAAGGATGAGGTTGGGGTCGAAGTCGATGGTGTTGCCGAAGCCCTGGCAGCGCGGGCAGGCGCCGTAGGGATTGTTGAAGGAGAAGAGGCGGGGTTCCGGTTCGCGGTAGGCGCGGTGGCAAGTGGAACACTCGAATGCGGCGGAGAACCTCAGATGTTGAGGTGAGTCAAGTGCAAATGCGGGGGTCCCTCCACTGCGCTGCGCTCCGGTCGGGATGACGGAATTTTGGGGCGCTGCGGGCGGGATGACGGGGTTTGGCTGCGCTGCAGGCGGGATGACGGGGTTTGGCTGCGCTCCGGTCGGGATGACGGCTGAGGAGTTGGGGACGGTGTGGAATTGGACTTCGCCGCTCTCGCGGTAGCCGGTCTCGATGGCGTCGACGATGCGGGAGCGGATGTCGGGGGAGATGGCGAGGCGGTCGATGAGGACGAAGATGGGCTGTGCGAAGTCGAGCGAGAGGAGGGACTCGGGGGTGGAGAACTCGACGATCTTGCCGGGCTGGCCGTCGATCTGCTGATAGAGGCGGTTGTAGCCACGGCGGCGTAGTTCGGCGAGACGGTCCTTGAGGGCGTCGGTGAGGGAAAGGCTTAACGCCGATGGCACCGATTTAACCGATTTTTTGGATGCGGATTTTATTGCGGGCTTGGGCGGGGCGGGCGGAGCTTCGGTGGTGGAGGGTTGGAGGGGCTCGAGCTTAATTTCGGCGCGGGCGATGGGGAAGAGGGCGTAGGCGCGGGTGGAGGCGGGGAGAGCAAGGAGGGCGGCGACGATCTCGTCGACGGTGTCGTGGCGGACGATGCCGCCGCAGTGCAGGCAGGTGACGGTGCCGCAGCGGGCGTAGAGGAGGCGGAGGTAGTCGTAGATCTCGGTGGCGGTGGCTACGGTGGAGCGCGGATTGCGGGTGGAATTTTTTTGCTTGATGGCGATGGCCGGGGCGAGGCCGTCCATGAAGTCGACGTCGGGCTTTTCGATGCGCTCGAGGAACTGGCGCGCGTAGGCGGAGAGCGATTCGACGTAGCGGCGCTGGCCCTCGGCGTAGATGGTGTCGAAGGCGAGCGATGACTTGCCGGAGCCGCTGACGCCGGTGACGACGGTGAGGGCGTTGTGCGGGATGTCGACGTCGATGGACTTGAGGTTGTGGGTGCGCGCGCCGCGGATGACGATGGAGTCGCTGGCGGTGAGGACGACGCGCGGCAGGGCGGCCTCACCGGGATTCGCGGCGGGCTTCATGTCGTTGCCAGCGGGGATTTGGGAGAGCACGGCCACTCTCCATTGTCGGTAGAATGGCGTGCTTTGTCCATCGTGAGTGTTTATGCGGGTTTCCTAGTCAATGAAGCTGCTTGTGTGACCAGAATTGGGAAGTACCGCCTGGGCGCTCGCACGATCCGTGTTGCGCCGGTTGATGGCTTTGCGCAATCACCTGCACGCAGTCTCCCATGCCGAAATCACGCGGTCTTGCGCGTGGCTATCCATGTAGGGGAAACAGGGTAACGTGAGCAGTTCGTCCTCGGCTTGCTCAGCGACGGGACATGGTCCGGCGAACTGGCTCCAGAGGGGGTGTCGTGACAGCGACGGGTAATGGGTGCTAGTAGCGATTCCCACATCTGCGAGAGCGCGGCGGATAGAGGACCGTTCTGCGGGCGGGAGCCGAACTACAAACATAAGGCAGGAATCTGTGACGAGTCGGGGAAACAGCGCGACACTGTCGATTGCCATCGGCAGCTCTTTCTCATACCGCGCGAAGATTGAACGGCGCATCGCTTGCCATTCATCGATGTGGCCCAGGCATGCCAGTACGAAAGTCGCGGCAACATCCGTGAGCCGAAGCTTGCCGCCACTGCCACATCCAAATCCGTATCCTCGATGCAACAATGTCGAAGAGCGTTGAAGAGTGTCGATCGTCATGCCTAAGTATGTGATCTCCCGCGCAACCGATTCGAGCTTGGCTTCGCGCGCCCAGAGCAAACCGCCTTCACCAGCCGGCGCTTCCTTAACTGCATTGAAGCTATAGCACGCAAAATCGCCGGCTGGCGTTTCCGCAAGGTTGCCGATGCGATGAGCGCAATCCTCTATCAACGCGAGGCCGTGCCGGTCGCACAACATCCGGAGGCCGCTCACGTCTTGATGCTGGCCGTAGAGGTGTACGACCACGACCGCCCGTGTACGCGGCGTTAGATGTCGTATTACCGACTCCTCGTCGATCAAAAGTGTATCCGGTCGGACATCCACCGGGATGGGGTGCATACCCGCGATATGGA
Organism: Granulicella sp.; assembly: GCA_003142215.1. Taxonomy (GTDB): domain Bacteria; phylum Acidobacteriota; class Terriglobia; order Terriglobales; family Acidobacteriaceae; genus Edaphobacter. The sequence goes on along the minus strand of PLOT01000144.1, from coordinate 20,006 downwards.
ATGCCATCGCCGTACTCACGAATGTAATCGCCGGTACAATCACCTCGTCGCCATCGCTTCGGCGGATAAGCTGAGCGGCAACGTTCAACGCTGCCGTGCAGGAGGAAGTTGCCAACGCCCATCCGCCGCGACGAGCAGTAAACTGCTGTTCCAACACGGCACAACGTGGCCCGTAACCCCACCATCGAGATTCCAAGCACGACGCAAGGTCAGATAGCAGATTTGACGGAATTGGCGGCCTAGATACGGGAATGGTGTTGGGACTACTGATGGCATGCAATTCGTTCAAACGAGCAGCATACGCCGCAGCTTCGACCTCAGGCTTGTGGTGCTTGGCGACGAGGACGGCGGGGGGCGGGGCATCGGCGGAATTCGCGGCGAGATTTGCGTCTGGGTTCACGGCAGTTTTCACGGTGGGGATTTGGGAGAGTATGGCCACTTTCCATTATCGGATAGTTGGGCCGGGATTGCGAATCGGGGATGGAAGCCGGACTAGAATAGGCGAATCGACATGGACGAGAAACAGCAAAGCGCCGGGACCAACGACTCCATAAAGTTATTGCCGGGGCCGCGCTTTCGAGTTGCCCTGATGGTGGCGATCCTTGCCGATGCGCTGCAACTGATCGTGTTTCCATTCTTTGTGGAGGGCGCGGAGTCGCCGGCGGACGACGTGCTGGATTGCGGAGTTGCAGGGGTGATGATGTGGCTGCTGGGCTGGCACTGGGAGTTTCTGCCGTCGGTGCTGGCCAAGCTGGTGCCGGGAGTCGATCTGGTGCCGTTCTGGACGCTGGCGGTTGCCAATGTGTATCGCAAGGCGAAGCGGAAGGCGATTGAAGCGGAGAAGAACCGCGAGATGCCGCGCGATTAGGAATCGTGGGGGATGGGGCGGAAGATTTCCAGCAGGAGGAGGCAGGCGCCGATGACGATGCAGGAGTCGGCGACGTTGAAGTCGGGCCAGTTGTAGTGGTAGATGCGGACGGCGAGGAAGTCGACGACGTGGTGGAAACGGATGCGGTCGTAGAGATTGCCGAGCGCTCCGCCAAGGATGAGCGCGAGGGCGACCGAGGTGGGCGTGAGCTTGCGGCCCGTCTGCCAGAGCAGAAAGAAAACAATGGCAGCCGCAAAGACGGAGAAGCTGATGAGGCCGATGCGGACTGCGTTGGGAGGGAGGTTTTCGAGCAGCGAGAAGGCCGCGCCGGTGTTGAGGACGTGCGAGAGGCGGAAGACGCCGGGGATGATGGGGATGTCGTAGCCAGGACGGATGCGGTGGATGATGGCGATCTTGGTGAGGCGGTCGCAGAGGATGACGAGCGCGCTGAGGAGGAGGAGCCACGGGCGGCGGTCGCGTGAGTTGTATGTTGTATGTTGTAGGTTGTCAGTTTCAGGCATTGTGGTTGGGGACATTCCTTGAGTTCTCGGTTGCGAGTTGCAGGTTGTTAGACGTTGGAGGCGGTCTCGTAATATCCGACAGCATTGAGTGCATCTGTGCATCGCGCACATACAGTATTTCCTAACTCATCTACATGACAATCTTCGACATGGCGCCAGCAGCGGTCGCATTTGGGATCGGTGGATTTTTCAACCGTCACTCTATACAGTCCGTCGCCCCTAAAACTCGCCGTTGCGCCTGAAGTGCTATACGGCGCTAGCGAAACAGATGAGACATTGAAGAGTTCTTCTAGTGATTCCCGATACTTCTTGAGCAGCTCCAAATAGGTGCCGGGAGCTTCGACGCGAACCTTCGCTTCAAGAGACTTACCGATGCTCTTGTTCGTTCGGAATATTTCCAATTCCAAAAGCACCACATCGCGACACCTGAGGAGTTCGCCCCAATCTTTCAGGAGCGGGTCAGTATCTCCAGGTGCGAGGTCTCCGTGGGTGGGGAAGAGGGTGAGGTGGACGCTGCCTTCGGTGTGGGGGAGGGATTGGTAGACCTCGTCGGCGGTGAAGCTGAGGATGGGGGCGGTGAGGCGGGCGAGGGCGTCGGTGATCTTGTAGATGGCGGTTTGCGCGGAGCGGCGGGCGAGATAGAGGCGCTCCTGCTCGGCGTTGCCGGGTTTGAACTTGATGGGGTAGGTGTAGAGGCGATCTTTTAGTACGTCGAGGTAGAAGGCGCTGAGTTCGGAGTTGAGGAACTCGTTGAGCAGGTGGTAGACGCGGTGGAACTCAAAGGCGTTTACGCTCTTCTCGTCGTCAACGTCGAGCGCCTTTCCTGCATCTTTCGGCACTCCATAGGCATTGCGAATCTTGGCGGTTAGTTCGGCGGTGCGGGCGAGGATGTACTGGTCGATGGGCTGCATCTGCTCGAAGGGAACGGCGTCTCCGCCTTCGGACATGGGGCGTGGATCGAAGTCGTGGGCGAGGCCGGTGGAGGGATCGGTCTCGCTGAGCGCGCCGAGGAGGAAGCGGAAGGTGTTGCGGAGCTTGCGGTAGATCTCTTCGGCGAGGCGGCGGAGGAGCGGGAGACTGGCGACTACGTCCTCGCGGAAGTCGACGCTGGCGACCCAGAGACGGACGATGTCGCCGCCGAGGGAGTCCATGATGGCGACTGGGTCGATGAAGTTGCCGAGGGATTTGGAGAGGGCGCGGCCCTGTTCGTCGAGCGTCCAGCCGTAGGTGGCGACGGACTTGAAGGGCGCGCGGTTGTGCATCCCGATGGAGCAGAGAAGCGAGGACATGAACCAGCCGCGATGCTGGTCGCCCCCCTCGGCGTAGAGGTCGGCGCGGGGGTCGGGATCGTTCGGCTTCTGCTGGACATCGGGATCGAAGTCGAGGACGGCGTGGGAGCTGGCACCGGACTCGAACCATACGTCGAGGATGTCCATCTCCTTGCGGAAGACGGTGTGGCCGCATTCTTTGCACGCGGTTCCGGCGGGGAGCAGTTCTTCCGGCGTGTGGATGTACCAGGCGTCGGCGGACTCCTTCTTGAAGAGCTCGACGATGCTCTGGTTGATGGCTGGGTCTTTGAGAGGGGAAGAACATTTTCGGCAGAGGAAGACGGCGATGGGGACGCCCCAGATGCGCTGGCGCGAGATGCACCAGTCGGGGCGGGTGGTCACCATGTTGGTGATGCGCTCCTGGCCCCAGGCGGGGTCCCAGGTGACGGTTTTGATTTCGTCGAGGGCGCGCTGGCGGAGGGTGGTGGTGGCCTGAGGAGGTTGCAGCGCTTCGGGAGAAAATGCGGGGGTCCCTCCACTCCGCTCCGCTCCGGTCGGGATGACGGTAGTTTGGGGCGCTCCGGTCGGGATGACGGCATGTTCAGAGGGCATGGGGGTGTCCATGGCGATGAACCACTGCTCGGTGGCGCGGGTGATGACGGGGTTGTGGCAGCGCCAGCAGTGGGGGTAGGTGTGCTCCAGGTTGGCGGTGGCGAGGAGCGCGCCCTTTTCTTTCAGCAGCTCGATGATGACGGGGTTGGATTTGAAGACGGTGAGGCCCTCGTAGGGCTGGGGCTGGCCTCCGCCGAAGCGCTCGGTGTGGCTCTGGCGGCCCGCGTCGTCTACATATTGGACTTCGGGGAGGTCGTAACGCTTGCCGGTACTGAAGTCGTCTACGCCGTGGGCGGGCGCGGTGTGGACGGCGCCGGTGCCAGTGTCGTCGGTGACGTAGGTGGCGTTGGTGCCGAGGATGGAGCGGTCGAGGAAGGGATGCGCGAAGGTCGTGCGGTCGAGCGCGCTGCCTTTGAAGCGGGCGATAATGTCGTTCGAGGTAGCCTTCCTTGACGGCTCACTGGCACTCCTCAAATCGCAGGAGTCAATAACGTCCGTGAGTAAAGCATCTGCAATGATGTACGTCGTATCTGGAGTTTTCAGTGCGACATACTCCATATCAGGATGAAACGCCACGGCCAGCGATGCGGGAAGCGTCCATGGAGTTGTTGTCCAGATAATGGTGTGGACAGAATTCCATGGACTGCCTAGCTCGGAAACAATCTTTCCGGGGTCGCTGGTGAGTTTGTAGCGGACGTAGACGCTGGGGCTGGTGTGCTGCTCGTACTCGACCTCGGCCTCGGCGAGGGCGGTGCGGTCATGGATGCACCAGGAGACGGGCTTGAGGCCCTTGTAGACGAAGCCGCGCTCGAAGAAGTGGAAGAAGGTCTCGGCGATGCGGGCCTCGTAGACGGGGTCCATGGTGGAGTACGGCTCGGCCCAGCGGCCGAAGATTCCCATGCGGATGAACTGCGAGCGTTGCAGGTCGAGGTACTTCTGCGCGTACTGGCGGCAGGCTCGGCGGACGGCGACGGGGTCCATCTGGAGTTTTTTGCGGCCTAGCTGCTCGTCTACCTTGATCTCGATGGGCAGGCCGTGGCAGTCCCATCCGGGGACGTAGGGGGCGTCGAATCCGGCCATGGTTTTGGTCTTGACGACGAAGTCTTTCAGCGTTTTGTTCAGCGCGTGGCCAAGGTGGATGGCACCGTTGGCGTAGGGCGGGCCGTCGTGCAGGATGTAGCGGGGGGAGCCGGCGCGGGCGGCGCGAATCTGGCCGTAGAGATCGGAATCCTGCCACTGCTTGAGGCGGAGCGGCTCGTGGATGGGCAGGCCGGCCTTCATGGGGAAGGCGGTCTGCGGGAGGTTCAGCGTGGATTTGAGGGGCTTCGGCTGGGGGTCGGGTGCTTCGGGCATTCTTTCCTCGTGGTGCGGGTGATTGAAGGCTGCGGAACCGGTTCGGCTGGCAGCGTGGTGCGCTCTGGGGAGTACATTCCGGGGCAAACCTCTATTGTATCCGGGACGCCGCTGGGCGATTGGACCGAGGTGAGGGTGTTGGCGAGACTTCCTGGGGCTACTGTGCGTCAAAGAGAGAGGAGCCTGTGGAGCAGGCGTTTCTTTTGTAGAATGATGGGTGGGGCCAGAAGCCGTGCGCCGCATGGAACAAACCCGGCAGAAGACCGGCGATGCAGCAAGAGGTAGAGACGCGCGTAATCCGATAGGGAAGGCAGAGAGGCTGCGGCCAAGCTCTGCGGTTGAGGCGAATCGACTTGTCTGAATATGGGTTTGTACCGAAGGACGATCCGAACAAACCGGCTCCTGTGTTGCGGGCTGGAGTGGAGTCTTCGCTGGGCGAAGGCGACATCATGCAGCACGAAGAGGGAATCTTCTCCTCATTGTGGGGCAATGTGCGGGACGTATTTTTTCCTGTAAAGCTGCCGCCACTGGTACTGGAGTCGAAGCCGATTCCGGTAATCGACCGGATGGCGACCAAGCAGGACCCGAGGGCTACGGCGGGCGCGTTTGCCATCTATGCGATTGTGCTTCTGCTGTTCGCATTGGGAGCGAACAAGCTGCATCAGATCGCGGTGCAGAAGGCGATGCAGGTGACCGAGCTGACACCGCCGCCCGATATGGATCCGGCGAAGAACAAGATGGGCGGGGGCGGTGGGCAGAAGGGGCCGACTCCGGTGACCAAGGGACGGCTGCCTAAGTTCGCGGACCAGCAGATTACGCCGCCGGCTGCGCCGCCGCTGGAGGAGCCGAAGATCCGGATGCCGGACCCGACCATCGAGGTGCAGAAAGACCTGAAGATGGCCAACAACACCATGGCGAACTTTGGCGATCCGAACTCACCTCTGTTTGGCAATTCGATGGGCAACGGACGCGGCACAGGGATCGGCAACGGCAACGGCACGGGACTTGGGCCGGGGTCGGGAGGCGGCTATGGCGGCGGAGCGAAGCAGGTTGGCGGCGGAGTCAAGGGGCCGGTGATTATCTACCAGCCTGAGCCGGAGTTCAGCGAAGAGGCGCGCAAGGCGAAGTTCCAGGGCGTGGTGACGGTCAGCATCGTCGTGGATGCGCAGGGCCGGCCGCAGAATGTGCATGTGACGCGGGGCGTGGGCATGGGACTGGACGAGAAGGCGATGGAGGCGGTGAGGCAGTACCGGTTCAAGCCGGGGACTGAGAATGGCAAACCGGTTGCGACGTATCTGAACGTCGAGGTCAACTTCGAGATCTTTTGATGGCGGAGTGGAGATTGTAGGCCCACGTTCGGATTCCCGGGCGTGGGTCTTTTTGCAATGGTCGTGGCGACGGGGACGCGGGGCGGGTCGGCCATAAGCGAGTGAGAACAAGCAAAAGAAAATGCGGGGGGGCCCTCCACTGCGGCGGCATAGTGCGCCGCCTCCGGTCGGGATGACGGTTGTTTGGGGTCTTCGCTGAGAATGACGGCCCTGAAGTATGGGCTTAGGGGAGCTGTGCCGGCTCAGGCGGCGGTGGAGCGTGGGAGTGCGCGGTGGGCGGGGGGTGTGAGATGGGTGGTGGGGGATGTGCGTCTTGGCTCGAAGGCTGACTGAGGGGCCTGGAGGCGGAAGCGTTCGACCTGGTGTTCGAGCGCGCTGGCGGTGGCGCGCAGGCCCTCGATGCCGGCGGTGGTGGTGGCCATCTCGGTGAGGTTCTCGGAGCTGATGGTATAGATGGAGTCCAGCGAGGAGCTGGACTGGTCCGCGGAGGCGGCCTGCTGGGAGGCTGCTATGGCGATCTGGGCGATCATGCGATCGACGCGCTCTGCCATCTCAATAATGCGTTCGAGGGCTTCGCCGGCCTGATTGGTGGTAACGACGCCCTGCTCGACGGTGAGCGTGCCGGAGGTCATGCTGGCGATGGCGGTACGGGTGCGGTTCTGAATGCCCTGGATCATGGCGGAGATTTCGCCTGTGGCCTGGGCGGTGGATTCTGCGAGGCGGCGGACCTCTGCGGCAACGACGGCGAATCCGCGGCCCTGTTCGCCGGCGCGGGCTGCTTCGATGGCGGCGTTGAGGGCGAGCAGGTTGGTCTTGCGTGCGATCTCGTCGATGACGGTGACGATCTGGGAGATGCGGTGGGAGTCATCCCCGAGCAGGCCGACGGCGGAGGATGTGTCGTTGACGGCGGTGGCGATGGAGCGCATGGAGGCGAGCATCTGCTTGACGATGGCGTCGCCCTCGTGTGCGGTCTGGGCGGCGGAGCGGGCGGTCTGGGCGGCGGACTGGGTGTGTCGGGAGACTTCGGCGATGGAGGCGGACATCTCCTGCATGGCAGTGGCGGCCTGCTGGGTCTGCTGGGCCTGCTGGTCGACGCGACGGTGGATCTGGTCGGTGGCGGAGCTCATGGAGCCTGCGCTTGCAGTGAGCGAACCGGCGTTGTGGACGACGGCACCAATGATGCTGCCCAGGCTGTTCTGCATCTGTTGCATGGCGCGGGCGAGCGAGCCGATCTGGTCGGAGGAATGGATGTCGAGTTCGGCCCCGGTGAGGTCGCCGGAGGCAATGGCGTTGGCGCGGGCGGCGACGAGGCGGATGCCGCGTGTGATGCGGCGGGCGAGGAGAAACGAGAGGAGGCCACCAATCAGCGCGCCCAGAATGGTGGCCGTCCAGAGCGTGCCGATGACGTATGCGTTGGCATTCTGCATCTCCTTGAACTCGCTGATTCCGACGGCCTCCTGCGCACCGGCAATCTGATTTCCGAGCCGGAAGATCGATGCGGCAAGAGGAAGCACGTTGCTCTCCAGTTGCTCCCGCGCCTTTTGCGTTCCTGCCGCCGTTCCCTGATCGATCGACGTCTGGACTTGTTGCTCCTGAACCTGCATCTCCTCGATCTGCGATAGCATCTCGTTGAACTTGCTCTCGTCGGCGCCCAGATCCGGCCGGTTACTGTCGTTCCGCAGCATTGCAAGATCGGCGCCGATGAGCTTTTCCGGCTGGGAGTTGTCCGGGTCGAGGGTCTGAGCAGCGGTCGATTTGCCTCCGTAGAGGATGGAACTCTCTAGATCCACGAGGCTGTCTCTGATGTGGTTGCTGATGTTATGGAACTTCATGATGAAGGGCATGTGCTGATCGCCGATGTGGTTGGACATGCGCATGGCCCGCGAGCCGAGAACCTGCGCCATGAAGGCGCTGACAAACATGGCGAAGATGATGCCGCCGGTGCTGATGCCGAGCTTGGATTCGAGTTTCATGCGGTCCTCTGATTCAGAGTGGCCCTTACAGGGGCTTCAGAGGGTGTATCGGCACGGCGGGAGCAGTGCGTTAGCCAAACACGGGCAGGAGAACGGCGGGAGTGGGGATTTCGTCGAAGGTAAGATTATCGGCGGGGCGGCCAGTGCGCTGCTTCCAGTCGAGGAAGAGGGTGCCGTAGCTGTCGGTGAGGCAGGAGGCGGGATCGACGTTGAGCTGGGCCAGGGTGTGATCGATCCATGCGGGGGGGCCCTCCAGCTCGGCGTAGTCGCCAATGGGCGTCTCGTCGAGGACGAGGTGACGACCGATGGGGAGTTCGTTGGGAAGAGATGGGTCGGTGAAGAGCGGGCCGTCGATGGTGGGCGTGGTGTGCGACCACTCGGTGCGGAACTTTTCGTAGCGGAAGACGGGCCCGAATCCGAGCTGATGGAAGATGGCGGCGAGCGCGGGGCCGTCGGTGAGGAGGGTCTCGGTCTCGATGCGGACTTTATAGCTGGCCGCAGAGCCGTAGTTGGCCGCAGTGCCTAAGCTGGCCGGGCCGCCGTCCGCGGAGGAGTCTGCCGGACGCTTGTGGGTGACGATCCAGAGGTCGCCGTAGTGGCGAATGCGAAGGATCTGCTTGACGGCCCGGAGGCTGCGGGAGGGGGTGTCGTAGAGGGTGTTCTGCTCGAAGGTGCGAGGCGTGTCGAGCCGGAAACCGAGGCCGGGAAGACGCGATTGCAGGCCGGCGAGATTGTGGATGGGGAACTTGAGCTCGATCTCGGCGGTCTGCATGATGTGTTGAGTATACGGCGCGGGCGGTAGGATGAGGGAGTGAGGCAATGCTTTCGATGAGCGAAGTGCAGGGGCCGGAACGCAGAGGCGTGGGCCGGCCGGAGCAGGGGTTGGGCCTGAAGACCGAGCGGCTGCGGGCCGAGGATGCAGATGGCGTGGCGCGGGCGGCGGAGCTGCTGCGGGCGGGCGGGACGGTCGCGTTCCCCACCGAGACGGTGTATGGGCTGGGGGCAAATGCGCTGGATGCGGCGGCGGTTGAGAAGATATTTTTGGCGAAGCAGCGGCCAGCTTGGGACCCGATGATCGTGCATGTGGAGGGGCGCACGATGCTGCAGCGGGTGGCGGCGGTTCCGGCGGGAGACGAGGGGCGGGTGGTGGCGAAGCTGATCGAGGCGTTCTGGCCGGGGCCTCTGACGCTGTTGCTTCCGAGGACGGCTGCGGTTCCAGACGCGGTTACGGCTGGACGGGCGCTGGTGGGAGTGCGAATGCCGGCGCACGCGGTGGCTTTGCAGCTGATCCGGCGGGCTGGTGTGCCGATTGCCGCGCCCAGCGCGAACAGGTTTGGCGGAACGAGTCCAACGACAGCGGCGCATGTTCTGGCAGATTTGGACGGGCGGATCGACGCGGTGCTGGACGGCGGAGCGACGAGTGTTGGGGTGGAATCGACCGTGCTGGATGTGGGCGCGCGTGCGATCTATCGGCCCGGTGCGGTAACAGCGGCAATGATTGCGGAGGCGATTGGCGAGGAGGTGCGGGCGGTTGCGGGGGCGGGTGTGGTGGAAGAAGAAGCAGATTCCTCCGCTGCGCTACGGAATGACAAACAAGGTGGGCTGAGCGATGACAGGGGGGCGGGGTTGGCTTCGCCGGGGATGGGGATGCGGCACTACGCGCCACGCGCGCGGCTGGTGCTGGTCGCAGGACAGGAAGAGATGCTGCGGGAGGTTGCGAATCGCGCGGCTGACGAGGTTGGAGTGATGCTGCCGGATGGGTGGAACGCGGGCGGGGCGGGGGCAGTCTTTCGCTGGGGAGCTTGGGATGATGCAGAGACTCTGGCGCGGCGGCTCTTCGCGGGGATGCGAACGCTGGATGCGCGCGGCGTGAAGGCGATTGTTTGTCCAATGCCGGAGATGAGTGGGATGGGAGAGGCTCTGCGCGATAGGCTTGGGAAGGCGGCGCGGGCGAAGTAGAAGAACAGAAGCAAAAGCAGGGTGGATTCAAGAGCCAAGTGCAACGACAACGGCCAATACGGAGATTCTGGCTTCGCCAGAATGACGACTCGGTTTGTTTGTCAGGCGTGGAGGTCGCTGGTGGTGAGCTGGGCGGCGAAGGCGTCGAGCGAGAGCGAGCGGAGGAGGTTGCGGCGGAGGCCGGAGTGGACCTGGTCGAGGGCGTGGCTGGCAGATTCGATCCAGTCGAAGGGAAGGGCGGCGGCGAGGCGTTCGAGCTCGGCGCGGAGGTCGGTGTTGCGCAGGAGGTCGGGCGTGCCGCTGTCGAGCAGGAGGAGGTCTTCGAGGAGCAACGCTATGGCGCGGAGGAGAGAGAGGGTTTTGGTCTGGCCGTCGGCCCCGGCGCGGTAGGTTTCGGTCATCTTGAAGAGGGCGGTGTGGTCGGGGTCGGCGGCTGCGTTCGCGGCGTTGCGCAGGAAGATGAGGGCATCGGCGCGGGCTGCGGTATAGGCTTCGAGATCGAAGCCGAGGGCACGACCGGCTGCTCCCTGCGCGAGGCGGGCGATGAGGGTGCGCTGCTTGGCGGGGACGTCGGAGCGGCGCGCGGCGATGAGTGCCTCGATCTCTTCGGCCGGAAGCGCGCCGAGACGGACGTTGGCGCAGCGGGAGCGGATGGTGGGAAGCAGCTCGCCGGGGTTCTCCGCGAGGATGAAGATGTTGACGGAGTCAGGCGGCTCTTCGAGGACCTTGAGAAGGGAGTTGGCAGCCTCCTTCATCATGCTGGCGGCGGTGAGGATGAAGATCTTGCGTGGCGCTTCGCTGGGCAGGTAGTGCGCGCGCTGGATGAGGGTGCGCACCTGGCCGAGCTTGATGAGCAGCTGCGGCGGGTCGGGCGGCAGGATGAGAACGTCCGGGTGAGGCTGGATGAGGACGCGGGTCTCTTTCTTGTCGGTCTCGCGCAGGTCTTCGCGTGCGAGCACGGCGGCGGCGACCTGGTCTTCCAGGTTGGCTGCACTGGCAATTCGGGTGCAGTTGTGGCAGATGCCGCAGAAGCCGGCGAGAGGCTGGACGGTCGATGCAGGCTCTCGGGGCTGGTGCTCGCACTCGACGGCCATGGCAAGCATGAGGGCGAGGGTGTACTTCCCTGCACCGGATGGGCCGGAGAGGATGAGCGAGTGGGGCAGCCGGCCGGCGGCGATGGCGGCGCGGAGCGATTCCACGGCGGGAGCGTTGCCGAGGAACTCGCGGAAGCTGGCTGGAAGCGTGGGTGCGGGGTTCATGGTTCGATTGTTCTCACTTCGAGCATAAATGGCTCAGGGGGCTAGAGACATACTATGTGTGGGCTACGGAGAATCTTCGGTGGATTTACTCCCCAATTACTGGAAGTGTTTATGATTATTGGGAGGAAACGCTAAGCGCGAGGGCAGCATCTCATGGAATCTGCGGTTTCCCGTTTGGCTACCTATGTGCTTAACCCTGTTTGGTTAAGCGATTGAGTGTGGGAGAGGTCTGTGTTGTTGAACTATTGCAGGGAACGCTCGTTGTTTTTTTGCATTGCCCGTAGTTTGCTGTGACTAGGATGAGAGACGCCTTCCAGACACGAATTCTCGCCGTCGCCCTCGCGGTTGCGACGCTGGGGGTGTGCGTACTGGCGGGGTTCAATCTGTCGCAGGAGCTGGGCGTCGAGTTCCCGACCGATGGCGTGACGTGGGTGGAAGCGCAGGGCGGGTTGCGGGCGGAGCGGGTTCCGGTGGATTCGCCGGGCAGCCGCGCGGGCATTCACACCGGCGACATTCTGGAGGCGATCAACGGCGAACCAACGCCGCGCGTGGCCTCGCAGGTGCGTGCGATGTACAGCAATGGGATATGGGAGCACGCCGCCAGCTATTCGATCTATCGTGCTCTGCCGGAGACGCGTGGGCCGGGGGCGAAGGAGCAGGAGAGCGCGGCCCGGTTCCCGGTGCAGGTGTATCTAGAGCCGGCGGACCGGAGCACGGCGCAAGGCTCGCGGCTGATCGCGCTGGTGTATCTCTTTATCGGTTTGTATGTGCTGTTGCGACGCTGGACGGCGCCGAAGTCGACCCACTTCTATGTCTTCTGCCTGGTGTCGTTTGTGCTGTATGCGTTCCGATCGACGGGCGAGCCGGGATTGTTCGACCAGGTGATCTACTGGGGCAACCTGATCGCGAATATGGTGCAGCCGGCGCTGTTTCTGCACCTCGCGGTGAGCTTCTCGGATTCGGCCGGGGCCGATGAGGATGTGTCGGCGAAGGTGCGCAACGGGTTTGGGCGGCGACTGCTGCCCGCGCTGCTATATGTTCCGGGAGCGTATCTGGCGGGCCTGCAGGTGTGGGCGATCGTGCGCTGGTCTGCGACCGGAGTGCTGAGCCACCGGCTGGACCAGATCGGCGTGGGCTACATGGCACTGTACTACGTGGTGGCGGCGGTGGTCTTCTACCGTCGCTATCTGCACGCGGGGTCTCCTCTGGAGCGGCAGCAATTGAAGTGGCTGACGCGGGGAACGATGCTGGCAGTGGGGCCGTTTACGCTGTACGCGATCCTCTTCCTCTGCGGCGTGACCGTTCCGGCGCTGCTGGCCAAGGTTGTGCTGCTGTTCCTGGCGCTGCTTCCACTGACCTTCAGTTGGGCGATCGTTCGCTACCGGCTGATGGATGTGGACCTGATCTTCAAGCGCGGCGTGACCTATACGCTGGCGACGGCTGCTCTGGTGGGGTTTTATTTTCTGGCGGTGGGCATTACGTCGGAGATGGTGCATGCGCGGTTCCCGTCGTTCGGCTACATGGGACCGATTGTGGCCATCCTTGTGGTGGGCCTATCGTTCGATCCATTGAAGCGGATGATCCAGGCGTGGGTGGACCGCGTCTTCGACCAGAAGAGCTTCGACTATCGCGAGACGCTGATCGACTTTGGGCGCAGTTTGAACTCGCAGACCGACCTCGGCGCCCTGGTGGAGTCAATTGTGCAGCGGTTGCCGGAGACGCTGCTGGTGACGCGCGTGGCGGTGTTTCTGGCGGCGGAGAACGGCGAGGCGGACTCCGGCGGGGCCGGAGCTGACAGCGCAGGGAACGGCAGGGCGAGTGCAGATGCCCACTTTGAGCTGGCTGCCTCGCACGGGCTTGCCAATCTGGATGCGGTCGAACTGCGCGGGCTGGACCTTCGTTTTCTGGACTTCGACCGCAGGGGCTCGGACGACCACATCTTCCTGGAAAACCCGCAACAGGTGCTGCGCCTTCCCGAGCAACAGCAGAGGAGCTCGGGGCTGCTGGACCTGAACTACTACCTGCCCTGCCGTGTGGCGAACCGCGAGGGCGGCGGCACGCGCACGGTAGCGGTCCTGGGGCTGGGGCGCACCGACGCGGGAGATTTTCTGTCCAGCGAGGACATGGAGGTGCTGGGGTCGCTGGCCGGATACATTGGGATTGCGATCCAGAATGCGCAGCTTTACCGGCGGCTGGAGCAGAAGATCGGGGAGTTCGAGCGGCTGAAGGAGTTCCACGAAAATATTGTGGAGTCGATCCACATCGGCGTCTTCGCGGTGGACCTGGATGACCAGATCGAGAGCTGGAACGCGCAGATGGAGGCGATGTACGCGCGCTCGCGGGGTGAGGCTCTGGGCCAGAGGCTGGCGGCGATCTTCCCCGCAGAGTTCATGACGCACTTCGACAGCGTGCGCGGCGAACAAGGGACGCATACGTTCTACAAGATCCGGCTGCTGCTGCCGACGGGCGAGACGCGGGTGGCGAACATCGCGATTGCTCCGCTGCTGACGCGGGACTTCGCCGTGGTGGGACGCATCGTTCTGGTGGACGACATTACCGACCGCGTAGAGCTGGAGGCGCAGTTGACGCAGGCCGAGAAGCTGTCGTCGATCGGGCTGCTGGCGGCGGGCGTTGCGCATGAGGTGAATACGCCGCTGGCGGTCATCAGCAGCTACACCCAGATGCTGGCCAAGCAGATGCTTCCGATGATGGAGCAGGACAAGCGGCTTGCGCCGGTGCTGGAGAAGATCACGCAGCAGACCTTCCGCGCATCGGAGATTGTGAACGGGCTGCTGAACTTTTCGCGCACGGGAAGCAGCGAGTTCGGCTTGGTCGATCTGAACCGGTTGCTGCATGACACATTGACGCTGGTCGATCACCAGTTCAAGACGGCGCAGATTCGCGTGGAGACCCAACTCGATCCTGAGCTGCCACGCATCCAGGGCAACGAGGGCAAGCTGCAACAGGTGGTGCTGAACCTGCTGCTGAACGCGCGCGACGCCATGCACGGCTCGGCTGACGGGCGCATTCGGATTGCGACCCAGCAGACGGCGGGACGCGTCACGGTGGTGGTCGAGGACTTTGGCGCAGGGATCGAGCCGGAACATCTGCATCGCATCTTCGACCCGTTCTTTACCACCAAGGCCAAGCCGCGCACGGGGCAGCACAAAGGCACCGGGCTGGGCCTGGCGGTGAGCTACGGCATCATGCAGGAGCACGGCGGCAAGATGCAGGTGGAGAGCGTGGTGGGCGTGGGAACGACCTTCCGGCTGGAGTTTCCAGTGACAGCGGTGACTGGAGCGAGCAGGAGTGTTGCGGGCCCGTCCGCGGAGGTCCCGGCGACGGCTGGGGAGAGTACTGCGACTACACCGGAGGAGAGCACAAATGCGGACACCGGCGAGCCACGGAGCGTGGTCCATGTGTAGAGCGAAGTTTCGATCGATGTGTGGAATTGAGGCTGGAGCCGGGATTCAAATCGGCTGTCCAAGCAGAGGGTTGTGTACCGATGTCTGAAGCGACTGTTGATGTGAATCCTGAAGCGGCGGCGGCCGCGAACGCGGAGGCAACTGAGCCACGCCTGGTGGGTGCGGACGCGCGAGTGGTTGGCCCTGCGCGCATCCTCATCCTGGACGACGAAGTTGCGATCCGCGAATCGCTCGACGCTCTGCTCAGCATGGAGGGCTTCGAGGTGACGCTGGCGGTGGACGGACCGGCGGGTCTGGAACAACTGGCGTCCAGTGAGTTCGACCTGCTGCTGCTGGATCTGGCGCTGCCGGGGGAGAGCGGGATCGACCTGCTGCCGCGCATTCTGGAGATGCAGCCACAGCTGCCGGTGATCATGATTACGGCGTATGGCAAGGTCTCGAATGTGGTGGACGCGATCCGTGCGGGGGCGGAGAACTTCGTCCAGAAGCCGTGGGACAACGAGAAGCTGCTGGCGGACATACGCGCGGCCATCGGGCGGCATCGGGCGGAAGAAGAGCTGGTGCAGTTGAAGCGCGCGCTGAAGCAGCGCTACAACTTCGAGAACATCGTGGGCAAGAGCGAGCCGATGCTGCACCTTTTCGACCTGGTGGCACAGGTGGCACCCAGCCGCTCGACCGTTCTGGTGCAGGGCGAGAGCGGCACGGGCAAGGAGTTGATCGCCAAGGCGCTGCATGCGAATTCGCCGCGCCGCAACAAGCCGTTTGTACCGGTGAACACCGGATCGGTGCCGTCGGAGCTGCTGGAATCGACGCTGTTCGGCCATGTACGGGGCGCGTTTACATCGGCTGTCGCGGCGAAGAAGGGACTCTTCGAGGTGGCCAACGGAGGCACGCTCTTCCTGGATGAGATCGGGACGATGGGCATGGACATGCAGGCCAAGATCCTGCGCGTGCTGCAGGACCGGCGCTTCATGCATCTGGGCGGCACCGAGGAGATTCAGGTGGACGTGCGCATCATCGCGGCCACCAACGTCGACTTGCAGGCGGCGGTGCGCGAGGGACGCTTCCGCGAAGACCTCTACTACCGGCTGAATGTGATCTGCCTGGAGCTGCCGCCGCTGCGCGCGCGCAGGCAGGACATACCCCTGCTGGCCTCGCACTTCCTGAAATTCTATGCGGATGAGAACGATGTTCCGGTGCCGGCGCTGGCGCCCGACGCGATGCGCATCCTGATGGACTACGAGTGGCCGGGCAACGTGAGGGAACTGGAGAATGCGATCGAACGCGGCGTGGTGCTGACGACCACGCGGACGATCACGCCCGACCTGCTGCCGGCGTCGCTGACCGGCAATACCTACTCGGCAAGCCTGCTGGACCATCGGCCGGACACGAGCCTCTTCGACCTGATGGAAGAGATCGAACGACGCATCATTGCGGACCGGCTGGAGCGCTGCCACTGGAACCAGACCGAGGCGGCCGAGTACTTCAAGATTCCGCTGAGCACGCTAAACCAGAAGATCAAGCGGCTGAATGTGGAGATCAAGAAGCGCGTGCGGGATTAGCGCGGCGCGAGGCTGGCCTCAAGGGCTGAAGACGCAATTCAAATGCGACGTCCACGGCATCCTTCGGCTACGCTCAGGACAGGCTCGTGAACCCATGCCCGAAAGCAAGACGGGGTGCATTTGCAGTCTTCCTCGATGGTGCATGACAGCAGCAGGAATTGACTTTGTGCCGTGGAATCAGACCACTTCGAGTGCTGGCCGGACTTCTGGCACTGCTACAATCGAGGTGCGCCGGGATGGCGGAACTGGCAGACGCAGCGGACTCAAAATCCGCCGATCGCAAGGTCATGGGGGTTCGACCCCCCCTCCCGGCACCACATAAACTATAATTGAATCAGTAATTTACGTTGGGTATAAAGTTTTGGGCGAGATTTTGTACCCAAATTGTACCCAAGCCCTTCGCGGCACCCCCATTTCTTAGCGGCTACAGGACGCGCCGCGCCAATTATTCGCTGCGCCCTGGCGACTTATAGACCTGAACGGCGCTCATCCGCGGAATCAGATCCATTGAGAACGCGCCAAGCGAACGGATACAAACGTTGCGCCTTATCTCAAGAACGAGACGTGCTGCTCCCGACGCGCTAATGGAGGGGTACGATGTTATAGAGCGCCGAAAGCGACAAATTCGGTGATCCCGCTATGGAAGATTCAGCTGGTCCCAGAACAAGTTGGTGGTCATCTCATGCGTCTTGTAGTTGCGCGAGGTAGAGCCGCTCCTACGAACGCCGACGGACAGACCACGGAGAGTAAATTAAATGGCGTCGCCGCCGCATATTTCGTGGCTGAAGGATACCGGTCAGACCCTCTCGACCGCCTCAGGCGAAAAAGTCCAAATCCTGGAGTTTAACCACACCTCCGACAAGACCATCCTCTCCGGCTGGGCCAAGCACTTTCGTGAGCATTATTGCCTCGACTTGGTCTTGGACGAGGCACGTGAGGGCACAGGCCTCTCTCGGAAGGATTACCTCACGCAACTAGTCTTCCCTGATAAGGCAGCAGCACCTGGACCCAGCACGCGAGTACTCCCACGCGCACGGTCGCCCAGGTGTCTCGAAACGTAGCCGGCAGCTACCTGTAACCGCTCGATCTGGCGGCTTGCAGTGAGTGAGTCCAGATTGGCGTCGACTCTCGACGTCTCCCACCTCAGCAGGTCTTCGAGGGTGGTTTGGCCGGAATTGGTTGGGAAATAAAGAGTTAAATCCATGTTTCCTCCTCTTGCGTTAGATAGTGCTGAAGCAGTCATACTCATAGCCTCCGGTCATCGTGCCGGTAAGCCCGACGATGCGTTTGGAGATGCGACTCAGCACCGCCAGGCCGTTGCCCTGGGCGGTGTCGCCGGCGAGCTGGTGNNGGCGCCATGCGCTGCAGCTTGTTCTTGTCCGCCTGCCAGAGTGGCGAGAAGACCGTCGTACCCTTGTTGGGGCGTTCAAGCGTCTCGTCGTGCTTATTGCTGTCGAAGTCCATGCGGGTGAGGTTGCCTCCCGATGATGTCTCGACGGGGAGACCGCTATCAATGCTGATGACGCTGCCATTGTTGGGACCGGATTCGGCAACATCAAAGGCGTGCTTCCAGAAATAGCCGAGTTTCCCCTTCTCTTTGCTCATGATGAAAAAGGCGTTCTCGGGGCAGAGCTTCTTGAAGCCTTTGGGGCCCATCTGGCGAAGTTCGCTCAGAGTGACCTTGAGGCCCTTGTGAACGATCTTGCCATTTTTGTAGACGACTTCCGTCATCCCGTGTGGCTTGGTTACGTCGCCCTTGTTGCGCATGTCGTACACAATGAAGACGCGAACATTGGACAACGTCATAAACACTTCACTAATAAGAGTGAGATTCATCCAACCGATCCCTACGCAACCTGGTCAGCTTTTGCTCCAGCTGGATCGCTGAGTCCCTATAGTCGAGTGTCTACAGATTGGATTCACAGCCGTACGCCAATTAAACCAGAAGTTGTATTCGAATCTGGGAACAGAGCCTTGAGTCCTGGACAAAATGAATTGCTCTCTGGTGTTCCATCGTTGTCATTGCTCACAACGGCAAAAGACTTTCTTTCTGAACCTCTTACAACTTTTTGGGCGACTAGTTCCGCAACGGCTCAGGCCGCCTCAATGGCAGCAACTTTGATGGGCTATGACAGATCCTGGTGGCCGGAGACTGTTCGCGCCCTGATGGTACATAGTGCTTCGTGGACACAACATATGCGTGAGCGATTAGAACAATGTGCAGGAAAGAACGAGAAACTCGTCTACTTAAGGCAGTTTGGGTACGGGGTGCCTGATCTTTCTCGCGCAATATCTTCCGCAGAGAATGACCTCTTTATGATTAGTCAGGCGGAATTGACGCCGTATTTCAGAGAGTTGAAGCACAAGGACGAAAAAGACTCCCTAACTGCGCCAAAATATAATGAGATGCATCTCTACTCTCTGCCATGGCCTATTCGCGCACTGCAAGATATTGGCACCCAGGATGTTGAGTTGAAAATCACTCTTTCGTACTTCATTGAACCGAACTTGGGAGACATGACATCGACTATTCCTGCGAAGTATAGGTCCTGTGGATTGAGGTTCGACTTGAAGCGTAGGAATGAGAACGAGGCCAGATTTTTAGCTCGCCTAAATGATCAGGCTCGGAATCCAGACGAAGTACAGCTTGCTCCAGAGGATGACAAGGACTGGCTATTTGGCCCAAGAAGCATATCGGCTGGCTCAATTCACAGTGACACATGGAAAGGGTCAGCCGCGACACTAGCGACTCGTGACCAGATTGCGATTGTACCGGTTGGAGGTTGGTGGAAAGACCGCGCAAAAGCAAAGCGTTATGACTCCAAGATTCGCTACTCGCTCATCATTTCGATTACTTCACCTGATCATGAAACCCAGCTCTATACAGAGGTCCAACAGAAAATCGAAGCTGCCATTCCGATTAGCATCGACATCCAAGCGTAATCTAGCTCTGATCGAAAGTGCTCTTAGGCATTTTGATTATATTAATAGGAATGATTGCGACTCCGAAGGCGGTGTACTTGCGACCATTCTTGGAGATGCGGCTGGTGGCGGAATTGCTGACGGTGCCGAAGAGGGTGATGGTCTGTTGTGTCTGCATGGTATTTCTCCTTTTGCCCGGTCAATCGGGACACATCCCTACGGGCGCGAAGGTGCGCTACTCCCAAGTCGCGGCATAGCCGCGTTGCCAAGAGAAGAAGTATTTGGAAAGGGACCCGGAGCCTGCGAGGGGGGAGGAGTCCGAAACCCGGAGGGCGCGGTACGCGAGTTCTGAACGCAGAGCCGCAGGGCGCAGCTCCAGCACCGGCGCGGTGGCCGAGTGATCGTGCAAACAGGAGATAGTGCAGAAACAATGCCTGCCCCCGCTAGAAACGTATGTCCGTGCCCCATAGCGTTGCAGCAGCCAGCACCGTTCCATTGCTACCTCCTTATGTACCATTCTGAGGCTGCCGAGCCAAGCGCAGAATCGGGATCTAGGTTTCAGAGGGCCGGGACAACTAAAGGGTCAGCCCTCTTCGCTGCATTAGCTCCGAATCGTTTCTTGGTTTGGATGTTTGGATAGTCGCGACTCAAGGAGCGCCAGATGCTCTCGAAGGTTCCTGAGGGACTGTTGATATTTCTTGACAGTAACTGGACGCGGGTTGGTGACGCCGCGTTCAAAGTGTTTTATCTTTATCTCGATCTTGCGTTTTGTTCTGGCGATGTCGCGCAGCAGTGGATCCACCGGGGCGGATATCGCATGGCCGCCAGACAGTATGACAAGGAACCTGCCTGCCAGCGCAGCTAATTTAAGCGGACTATGCCCTGATTTCCTAAACGCCGCAATGTTCTGCTCGCCAATATAACTCTTGAATCGCACGGTCACATCTGCTATGTTA
>PLOT01000208.1 GCA_003142215.1 Granulicella sp. | reverse complement strand
CGCGACCGAAGTAGGTGCGGACGAGCTGGTCGCGGCGGACGGCTTCGAGCGTGCGGTCGATGAAGGCGCGGACGCCGGCGTAACGGGCAAAGTAGGTCTCAATATATTGCCGGGCGATTTTCTGGTCGATGCCGAGCTGCGCGGCCAGGCCGAAGGGCGAGATGCCGTAGACGATGCCGAAGTTGACGGCCTTGGCGCGGGCGCGCGTCTCCTTGTCCATCGTGGCGGCATCGACTCCGAAGACCTCGGACGCGGTGAGGGTGTGGATGTCCTGCCCGGTGCGGTAGGCGTTGAGCAGGAGCGGGTCCTGCGAGAAGTGCGCCATGAGGCGTAGCTCGATCTGCGAGTAGTCGGCGGAGAGGAGCAGGTTGCCGGGGGCGGGGATGAACGCCGCGCGAATCTCGCGNNCCGAGCGCGGTGCGGACGGGGATATTTTGCAGGTTCGGGTTCGTCGACGAGAGGCGGCCGGTGGCCGTTCCGACCTGGTTGAATGTGGTGTGGACGCGGCCCTCGGAGTCGACGAGGTGCGGCAGTGAATCCAGATATGTAGAACGGAGCTTGGCGAGCTGGCGATGCTCGAGGACGAGCGCGGGGACGGGGTGATGCTCGGCGAGTTCTTCGAGGACGTCCTGCGCGGTGGAGATGACCTTGCCCTTGCCGTGCTTCGAGGGCTTGGGAAGAAGCATCCGGTTGAAGAGCACGTCGCCGAGCTGCTTGGGCGAGTTGAGATTGAAGCGATGGCCAGAGCCGGCGAAGATGCGCTCGGCGAGGGTGTCCATCTCGACGGCGAGGCGCGTGGACATGGCGGAGAGGACAGCCGTATCGATGCGGACGCCCGCCTGTTCCATGCGCAGGAGGACGGGGACGAGCGGGAGATCCATGGTGCGGTAGAGGTGGAGGAGCGGGTGGGCGGTGGTTGGAGAAGCAGATCCCTCCGCGTCGCTGCGGGATGACAACAAAGGAGAGCTGCGGGATGACGACTCCGCATCGCTACGGGATGACAAAGTGTTAGTGGATGACGAGGCGGAGAAGGCGGCGTCGCTCTCGGCCATCTGCGTGGCGAAGACGCGGGCGAGACGGACGATGGCGGCGGCGGCTTCGGGGAGACGATTGGGGTCGGTGGGATTGGACTTGGTGGGCTGATGAATTAATGCGCGATTCGTGGAGCGGGCGGCGATGTCGGCGAGCGTGTGCGAGGCGTGCGTGGGATTGATGAGGTAACTCTGGAGCATCACGTCGGTGATGTCGCCGCGCAGGGTGATGTTGTGCAGGGCGAGGGCGCGCAGGACAGACTTGAGATCGTGGACGAGCTTGGGGAGGGTCGCGTCTTCGAGCGCGGCGCGGAGAGCGGGTGCGTCGAGGGAGGTCTCGATGGCGGAGGCGCCGTCGATGGAGAGGCCGAGACGGATTGCGGGATCGGGAGACGGCGGAGAGTTTGCATCCCACCCATCGCTAGCCACCCCAGCAAGCGAAGACCGCTCGCCGGGGGCCCCGGATGACTGCGATGGATGGGGCACCCGAGCATTTGTGTGCGACGCTTCGGGCGCGGCGAACATGTACATCGTCTCGGCGGGGAGCGGTTCGGGTTCGGCGTCGGGGTCGGAGTCGGCGGAAAGTTCTTCCGAGATTGCGCGGGCATCTTCAAAGATCACAATCGCCAAGCCGCGCGGTGGTTGCTGGTTGTTGGTTGTTGGTTGTTGGTTGAGAAGCGATCGCGCTTCGGCGAGGAGCGCGGCGAGCTGGGCTTCGGTGGGGCTGAGGTTGAACTCCAGGGCGGCGTTGTCGGGTGCGGGGGCGAGGGCCTGGAGCAGGGTGGTGAATTCGAGCTCGCTGAAGAGCTCGCGGCAGGCTGCGTTGTCGAGGGGCTGGGTGCGCATCGCGTCGAGGGAGAACTCGATGGGCACTGCGGTGTGGATCGTCACCAGCTCCTTCGAGAGCAAAATATTGTCGCGATTATTTTGTAACGATTCGCGATACGTTTTGCGCTTGATGGAGTCGGGTGTGGAGACGGCGGCGTCGAGCGCAGTCTCCACGCTGCCGAACTGCTGGATGAGTTCGACGGAGCCTTTGTCGCCGATACCGGGCGCGCCGGGGATGTTGTCGACGGCGTCGCCGCGCAGAGCCATCACGTCGATGACGCGATCAGGTGGGACGCCGAGGACGCTCTCGACGCCGGCGGGATCGAGGACGAGGTTGTCCTTGGTCGGGTTGAGGATGCTGACCTCGGGCGTGACCAGCTGCATCATGTCCTTGTCGGAGGAGACGACGAAGACGCGGTGGCCGAGCGCGGAGAGACGCGCGGCGAGCGTGCCGATGACATCGTCGGCCTCGAAGCCCTCGTAGCTGAGGATAGGGATGCGGAAGGCTTCCAGCGCGCGACGGATGTAGGGGAGCTGCTGGATGAGGTCGGGCGGCGTCTCGACGCGGTTGGCCTTGTAGCCGGCGTAGTCCACCTCGTCGAACTGCTGCGTCTTCGCGTTCCAGCGGCGCAGAGGCTTCATCTCGCGTGCGCGCTCGTCGCGGAAGACGGGGCCGTGCAAGTCGTATACGGCGGCCAGAAGCTGCGGGGCGAAGTCCTTGCGCAGCTTGTTGATCATGTTGACGAAGACGTAGGTGGCCGCGGTGGGGATGCCGGTGCGCGTCGTCATGGGGCGCTGGCGCTGCATGGCGTGATAGGCGCGGAAGATGAAGGCCATCGAATCGAGAAGATAGATGGGCGGCTTGGCGGCGTCGGTGCTGGGTTCACTCTTCATTGCAGGTTGAGGATACCAGTTGCGCGGCGGCGCAGGAATGGAGCGGATTGGCGCAGGAAAACTGTTGTATGCGGAGGGCCGGACGGCTAAAGTAAGGGTGTGGGCTCGAAGACGTTTGACGGCGTGTGGTTTATCTCGTATATGCGCGACCATCTGCCGCCGCATGTGCACGGTGAATACGCGGAGACGACCGTCGTTGTCGACCTGCTGCCTGACGGGACGGTTCGGCGTTCGCGTCGATGGGACTCCGTGGAACCGGCTAACGCAAAGCGAAGCGATATACGGCGTATTCTTGAAGTAGCGGCGGCCCATGCCGCTGAGTTGAAGCAGCTTTGGGAGAAGACTCATGGACCGGCATCCTAACGACCTGACGACGGACGAAGAGATCGACGCAGCGATTGAGCAGGCGAAGCAGCATGAAGATGAGCCGCGCATCGTTGAGGCCGTCTTCCGGCCTGAGCCGGAGCTGGACCTCCTGATGTTGCGACTGAACGACGGGCGGCGACTGGTACTTCCGCGCGAGGAATTGCCGGAGTTGAAGAATGCCACACCGGAGCAGTCTGTAGATTTAGTGGTGGGGCGGCACGGAAGGCATGTCTGGTGGCCGCAGTTGGATGATGGAATCTATCTGCCGAACCTCT
Source organism: Granulicella sp. (assembly GCA_003142215.1). Classification (GTDB taxonomy): domain Bacteria; phylum Acidobacteriota; class Terriglobia; order Terriglobales; family Acidobacteriaceae; genus Edaphobacter. Next base: position 4,007 of record PLOT01000208.1, on the reverse strand, counting down.
TGGAAGAGCGAAGCGGCACCGGGCGTGGGGTCGCGGCGTAGAGCGTCTCGAAGAGTAGATGGGCGGGAGCGGTCGCCCAGCCCAGCGAGCCAAGTCCGCTCGCCGGGGACTCCGGTCGCGCCTTCGCGCGATGCACCCATCTCAGAATCGAGAGTTGGGGCACCCGGCACCCGGCCTGTTTTCGGTTGATCGGGTGGTCTGCCGGGCGTAAATTGTAGATGTGGGCTCAAAAACTTTCGACGGCATTCATTTTTCGGCCTACGCGGACGACCATTTGCCGGCCCATATACACGGGAAGTATGCGGAGACGGAAGTGGTCATCGAACTTGGCGAAGATGAGGTTCGATTTGCGCGAAGATGGGACCACACTCGCCCTCGGAATGCGAAGGCGTCGGATGTGAAGAAGATATTTTCTGCCGCAGCCAGGCACAGGGCAGAATTGAAGGCGTTATGGGAGGTCACTCATGGCTGAATGTCGCATGCCGACGGACCAGGAGATCGACGCGGCTTTGCAGGCGGCACGGAACGCGCCGGATGAGCCGCGGATCGTCGAAGCGGTATATCGCTCTGAGCCGGAGCTCGACTTGTTCGTTCTGAAGATCAGCGACGGGCGGAGGCTGGTGCTTCCCAGGGAGAATCTGCAAGCGCTCAAAGGATCGACGCCGGAGCAGGCGGCGGAGTTCGTCGTGGGGCAGTACGGCACGGACATCTGGTGGCCGCAGTTGGATGAGGGCCACTACTTGCCGAACCTGCTGGAGCATCGCTACGGGAACGATCGGTGGATGGCGGCGTTGCAACTGCGCGGGGTCGCGGCGTAGAGCGTCGGGAAGAGTGGAAGAGCGGGAGCGGTCGCCCACCCCAGCGAGCCAAGTTCGCTCGCCGGGGACCCCGGTCGCCCACCCCAGCGAGTCAAGTCCGCTCGCCGGGGACCCCGGTTGCGCCTTCGCGCGATGATCCCATCTCAGAATCGAGAGTTGGGGCACCCGGCAAACGCACGATGTGTTAAGATCCCTATAGGGTGCAAACATGGCGATTAGAGTCCAAAGGTCAGATTCTCAGGCTTCGTTGATAGACTTACGGAGCGTATCCCAAGTTTTTCATGACATCTATTTTCATCTCTATACGAATAGTAGGGTTAGCCGTGCTGAGTCGATTCTAGGCGACCTCTCGCTTCTCCTACTTTGCAAGATAGCGACGGAAAAACAGGGTACGGATGAACTCGTAAAGGAATACCTTTCCGGCAGCGGAACAGCGAATACAAATCTGTTGCCATTATTGGGTGATTTGAAGGAGAGTCCCCTTTGGAAATCTGAAACGTTCAAGCTTGATGATAAATCTTTGCGAATGGCTCTTACCGAGTTGGAGGGAATTAGCCTAACCGCCTCGCCTGCTCACGTCCTCGGCGAGGCATTTCAGGCCCTAATTGGACCTGGCATAAGAGGCGACAAGGGCCAGTTCTTCACACCCCGGTCTCTTGTCCAGGCAATGACTACGATCTTAGCCGTTCAACCGCACGAGAAAATACTTGACCCGGCATGTGGCACCGGTGGGTTCTTGGCACAAGCTAACTCTGGCTTTTCCCGATCATCTGATGGACGAACACCGAAGATTTTTGGGGTTGACAAAGATCAGGGGTTGGCACGTCTATCAGAGGCTCTACTGTCTGCGCTCGCCCCGGGTAGTGCTCGTATTGGATCGTTCAATTCCTTAGACTTCGATGCTTGGGATCGAGAAATGGGGTTCAATCCTGAAGGACAATTCGATGTGGTGCTCACAAATCCACCCTTTGGGGCAAAAATTGCCGTAACCGATCACAACATTCTCCGCAGGTATGACCTTGGTTCATCGTGGGTCCAGTCAAGTGAAGGCAATTGGATCCAAACCCGATCTGTAGCAAATGTCCAAGATCCACAAATACTCTTTCTGGAATTTTGCGTGCGGTGCCTCAAGCCAGATGGGAGGCTTGGGATTGTTTTACCCGAGGGGTTATTCGGAAACAAGCAGACCTCGTATGTCTGGGATTGGTTAGAAACAAAAGGAAAAATCGATGCGCTCCTTGACTGTCCTCGCACAACATTTCAGCCTGGAACAGACACTAAAACCAATGTCCTCTTTTTTACCCGTACCGAGTTTCCGCAGGATAGAAAGGCTCGCATTGCTGTCGCACTTCACTGTGGACATGATCGGCGAGGGCGCGATGTATCGAATTCAGGAAGCGATCACACGGATGATTTCAAGCCTTTGGCCCAATCTTTTTCAAGATTTGGGAGCACTTCTTGGCAATCTGTCGATCTGACCGGGCTCAGATATCTAGTACCGCGTTACTTCGTGAACGCTCCCCCCTTGGATCAGAATGAAAAGGATGTTGTCCTGAATGCCCGGTTGACAACGTTGGGAGAGCTTTTGGCGGAGGGCGTCATTTCGGTCCGAAAAGGCAACGAAGTAGGATCAGAAGCATATGGCACAGGAGAGGTTCCGTTCGTCAGAACCTCCGATATTGCCAACTTTGAAATATCTACCGATCCAACGAAAGCTGTGAGTGAAGACATATATCTCCGCTATAAGAAAGCTCAAGGGCTCAGAACTGGAGATATTTTGATGGTCGTAGATGGTCGCTATCGAATAGGTGCTACAGCGATCCTTGAAGAACACAATTCAAGATGTGTGGTGCAGAGTCACTTGAGGATCATAAGTGTCCGACGTCACGATTTACTTGACCCATATGAACTCCTGTTTGCTCTCAACTTGCCATCAGTGCGTTTGAAGATTCGCAGCTTGGTCTTTATCCAGTCTACTTTGGGGACGTTGGGAAGTAGGCTATTGGAATTGCAAATCCCGCTTCTCCACGGTGATGGCCCTTGGCGCAACCGTCTGGATAGGTTCAGAGAGACCTTGCGCAGCCGTGCTGAAATGTTGTCGACGCTCAAGTCGATGACTGCGCCGGAAGTCGAACTCTAGAGTTCACCGGTCCGTTGCAAGATCGTCTTGATCCAAGCGTAAAACTCTTTGACGCTTCGATCTCCTTGCGCAATATTGCAGAGTCGATGAGCAAAACCGACGTTCTTAGCAGTGTGCGAGCGTGGGCTTGAATGCGCGGTTTCGATCTCCGCCTTTCCTCTGCGAGCGAGGGCGAAGTCGTCATAATCCAGTGGGGCCTTACACACCAAGCAAACCGTCGAGCCGCCGACAATAGGTCCAAAAAAACTCTCTAAATATGACTTTATTTCTGGTGTTGGCGCGGGTGCGTGAGCCATTCCGTATGTTGAGTATGTCAAGTTCATCGCAACATTCATGCATTGGTCGTAAGTCGCGGCCTTGTCGCGCAATTTCGAAACAACGATGGGCTTAAGCATGTCCATTTTGATTCCGAGCGCGTTTAGCTCTTGGTCGGATAAGAGCATTACCCACCTTGAAATACGGTTTGGACCTGCATCTTCGCTCTTCCAAGCGGCACCGGTGGTCTTGGTCGAGTCCCTCATGATCTTCTTTGCAACTTTGGGCGAACAGGTCGCTAGGTGCCGCAAGTAAGGAAACTCCTCGCACTTACCCGAATGACCATCTTCTCTGAAGCATCGATGAAGATCGAGGGGGTCGTATTTGCTATTCGCACGGTTTCGCAGTGGCTTTCCACAGAGCTTCATGCCTGATCGCCTCGTGCACAGAGGTCTTCAACCTTTTCGAAGAGGGTAGAAGTTGGAACATCCAATGCATCTGCGAGGGCACAGATATTTTGAAGGCTTATGTTCCGCTCACCTCGCTCGACACTACCGAGATAGGCGCGGTTCAACCCGCTTATCGCAGCAAGGGAATCCTGCGAAAGCGACTTGGCTTCGCGGTAGCTTCTGATTGCGAGACCGAAGGCTCGCTGTGGTGTTATCGTTCTGCGCACTCCTTAGAGTGGCAGAAGGCGCAAGTAGATTCCACCGCGTTTAGGGAGCTTGACACATCGTGCACTCAAACGATAGCTCCTTAGTTCATTGCAAAATGGCGGTGTTGGGGAGGTGCTG
>PLOT01000102.1 GCA_003142215.1 Granulicella sp. | reverse complement strand
GCCATGGCTTCGGGGAGGAAGGTTGTGGCTTTGATGATCTCGGGGTCGGCCTGGGCGCGGATCTTGAGGCCCTCGAGCTGGCCGAACTGGGAGGTGAAGAGTTCGGCTTTAATGTTGGACTTGATCCAATCGAGGTTGGCTGCGATGTCTGCGTCGGTCGAGTCCACCTGGTTGGCCTTGAGGAAGTCCTTGAACTGTTGCAGGATGGCGTTGTCGACGACGAAGTCGCGGGAGACGGAGTGGGATGCCATGTAGTGGCGGGTGAAGGTGCCTGCGCCGGAGGGGACGAAGACGTAGTGCTGGAGGAGCGAGATCTGAAAATGGTTGAGGTCTGGCGAGTCGATCTTCTCGTCGGGGGTGATGCCGCCGCCGCCGTAGACGGTGCGGCCGGAGTCGGTGAGCTTGACCTCGAGGTTGGATTTATCGGCCTTCTTGGCGCCGTCGCGGACGAAGAAGTAGTCGTAGGCCGATACGCCGTTGTAGGAGCGCTGGATGAGGCGGCCGGAGGGGGTGTAGTAGTGGTAGGTGGTGAGGGCGAGGCCGGTGTCATCGGAGACATTGAAGACGGTCTGGACGAGGCCCTTGCCGAAGGTGGTTTCTCCGACGATGAGGGCGCGGTCGTGGTCCTGCAATGCGCCGGAGACGATCTCGGCGGCTGAGGCGGTGTTTCGGTTGACCAGGACTACGATGGGGTACTTGTCAGAGCCGGATTCGCCGTGGGCGGCGCGGTAGACCTGGTCGGGGAAGGCGCGGCCGCGCTGGCTGACGACGATCTGGCCCTCCTTGAGGAACTTGTCGCTGGTGTTGACGGCCTCGTTGAGCAGGCCGCCGGGGTTGTTGCGCAGATCGATGATGAGGCCGTGCAGGGGGCCTGAGACCTGGAAGTTGTCGAGGGCGTCGCCCACTTCGCGGCTGGTGGTCTCCATGAAGTTGGAGACGTGGATGTAACCGACGCCGGGCTTGAGCAGGAAGGCTAGATCGACGGAGTAGCGGGGGATCTCGTCGCGCACGAGGTCGAAGCTGAGCGGGCCGTCGTGGCCCTCGCGCTGCATGGTGACCAGGACGTGTGTGCCCTTGGGCCCCTTGAGCATGGCGGCGACGGCTGCGGAGTCGAGGCCATCGGCGGACTTTCCGTCGACCGAGAGGATGAGGTCGCCGGGACGGATTCCGGCCTTGTAGGCGGGGGTTCCCTCGAACGGGGCGAGCACGATGACGTGCAGGACACCGGCTTTATCCGCCTGGGGCTGGATGGACATTCCGACGCCGTAATACTTTCCGTGCTGTTCCTCGCGCATCTGTGCGAAGGCCTTGGGGTCGTAGAAGTTGGAGTGCGGGTCGAGGGCGTGCAACATGCCGGGGATGGCGCCGTCGTAGATGGCCTTGTCGACTTTGTCCTGGTCCAGGGGCTCTGCGTAGTTCTGCTCGACCAGGCTGTAGACGTCGGTGAACTGGTGCAGGGAGTCGCGCAGGGTGGACTCGTCGGATGCGGACTGTGCGGCGACCTTGTTGCTGATGAAGGAGCCGGCGAGGGCGCAGCTTGCCAGAAAGAGAGTGACGGAGAAGAGAGCGCGGCGGGTGCGTGGGGCCATCGGCTTGGAAACCTCGAAGTGGAACGGGAAGAGATGCGGGAGGCCGGGTTGCCCAGGAAAAATTCCAGTCCAGCTTAGGACGAGTATACAACGCTTCGGGCTGCAAAGCGGCGGAGACGGAGAGGCGGGTTAGCGGGAGATTGGTGCGGGGCGGGGTGGGGCAGATAGAATAGGCGGAGCAGATGGTTGCGTACGGAGCGGACGGCTGGCTGGCAAGGCGAGGGATGAATTTTTGGGCAAGGGAAGCGAGAGAGACCTTTTGAGATCTGTGAGCTTGAACTCTGTGGACAGGATGCGGACCGGGATGGGGGATGACGCCGTGCGACGTGCTTTGCGTGGGAGCGGCGGGCTGGCGCCGATGCTGGCGGGCGCGCTGATTGCGATGGGCGCGCTGCTGCCGGCGGGCGCGGCGTTGGGACAGGTGAAGGTGCCGCGCTACCAGAGCCCGATCGAGGCNNGGTGGTGGAGTATTCCATTGTTCGCGTGAACGACCAGATCATCGACAACAGCGACTATATGCGCGCGGCAGAGGAGTTGAAGGGCGAGGCGGAGCGGACGAACCTGAGCGCGGACGAACTGGCCGAACGGCAGAAGGACCTGCTGCGCGACATGATCGACCAGCAACTGCTGCTGTCGCGCGGCAAGGAGCTGGACATCGGCGCCGACACGGAAGTGGTCCAGCGGCTGGACGAGATCCGCAAGCAGAACAAGTTCGACTCGATGGAGGAACTGGAGAAGGCGGTGCGCCAGTCCGGCATCTCGTATGAGGACTTCAAGGCGAACATCAAGAACAGCATCATCAGCCAGGAGGTGGTGAGCAAGGAGGTGGGCCAGACGCTGCGGCTGACGGCCAAGCAGGAGCAGGCGTACTACGAAGCGCACAAGCAGGAGTACGAGCAGCCGGAGCAGGTGCGGCTGAGCGAGATCCTGATACCGACGCCGGAGGACGCGACGGATGCAGCGATTGCGCAGGCCAAGTCCAGGGCGGAGGACGTGGTGGCAAAGCTGAAGGCGGGCGGGAGCTTCGAGGATATGGCGAAGCAGCTCTCGGGCGGACAGACGGCGGCCAAAGGCGGCGACCTGGGGGATTTCAAACGCGGCGCGCTGGGGTCGAGCGCGCTGGAGGACCCGGTGTTTGC
>PLOT01000006.1 GCA_003142215.1 Granulicella sp. | reverse complement strand
GCTCTATTGCTGATACTAGTTAATATGTAATTGAGCTTCCTCTCGAAGAAAGACCTTTGTCAAGCAATTAAGGATGACATGCGCCCCACGCATTACCCCTTGCGAGTTAATGGAGAACTCGATTATTCCGGCTCTCTACTAACCCCCGTGCGCGTCCAGCCACTGCCGCAGCTCCGGCTCCTGCGCCGCCCGCAGAGCGACGCAGTCATTGATGCTGTCGATCGACTTCGACAGCGTCCGTTCCGCGGACGCCACCGGATGCGCCGCAAAAAAGCTCGTCACCTCGTCGCGCCTCTCCACCGAGCAGAAAGCCCCCGCCGCCACTACAATCCGTGCATCTGAGTTCTCCGTCGCCTTCCGTTCAATCTCCGCCCAGTGTTGCTCGACGAACGCCCATGCCTGGTCCTGCGTCTCGCGCTGCGACAGTAGCCGAGCAATCAGCGTCCCTCTGTCCTGGCTGCGAACTGCATCCGACACCGCGTACTCCAGCGTCCGCGCCACCAACTCTGGGGCCTGAAACCGAGTCAGCGTGTGCAGAGCGTCCTCCTTCAAATCGGGGTCGGTCGCCGTCTGCGCCACGCGCAGCATCTTTTCGTACATCGCCGCATCGCCCTTCGCTGCAACCAACCCGACCGCCGTATCTACGACCGCGGCATCCTCAGGCTTCTGTCCGGCAAGCAGCGCGTTCGTCACGCTCACCGCCTCCGCCAGCACCATTGGATCGTCCGCCCGCCCCAGAGCCTCAAACAGCGTCTCGCGCAGGTCCGCGTGCTCGTCCGATTCATGCCTTCCGCCCTTGCCCAACCCCGCATACACTCCGCCGAACTCTCGCCGAACCACCCCGTCCAGCCGTTTGCGGTCCTTGTCCGTCGCAATCTGAGTCCCAATCGCGCCAATCTTTCCCAACGCGCTCTCCAGAACCGTCGCGCTTGGGTCCGCCTTCACCCCCAGCGCCAGATCCAGAAACTCGCCCACCGACCCCTCGCCCGCCTGCATCAGAGCCCACCGGTCGCCCAGCAGTCCAATCCGCTCCTCCACCGTCAGCCTCGTCTCCGCATTCGCAACGATAGCTTTAAGTTGTCCCACCGAATAATCCGTCCGGTAGTATCCCTTGTCCCCCGCATTCGCATAGAAGAGCGCCGCGTCTGTTGTCCACGCCAACATCGTCTCTTCCGGCCCAAGCAGCTTGCACCCTCCATCTTTCTGGCAGATCGGAATCGTCCAGGCCGCATTCCCCGCAGGCCCCGTGGTTGGCGCGGCCAGAAAAAATCTCCCCTGCCTCGCCGGAATCGCATCTCCCACAACGCTCCCAAACCGCACCAGCGGAACCCCCGGCTGCGCCACAAAGCTCTGCATCACCTGGTCCACCGGCAGCCCGCTCACCCGCGCCTCTGTCCCCCAGAAGTCCTCCGCCGTCGCATTGCCATACGAATGTTCCGTCAAGTACTCATGCACCCCGCGTCGAAACACCTCGTCTCCCACCCAGTTCTCCACCATCCCGATCACCGCGCCCGCCTTGCCGTACGCAATCTCGTCAAAGCTCTCGTTGATCTCGTCCGGCGTCTCCGCCCGCGCCCGGATCGCACGCGTCGTCCGCCCCGCGTCCTCGTCCATCGTGCTGTCCATCTCCACCGCCGCGTCCTGCTCGTACTTCCACTTCGGATGGGCCTTCGCCGCCTCCTTCGTCTCCATCCACGTCGCGAATCCCTCGTTCAGCCACAGATTGTCCCACCACGCCATCGTCACCAGGTCACCAAACCACTGGTGCGCCATCTCGTGCGCCACGGTCTCCGCAACCTCCTTCTTGGCTGCCAGCGCGCCGTCCTTCTTATCCACCAGCAGGTCCGTCTCGCGGAATGTAATGCACCCGAAGTTCTCCATCGCTCCTGCCTCAAAATCGGGAACCGCCACCAGGTCCAGCTTCGCCATCGGGTATTTAATTCCGAAGTACCGGTCGTAATCGCGCAGCGTCTGCTTCGCCGCGTCCAGCGCAAACCGTGTCAGCTTTACCTTGTCCGGTGTCGCGCACACCCGGATCGCCACCCCATCCGCCTTCCCCTCGCTGCACTTGAAGTCCCCCACCAGCCACGCCACCAGGTAGGTCGACATTCGCGGCGTCGTCGTAAACACCACCGTATGTTTTCCCGCCGCAGGCCCCGCCGTGTCCGAAACCATCTGCGTGTTCGAGATCGCCGTGTCGCCCGCATCCATCACCAGCGTCACATCAAATGTCGCCTTCAACGCCGGCTCGTCGAAGCTGGGAAACGCCCGCCGCGCGTCGGTCGCCTCGAACTGCGTCACCCCATACCGCCGCGCCTTCGTCTTCGACAGATAGAACCCGCGCAGCTTGTCGTTCAGAATCCCCTTGTACTCAATCTTCAGAGTCACCCGCCCCGCCGGCAGCGCCTGCGCAAAGGTATACGTCGCCTGCTCCTTCGCCGCATCCAGCGTCACCACCGCTTCCAACCCGCCAACACCGCTGTCATCCTGAGCGGAGCCTCTCGCGGTCTCATCGCGGGAGGCGGAGTCGAAGGACCCCGATGAAGCTCGCCCAGGCACAACCGTCCGGACCTTTCCCCCAACCACCCCCACCGGCTCTACAAACGCCTTCACCGCCCCAAACTCAATCTCNNGCATTCAGCGTAATCGCGTTGGTCGGCGCATCCAGCACCACATCGATCGTCTCGCTCCCCACAAACGTCGCCGCCTTCAGGTCCGGCGCAATCACCAGCGAATAGTGCTCCGGTCGAACCCCACCCGGCAGCCGCTGCGCCTCAACTCGTCCCGCCGCAACTACACCTAACCCCACCACCACGCCCGCAACTGCCAACCCGCGCCAAATTCTCATCTCGCCCCAATCCCCCAATCAACTCCCACCAGACTAAATCCCTCGCGCAAACAAAAGAGCAGCGTGGCTGATGAACAAGCCGAACTGCGACGCAATCTGTATCCACCTGAACTGCTCGGCGTGCGTTCTTCAGCAGACAATGCTGGAGCGCTGCAGTCTGTTGGTCGAGAACGTC
>PLOT01000010.1:2543-3164 GCA_003142215.1 Granulicella sp. | reverse complement strand
GAGGCGGTCGCCCCAGACGGAGTTCCAGAGCGCGTGCATTCCCTTGCGGTCGAGCGCGAGGAGCTGCTCCATGGTATGGATACCCTTGGCGTTGAGGCGCGCCTCGGTGCGCGCGCCGACGCCGGGTATGTCGCGTAGCGCCAGATGCGCGATGGCTCTTGGGAGCTGCGAGGGCAAAAGGCCAATCAGCCCGTCGGGCTTCTGCATGTCGCTGGCAATCTTGGCCAGGAAGCGGTTGGGCGCGAGGCCGATGGAGCAGCGCAGCGTCTCGCCCACGTCGTCCTTGATCGCCTGCTTGATGGCGAGTGCGATCTGGCGGGCGCGCGGTGGTTCCTGCTCACGGCCCATCAGCTCGCAGACCATCTCGTCGATCGAGGGCGTGTGCGCGACGGGACAGCACCGCTCGACTGCCTGCGCGATGCGCCGCGAGTAGTCGGCATAGACGCCGTGCTCACCCATGACGAGGATGATCTGGGGGTAGATGCGCTTGGCCTCGCCAACCTGCGTGCCGGTCTTGATGCCGAGCGCCTTGGCCTCGTAGCTGGCCGCGATGCAGCAGGTGGTGTCGGCCAGGGTGGGGACGACGGCGACCGGCCGGCCGCGATACTCCGGGTGCAACTG
>PLOT01000010.1:0-2524 GCA_003142215.1 Granulicella sp. | reverse complement strand
ATTATATTCGCTTTTTGTTTGCTTATGTCACATGAAAAATAATCCGGAGGGGGAGACTTGGCTACAAGCTGCGCACCGCCGCGAATTCCGTTCTTTTGCAGCGCGATTGAGACTAGTCTGTCTTCGGGCGCGTATTGACGAATGCACGCCGCAGAACAACCCAGGAGGCTCCCCGTGGCCAATCAAGCTACCGACTCGTCGCCCAAGCAAACTGTTGACTCGTCCACCACGCGACGCGATTTTCTTCTTCTGGCCGGAATGACTGGCGTTGGAGCCAGCCTCATCCGCCCGCTCAATCTCTTCGCCGACGCGCCTGCGTCCAGCCCGAAGTCGATCCTGGTTCCGGCCAATGGCCACGCGGCGATTCAATCCGCGGCGCGCATTCTGGCGGTACGGCTGAAGCTGCCTGAGTCAGCGATTTCAACTTACGAGGGTGCGCCCAAGGCTACGGCGGGAGCGATTGTTCTGGCGCTCGCCTCGGAGGGACATCTGCCCGCGGCCGAAGTGCCCAGGCAGGATGGCTACGCGGTGACATACACCGGCGGGACGGTCGTCTGGGGGGCGCGGCCTCGGTCGCTTCTGTTTGCGGCGGGTGAGCCGCAGCACTGGGTGGCGCGCCGCGCTGCTGCCTACCGGCGGAATCCGGAGTTTGCGTTGCGCAATGCGACGTGGCACCCGGATTACCCGGTCGCCGAGCAGACGGCGATCTTCGGGGCAAACTTTTTTATCGCGAATCTGGCTGCTTCACCGGCACTTCAGTCGCTGACCGATGTCTTCGGGCAACTCACGGCGGCGCAGCAGAAGGAGCTGGTGGCGGCGGGCGAGACACATAAGTCGCAGAATGCTGTGCGAGTGAAGGAGTTTCACGACGCCGACGTGGATGTCTACGCCCTTCTGCCCTACGGCAACAACTTTGCAACCTGGTCTCCGGCGTTGTATGCCGCCGCGCTGAAGGCCTACCCGACGATCAAGGGCACACCGGAGGCGAACTCGCATGAGTCNNACCTTCTGGGACAACTACAGCGCGTATTGCCAGGATGCGCGCTGCAAGAAGACGGGGCTGGACAAATTTCCCAATGAGCTTTATGAGTTCATCTCGCGCTACCACGCGCTGCTGAAGCCGATGGGCAAGAGGCTGCACCTGCGCACGTGGTCCAGCGGCAGCCCGCACTGGCTGGGGACAAATTATGTGCATGCGCCGGGGTACGGGCAGTTTGGGCTGAGCCATCCGGAGCTGTGGGGACGCGTGATCAAGGAGACGCCCGGCGACGTCATCATGCAGACCAAGGTCTACCACTCGGACTGCGAGCCGAATGCGCGCTTCACCACACTGCTCGGCAAGTGCGCACCGCACACGGAGATGGTGGAGTACCAGCAGGTGGGCCAATTCATCGGACGCCAGTACTTCCCTGCCTCGACGGTGAACTACACGGCGACGACGATGCAGCGCGCGCTGAAGCTGGTCGGCGCGACCGGCGGGGTGCAGATCGATGCGCGGGGGACGAGCCAGCCGGAGAGTTTCGACCTGTTGGCAGACATCGTCAACGGGCACTGCATCTACGCGTGGCGGGAGCTGTCGTGGGATGTCAACGCGGATCTGGGGCGGATGTGGCTGGACTGGGCGACTGCGATCTACGGCGCGGCCGCCGCGCCTGCCATCGTCACCTTCATGCGTGCGTCGGAGGACGCGTGTACCTGGTGCTGGTCGCCGCTGGGGCATGGATCGTCCACCAACGCGGATTTTGCCGGCAACATTGCGCGGCGCGAGGTGCTGCTGCGCTACACCAACCGCAACTATCTGCCGGAGTACGCTGCGTATCTCGAGCCCACGCTGGAGAACATCGACCGCATCGCGAAGGAGAAGGCGGGATGCAGGAAGCGGCTCGACGAGATGGCCACGGCGCTGGAGGTCGCGCGCCCGCACCTGACGGCAGAGCAGGCCGCAGAGCTGACCACGCGCTTCGACTGGTTCCGTCACTTTGCGCTGTGCAACATTACGCTGGATGAAAGCCTGTGGCGCTTCCGTTATCTGCGCGCGCTGGCTGCGAAGCTGACCACCGACCCGCGGCAGATGAAGGAGTTGGCGGCGGCGTACGACCTGATCGAGGCAGAGGCGCCGAAGCTCTTTCAGTTCGACAAGGCGCAGAAGCTGAGCTGCTATCGCGTACCGCTGGGCGAGATCGGACGCGCGCCGGCGCTCGGCAACCCGCGCTCGCTGATGCACGAGATATACAGCCAGTCGCTGGCGTTTGTACTGGAGTCGGTTGGGCCGGACTACATTCCGGCGGAGTGGGTGAGGTCGCAGCCTCAGATGAACGTTCCCACCGAAACACGCGGACGCGCTCCCAACTCCTGATCCCAAACAGCGTCAAGTTTTCTCCATCACGCAAGAGAAAACCGGGAGTCTGCGGTTGGCAGGCTCCCGGCTCTTGTTTGTGGTGCGGTCACAGACCTGGGAGGGTCGTTTCCCCCACAAACGGGGTTAGATTCCCGGCGGCCCATCGGGCGAGCAGCCGGCCACCAT
>PLOT01000317.1 GCA_003142215.1 Granulicella sp. | reverse complement strand
CAGCCATTGTCCGATCCCACCCACGACGATGAGACCGTCATGGATGGGGCACCCGCGCGGCGCGTAATCACGAAGAAGGCCACGGCCGCGGCTCCCATCAATGCGAAGTCGAAGAGTCGCCACGCCAGGTCGCCCATGCCAAACACGTGCATGGCGGCGATCTCGATCAGGTACGAGCCGGGCATGTTCATGTCGCCGAGCTGGCGGTACGGAGCCCAGCCGCGCTCAATCAGCCACCCAATGTAGTGGATCAGCGATGCATCGCCCACCAGCGGCCAGCGCCAGCTCCACGCAAAGTAGAGCAGCGCCGAGATGCTGAGGCTGGCGGCCAGCGCGACTCGAAAGAGGCGTGCACTCCCGTTGCGCACTGGTCTCTCCTTTCGTGTACGAGTCTAAAGGATGCAGGTCCGTTTCGATGGGGGACCGGAGTTCGCCGTTGGAAGAGGGCCAGTCTTTCCGAGTGTTCTATGGGCAGGCGACCAACAGGACAGTGATATTGTCCCGGCCACCCTTTGCGTTGGAGGCCTCTACGAGCGCATGGCAGGCGGTATCGAGCGCGGCCTGTAGAGCCGTGCCGGCTGTGGCGTAGTTCCGGCGGTCGGAGTCGCGGCAGGCTGCGGCTAGCTCCGCCGGCCCAGCGGTGCAGCCGAGAATCTGTGCGATCTCCTCGTCGTCCAGCTCGCGGGTGAGGCCGTCGGAGGCGAGCAGGTACAGATCGCCGGACTGTGCGGCGTGCGAAGCGATCTCCGGCTCGACCGTGGACTGCGACCCGATGGCGCGGGTGATGATGTTGCGCATCGGCGAAGCTGTGGCCTGCACTCGGCTCAGCACGCCGGCGCGCACCTGCTCCTCCACCAGCGAGTGGTCCTCGGTGAGCTGGTGCAGTTCGCCGGAGCGGAAGAGATAGCAGCGGCTGTCGCCCACATGCGCAATCCATAACCTGGGGCTTGTTGGCACATCTTCTGGCCGCTGCGCTTCATCATCCCAAAGCAGCGCGACCAGCGTTGTGCCCATGCCGTGCAGGCTGGGCAATTTGCGCGAGTGCCGGTAGACGGCCTGGTTGGCGGCGCGAATGGCCTCTGCGAGCCGCGCGCGGGGACGAGTTGCGGCTGGACCGGATGCGGGACAATGGCTATGGGCGAGGCGGCCCAGAAATGCCTCCGTCGCCAGATGGCTGGCAACCTCGCCCCCGGCCGCGCCGCCCATGCCGTCGCAGACGACGAAGACTCCATGCTCAGGCAGCGCGGCGCAGGCGTCCTGGTTGGAGTGGCGCACGCGGCCGCGATCGGAGAGCATGGCGAAGGCGCGCGTGGGCACAGAGGTCTCGTCGGGCGCAGTGGGCGTGTTGGAGGCAGAACTCTTCGCATCCGCTGCACTGGCGGGTGTGGATTGTGGCTTGCGAGGCTTGAGAGCTACAGCGTCTGCCATTTCAGCACACCAGATCGGCGCATTCAGGGGTCCTTGAAACGATACTCCTCGCCGCGCTGGAGTCGAAAGGTCTCAGCCCCGGGCGCAGGGCCATTGTTTCAGTTTGCAAAGCGCCGTTCGGATACTCTGGAGGGGCAAAGGAAAGGGAGGCGATTTGAACCGCATCGTGCAGGGCGACAATCTGGAGGCGTTGCGAAAGATGGCGACCGGTTCGGTGGCGCTGATCTACATCGACCCCCCGTTCAATACCGGGCGGCGGCAGACGCGTCTGCGCATGAAGACGGTGCGCGACGAGACGGGCGACCGCGTAGGCTTCGGAGGGCACAGGTACCGCACGGAGTTGGTGAAGGATGAGTTCAGCGACCTCGCAGCCGGAGAGGCCGGTTCTGCAAAGCCCACGGGCTACGCCGACCAGTTCGACGACTTCCTCGGCTTTCTGCGCCCGCGTCTGCTGGAGGCGCACCGCGTGCTCGCGCCCACCGGCAGCCTCTTCTTCCACATCGACTACCGCGAAGTCCACTACTGCAAGGTGATGCTGGACGAGATCTTTGGCCGCGATTGCTTTCAGAACGAGATCGTCTGGGCCTACGACTATGGCGCGCGCGCAACCAAACGATGGCCCGCCAAGCACGACAACATCCTTTGGTACACGCGCGATCCCAAGCACTACACCTTCAACCTGGGCGAGAGCGACCGCATCCCCTACATGGCTCCGGGGCTGGTGGGCGCCGAAAAGGCCGCGCGCGGCAAGACGCCGACCGACGTCTGGTGGCACACCATCGTGCCCACCAATGGCAAGGAGAAGACTGGTTACGCCACGCAGAAGCCGCTGGGGATTCTGGAGCGGATTGTGCGCGTTCACTCCAACCCCGGCGACCTGGTGCTGGACTTCTTCGCCGGGAGCGGGACTACCGGCGAGGCCGCGGCGAAGAACGGCCGCGCCTTCTGCATGGTGGACCAGAGCGCCGAGGCCATCGCGGTGATGGAAAAAAGATTGCAAATGAAGGCCGAGAAGATATGATTCCGCCATCGCACTTTTAGAGGAGAGAACGGTGGCGAGGGCCCGGTTGTTGCTGGCGGAGATGTGTATCGGTTGGTTTGTGTTGGCCGGATTGGCGGCCAGCGGCGTTGTAGCTCACGCGCAAGCCCAGGCTGCGGCTCCGGCTGCGGCTGTTGGAACGAAGACGCCTGTGACTCCAGCCGCGCCGGTGAGGAAGTCTTGCTCGGTAAACTCGACCGCGCCCAACCCGGCTGAGACGGAACTGAACAAGGGGGATTTCGCCCCAGCGGAGGTTCTCTTCCGCGCGTTGCTGGCGAAGAGTGCGGACAATGAGGCGGCACACGAGGGGCTTGTGCGCGCTCTGATTGCGCAGAACAAGGTGGACGACGCGGCGAAGGATGCGGAGGCGTGGGAGGCGGCTGCGCCGACGAGTTCGATGGCGTTGACCGCGCTGGGCGATGTGCGTCTGCGCCAGGGCGATCCGCGCGCGGCATTCGTCCAGTTTCAGAAGGCGGCCCAGGCGGACCTGTGCAACGCGCGCGCCTACTACGGGATCGCCGAGATCGATGGACTCGCGGGAATGCATGACTCCAGCAAGCGGATGATCGAGCAGGCATACGCGCTGCACCCCACGGACGACGACATCAATTCGGCGTGGATCGCAACCCTGCCTCGCAAGGAGCGGCTGGCCAAGTGGACCGACTACGCCGTGCACAGCAACCAGATCAGCGAAGAGAACAGGGCGAAGCTGAAGACGAGCCTGGAGAAGGAGTCTCTCTACCACGCGTCGGATTGCCGCATGGCGCCAACCTCGCCGCGCGAGGTGAAGGTGCCGATGGAGGCGGTGACGGATGGNNGCGGCGATGTTTCTCGGCATCCAGCGCGAGGACGCTACGCAGATAGGGGGCGTCGGCGACAAGAGCGTCGTAAAGACCTCGGTGACGCATGTGGCGAGCGTCAAGATCGGCGGCATCGAGTTCACCAACTGCCCGGTGGATATTCTGGAGAAGTGGAGCGTGCTGGACTCCGACGGGCTGATCGGCGGCGATGTCTTCGACGCCTCCCTGCTGACGCTGGACTTCCCCAAACACGAGCTGCGCATCGCTCCGCTGCCTCTGCGGCCTGGCGAGACTGAAGCGGAGCGAGCGAAGCTGGAAGCGGCGGGGGACGATGCGGTGGTTGAGCCGCACGACCCGTATGTCGCGCCGGGAATGGAGAAGTGGCAGCACGTCTATCGCAGCGGGGACGGCGGCCACTTCCTGCTGATGCCAACGGGAATCGTCGACACGAAGCGGATGAAGGACAACAGCTCATGGAAGGAAAAGCTCTTCATCCTGGATACGGGAGCGGAGACGAACCTGATCTCTCCCGCCGCGGCCAGAGAGGTGACCAAGGTCTCGGGCGACAGCAGCATGGAGATCCGCGGCATCCAGGGCGCGGTGGACAAGGTCTATGAGGCAGGCAAGTTTACCCTGGCATTTGCCGGCCTGCGCCTGGATTCGCCCAGCATGACCTCAATCGACACGACTAAGGATTCGCATAATGACGGAGTGGAAATATCGGGGTTTATCGGCGCGCCGGCACTGACCCAGTTGGTGCTGCACATCGACTATCGCGACAATCTGGTGTGGTGCGAGTACACGCCGAAGAAATAATCCCGGCGCAAGACGCCGAACTCCGTGCTGGCGGACTGCGGGGGCCTGCGGGTTCGTGTGGGCCCCATGCGTCTATGAAGTCGAAGTCTTTCACGCAACAGCAGGATTTTATTTCTGAGGGGCAGACTTTCCGGCTGGCGTGCGGTCGAGCGCCATGATGGCGTTGGCCAGCGCGGTGGAGGCGCTCTGGAAGGGTTCGGCGGCGTTGATCAGGCGTTCGGCCTGTTCGTAGTCTCCGCCGTTGATTAGATTTGCGATGGAGAGCATCTGTTGATGAAACGCCGCGTGCAGGTCGAGCGCGGCCTGGTATTGCGGCGTGCCGCGCAGGTGCAGCGTATGCTCACTGAGCAGCCATTTGCGGATGGAGTCCTCCTCGGGATGCTGGAGGGAGCGGGTGGCGCGTTCGCTCAGCGGCTCGCGCATTCGAGCGGCCAGCAGCAGGGTGATCTTCCACCGCACATGGCTGGCGATGGCGTCGGGCGCGTTCTCGATCGTCTTTGCGATATACGTCTCGGCGGACATCTTATGACCTCACATCTGTTATCGGAAGATAAGAGAAAAATGTGAGCCGGCGTGGAATCCTGAACGCTCGCGCGTACCGTGCGACTGGGGATGGATGAGGCACGCGCTCCCTCTGTCAGCGCAGAGGCGCTATGCGCAGCGCGTACCGGCAGAAAATCCCAAACGAAGATTAGAATTCCCTAATCGGGAAAAGTCGGTTAGTCTTCGGCTACTCGGTAGGTACCGCGCTGCGTGTTCCCGAAATGGCACACGCGAGGGCCACGGGCTTGTGCTCAGGAACAGGTTTGGGTGGTATTGCGCGGAAATGCCTCTTGCTGTCGTCTTCTTTTCGTCCGGGAATCATTGCCCGGAAATCAGAGCTTAAAGGGGGATGAAATGAGGTCTGGGCGCGGCAGGCTGAGTTGGTTGGGCTGCTGCGCGGTTATATTGGCCTTCGGCCTGGGTGGCTGCGTGTGGGCGCAGAGTGGAACGGATGGCGCAATCGGCGGGCAGGTGTTGAGTGCCGCGGGCTCGCCGGTGGAGGGGGCGTTGGTGGTAGCGCGCGATCTGGAGACGGGACTTGCGATGCGGACACGCTCGGGGTCGAAGGGTGAATTTTTGCTGGTGCGCCTGCCGGTGGGCGAGTACGAGCTGTCGGTGGAGGAAGCTGGGGTGGAGTTGACGCTTCCGGAGCCGGTGGAGGTGGGGCTGGGCGACGTGACCGAGATCGAGGCGCGGATGCGACCGCCTGTCTCTGGACAGCCGAACTCGCCGAGTGGGGCCAGTAGCGGCGGAACGGATTTGGCCGAGTCGGATCTGGCTGCCTTGCCCGTGAATGGCGGCCAGTGGCGCTCGCTGGCGCTGACCGTTGCCGGGGCGAATGGCGCGGCGAGCGGGGATGAGAACTCCGCTGACTTGAGCTTTCGCGGGGTCGCGCTCACCCAGAACAGCTCGCGCACCGATGGAGCGAGCGGCGACCAGGGCTTCAGCGGTGCGGCGGCGGGCGCGGGCGTGGAGGAAGAGGTCGCGGCGGGGTCGGACGCGGTCTACGACCGCGCGTCGGGCGTGGGAAGCGGCGCGGGTTCGGTGGCCGACGGCGGACAGCGGGCGGGTTCGTCCTATGTCTTCTCGCAGGCGGCGGTGCGCGAGTTCCGCGTGCAGGGGCAGGGCGATGCAACTGCCTATGGCTCGGCTCTCTATGGACACGGCGTGGGCGGGGTGGTGACGACGGTCTCGCGCTCGGGTGGGACACGGTTGCATGGGATGGCCTTCTACACGCTGCGCAATAGCGCGTGGGCAGCGGCCAATCCGTTCTCCATTGCGTCGAGCTACGCGGACGGCGTGGTGACCAGCGGTGTGGTGAAGCCGCAGGACCAGCGGCAACAGTTTGGCGGGAGCATTGGCGGGCCGGTTCCGGGATTTACCTCCAGCACAAACGATGGCAGTTGGACGCGCAGCAACACGGACCAGCGACAACAGTTGTTTTATTTTTATGCGTTCGATGCGCAGAATCGGAACTTTCCTGCAATCTCCGCTCCAGGCTACGCAGGTTTTTATTCGTTGACGGCGACGCAGACGGCTCTGCTGGCCAATCGTGGCGTAACCCCGGCCCAGACCAATGCGGCCCTGAATTACCTCAACAGCCTGACAGGAACCGTCGCCCGGCGTGCGGACCAGACGGTGAACTTCGGGCGCGTGGACTGGCAGCACGGAAGCGGCAGCCGTGTGGTCCTGGAGTACAATCGGGCGCGTTGGAACTCGCCCGCGGGAGCGCGCTCGGAGGCGGTAGTGGACCGCGGCGTGGCCAGCCTGGGATCGAGCTACGGCAAGGTGGACGCGGGCGTTGCGCGCTGGATTCAGTTCATCAACAGCCGCCTGAGCAACGAGCTGCGCGTGCAGTATGGGCGTCAGTTGCAGTACGAGTCGGCCCAGACTCCGCTCGCGCAGGAGCCGAACATCGGGCCGGGAGGAATGCCGCCGGAGGTCTCCATCGGGCCGCAGGGGCTGGTCTTTGGAACGCCGTCGGCGCTGGGCCAGAAAGCCTATCCCGACGAGCGCCGCTTGGAGCTTGCCGACCTCGCCGGATGGGTGCGCGGGCATCACTTTTTGCAGTTCGGCGGCGACTTCAGCGCGCTCCGCGACTACACGGACTCGCTGACCAACGCCGAGGGGACGTTCAGCTACGACAGCGGCGCCACCGGCGGCAAGGCGGGCGGGCTGGTGGACTGGATTACCGACTACACCTTCAACGTACACGCGTATCCCAACGGCGGCTGCCCGTCGATCACTGCGGCAAAGCATTACTTCTGCTTCAGCTCGTACTCGCAGAGCTTCGGCCAGCAGAGCGTAACCTTTCATACCCAGGACTGGGCGGGCTTCTTTCAGGACGACTGGCGTGCAACCCAGCGGCTGACCATCCACGCGGGACTGCGCTTCGAGTACCAGTTCCTGCCGCTTCCGCAGCAGCCGAACGCGGCGCTGGACGCGGTCTTCGGCGCGGTTGGGGCCGCCAGCGTCTTCCCCGAGGACCGCAACAACTTCGGCCCGCGGCTGGGCGTTGCGTGGCAGCCCTTCGGAGTGGGGCGCGGAGTGGTTCGCATCGGCTACGGCGTCTACTTCGGCAAGCTGCCCGGCGCAACCATCCGCGCGGCGCTGCTGGACACGGCGCTGCCCAGTTCGACGACGCGCGTGCGCATTCTGCCCACCACCGAGACGGCCTGTCCGCAGTCTGCCACGGGAGTCGGCTTTGGCTACGCCTGCTCGTTTCTCGCGCCGCCGACTGGAGTGGTTGCGGCGACCACCTCGGCAGTCGTCTTTGACCGGCGCTTTCGTCTGCCTGAAGTCCAGCAGGGTACGTTTTCCATCGAGCACGGGTTGGGTGCGGGAGTGCTGGGCCGCCTGGGCTATGTGTTGAACCTCGACCGGCAACTGCCCAACTCGGTGGACATCAACATCGCTCCCTCGACCGGCGTGCAGGAGTTCCAGCTACAGGGCGGAACCGGCGCAATCGGCGTACGCGACGGCGAGACCTTCGCCGTTCCGGTCTACACCGCGCGCGCCGCTCCCAGCTTCGGCCCGGTGACGGACCTTGTGTCCAACGCCAATGCCAGCTACCAGGGAATGACGCTGGAGGCGCGCCGCGGGATGGGATCGGGCCGCGACGGCTATAGCGGGGTTGGGCGAGGACTGGGCTTCCGCGTGGCCTGGACCTGGTCAAAGGCCATCGACTTTGGCCAGAGCGCGGGCGCGGTGCCGCGCACCAACGGCCAGTTCGATCCCTTCACGGTGCGCTACGACAAGGGGCTCTCGGCGCTGAACTTTCCCCATCGCGTGGTGGCCACAATCGTCTGGTCGCCCCAGTTGAACAGCAACGGTGGGTCGGGAATCTCCGCGACAGCCGAACGAACGGCGTGGAGGCTTCTCCATGGCTGGTCGGCGGCTTGGATCTTCTCCGAATCGAGCGGGCGCGGCTACAGCTACGACATCTACGGCGGAACGCGGCTCGCCGGCGGCCACCAGAGCATCAACGGCTCGGGCGGCTCGGTGGTGCTGCCCACCGTGGGGCGCAACACGCTGCGCCTGCCCGACTCCGCCAACCTCGACATGCGCCTGAGCCGCACCTTCCGCCTGGGACGGACGATGGCAGGCGAGGGGTTGCGCCTGCGCGCATCGGCGCAGGCCTTCAACGTTACGAATCGGAGGAACTACTCGGGAATTACGCAGCGGGCGTTCCTGGTGGGCACGCCGGTGCCCCTGAACGGAACGACGGGGCCAGAGGTAACTCCGCTGGTCTTCCAGGATGCGGCAACCGTGGCCACCGAGGGCCTGAACGTGCAGCCCTTCGGCGCGTACACCGCCGCCTCAACCAGCCAGGCCCACGAGCGCCAGATCCAGCTCGGCCTTCGCCTGGAGTTCTAACGCGTTGCAGCCGCAGCGGCAGGCGTAGGCAGCGGGCAACGCGGAGGGCACGGTGAGGGGATTACGTCGGGGGGCAGGGCGGCGCGTTGCTTGGCATTGAGGGAATACACGTAGACGGGAACCTCCAGCGTGCCGACCTTACTGGTGACTTTGTCCAGAATGCCGACGTGGAGTGAAATCTGTCCCAGCGGCAGGTCGAGCTGCTGGACGAATGAGAACGCATGCTTGGCGACGAACTCATCGTACTGCGCCGGGGTGAGGTTCATCGGAACGGTCTGGGTGAGCAAGGCGACGCGCTTGCCGAAGATGTCGTAGGCGACTGCGTCGAATTCCAACGATCCATGGAGCGTCCCATCGGGTTCTTCTGTGAAGGCGATCTCGCTGGGAGGGAAGCCGTAGTGTATCTCGTAGCGGATGGTCTTGCCAACCTTCGATTTTGTCACCGGTTGCGGTTGCGGGCCGGCGGCTGGGCTGGATTGCGAGCTGGGCCACACCCCCACGTCGAACAGAATCTGCGTGGCGACCGGCGCTTTGCCCTCCATCGACGCCTTCATCAGGGCAGGGCCGGGAGCTGGCGCATCCAGTGTCGGCACTCGCTCGGCGTTGTATCCCTGGCGATACACCAGATGCAGCTTCGGCTGGTCGACGAGCTCGACCTTGATGCGGTGGTAGTGGCCGTCGTCCTTCTGCTTGGGCGGGATGTAGGTAAGGGTGTAGAACCACGAGCCGTCACTAATGGCCTTGGCGATCGACGCCTTCAGATCGTTGCTGTTGTAGAAGGCCTCGCCTCCGGTATCCTCCGCAACCGCCTCTGCCTTCAACTGTGCCATTCCCATGTTGAACAGAACGCCTCGCGGATCTATAGGAGAGACGGCGATCTGCTCGGCGGTGAAGCGCTCATAGACATCCATCAGACGATGCACCAGGCTCATGTCCGGGCCTGCGACGTCGTTGCCAAACATGCCGCCTCTGCTATTGCCGCCCCGGCTTTGGTTTTGCAATTGAGCTGGAGCCCAGCCATAGCCGCCGTCGCGCATCAGATCGACCGGCATGCCTGGGGTAAACCAGAGCAGGTTCTTCCGGCCCTTGATGCCGGCGACATACGCCGCAATCTGGTTCATCGCGTCGATGGTGTTCTTATCCATTAAGTAACGGGTGAGGCATTGTCCATTCAGGCACGCCCCGATATCGATTCGGCCAGTACGCACCGCCCGCAGCAGCGAGTCGCGGTCGGAGGTGAATCCCTGCAACATGTGCAGTCCGCTATCGGAGAGCCAGAAGATTGCGACCTTGGTGCCTTGCGGCATCGTGGTCAGATACGCGGTCGCGCCCTGTAGCGAGCGAACGATATCGACATTATTGCTATGCATCGCGTCCAGCAGCAGGATGTTGACCGGGCCGCTGGCCGGCGTCGACTGGCTGTTGGTAAAGACCCCGGGCGGGAGCTTTGGCGGAGCCAGTTCCGCGACCGGGATCTCCGTGCCGAACTCCCGGAAACTGCGAATGGGCTGCGGCTTGCCGTTCTCCTCGATGCTGAAATCGGACTGTTTGAGGCCGTGCACCGGGTTGCCGTTGGCATCGGTGACCTCAACGTCTACGACGATCTCGCGCGACGTGACGTGCAGGGTGGGAACGCTGGTCTCCGGCACGTCCTGCTGCGGCGGCGCTGCGAATTGGTCGACGGTGGTGGGGTCAGTCTGCGCGGCGCCTGCAACAAAGGCTGGCAGGCCGAGGATCAGGCCAAATGCGATCAGACTTATCGTGCGGAGTCGCATCGTTCTCTTCTCTCCAACTTAGGCGCTTGAATTGGACGCTCTGAATCGAGTCTCCCTATCTTAGACCCCAAGAGCTTCAAGAAGATGCGATTGGACACATAAAATGGAGGGATGGCGTTTACCGAACAGTTCGATGTGGTGGTGGTCGGCGCCGGTCACGCGGGCTGCGAGGCGGCGATGGCCTCCGCACGCATAGGGCTGCGCACGGCGCTGTTCACCCTGAACCTCGACCTGATCGCGCAGATGAGCTGCAACCCAGCCATCGGAGGCATCGCCAAGGGACATCTGGTGCGCGAGGTGGACGCGCTGGGCGGCATCATGGGCGAGATCGCCGACGCCTGCGGCATCCAGTTTCGCCTGCTTAACACCTCGCGCGGGCCCGCCGTCTGGTCGCCCCGAGCGCAGTGCGACAAGGCCCTCTACCGGGTCAAGATGCGCGAGGTCCTGGAGAGCCAGCCGAATCTCTTCATCAAGCAGGCCGAGGTGGTGGACCTTGAAGTACAGGGAACAGGGAACAGGGAACAGGGAACAGAAAATACGCGTCGTGTGACCGGGGTGCGCCTGCGCGATGGGCGCGTGGTCCACGCCGGGGCCGTGGTCGTCACCACTGGAACATTTCTCAATGGCATCATCCACTGCGGCGAGCAGCAGTATGCCTCGGGGCGCAGTGGCGAACCGGCTTCGGTGTTGTTAGGCGAAGCGCTCAAACGGCTGGGCCTGCGCGAGTGCCGCCTGAAGACCGGAACCCCGCCGCGCCTGGATGGCCGCACCATCGACTGGTCGAAGTTTGTGGAGCAGCCGGGTGACGCCGACCCGACGCCATTCAGCTTCCGCGCAGCAAGTCGGCAAGGTGCGGCCTGGGTTCCGGCGCTGCCCCAGGTGAGCTGCTACATCGCGACCACCACGCCGGAGACGCTGCGCCTGATCCGCGAGAACGTGCATCGCTCGCCCATGTATACCGGGCAGATCTCCGCCATCGGCCCGCGCTACTGCCCGTCCATCGAGACCAA
>PLOT01000071.1 GCA_003142215.1 Granulicella sp. | reverse complement strand
CAGAGCGAGGGCAACGAGGTGATCGTCTACGATCCCGAAGGCAGCAGCGGGGATCCGGAAGGGCAGAGCAGGGAGTTGCTGCGGATCAATTTTCCGCGGCAAAGGGAGGGACGG
This sequence comes from Granulicella sp., assembly GCA_003142215.1. GTDB lineage: Bacteria > Acidobacteriota > Terriglobia > Terriglobales > Acidobacteriaceae > Edaphobacter. The sequence continues at coordinate 12,767 of PLOT01000071.1, read as the reverse complement.
CTGCTGTCGATTGCGGACTTCTTCTCGCCGAAGAAATCCGGGCGGATGGATGTGATCGGCTTCTCGGTGGTGACGATCGGAAGCAGAGCAAGCGAGGCGACGCAGAAGCTCTTCGAGGGCGGCGACTTCACAAAATATCTCTACCTGCATGGGCTCTCGGTGGAGACGGCCGAGGCGCTGGCGGAGTATATGCACGTGGTGATGCGCAAGGAGCTGGGCATCGACGGCGAAGACGCGCCGGACGTGCGCGATCTGTTCCACCAGAAGTACCGCGGCTCGCGCTACTCGTTCGGCTATCCGGCGTGCCCCAATCTGGAGGACCAGGCGAAGATCTTCTCGCTGCTGAAGCCGGAGGAGAAGATCAACGTGCGCCTGACCGAGGGGTACCACATCGAGCCCGAGCAGAGCACAAATGCGCTGGTGGTGCATCATCCGCAGGCGAAGTACTTCGTGGTGTAGCGGCGATCCCCGAAGGCGTATTGCTGATCCGAAAGACAACTACAGGGATTCTGAGCTTCGCTCAGAATGACGACTCTAAGGGATGCTTCGCCAGAATGACGACTCTCAAGGGAGCTTCGCTCAGAATGACAATTATTTTGTTCCCTTTGCCTACAGGAAATAATTCTTAGAGTTTGCTGAGGTAGTCGATGATCTCGGGGCTGGTCCAGTCCTGGGCGGAGACGAACTTGCGGCGGAGGATGCCGCGCGAGTCGATGATGTAGGTTTCGGGGAGCTTGACGGTGCCGTAGAGGTGTGGGACGCGGGCGGAGGGGTCGCGCAGGGTAAGGAAGTCGACGTGGTTGTCGAGCAGAAAGGCGCGATAAGCGGCGGGGTCTTCGTCCTGGCTGATGGCGAGCACGGTGACCTGCGGGAGGCGGCGCTGGAGAGCCATGAGGCTGGGCATCTCCACCACGCAGGGCGCGCACCAGGAGGCCCAGAAGTGGAGGACGACGATGTGGCCGCGGAGGCGTGCGAGGTCGACGTTCTGCGCGCCGTCGGCGAGGGTGAACTGGGGTGCGGGGGAGCCGATGCGTGCGGGGTGGTCGCCGCGGTCGCAGGAGGTGATAGAGAGCGCGCAGAGGGCGAGGAGAAGAATTCCGCTGCGAAGAGTTGGTCTGGCTTTGCGCACGTCACGCTCCTGCTTCCTATAATACGAATCTGTGAGCGATGCGGGCGATGGGATGGCAACGAGCGGAGTGGCGGAGGCGGATTCGGCTGCGGTTGCGGCGTCTGCGGAGACGCGGTTGCGGCTGTCGGTGGTAGTGCCGGCGCGCAATGAGGCGGCGGTGCTGGGGGAGTGCCTGCGGTCGCTGGTGGAGCAGTCGGAGGCGGGGTTTGAGCTGGGCGTGGAGTGGGAGCTGATTGTCGTCGATGACGATTCGACGGATGGGACGCGGGAGATTGCGCGGGAGGTGGAAGGCGAGGGCGTGGTGGTGATCCCGGCGCCGGCGCTGGACCAGAGCGAGCGGGGCGGATTTACCGGGAAGACGAATGCTTGCTGGGCGGGGGCGCAGTGTGCCTTGTCGCATGGGAACGGCGAGTGGCTGCTGTTTACCGATGCGGACACGGTGCATGAGCCGGGAGATTTGTCGCGGGCGCTGCACGAGGCGAAGAAGTATGGGGCGGTGCTGCTGTCGTATTCGCCGCGGCAGATTGTGACGGGCTTCTGGCAGCGGGCGGTGATGCCGCTGGTCTTCTCGGAGCTGGCGAGCGTCTACCCGCCGAAGCGGGTGAGCGATCCGGCGAGCCGAGTGGCGGCGGCGAATGGGCAATTTCTATTAGTCGAGCGCGAGGCTTACTTCTCGGTGGGCGGACATCGCGTGGTGGGGCAGGAGATTCTGGAGGACGTGGCGCTGGCGCGCAAGATCAAGCGGGCGCGGCACGGGATCCGCTTCCGCTACGCGCCGGACGCGCTGGCGGCGCGGATGTATCGCACGCTGCCGGAGATGGTGGAGGGCTGGACGAAGAACCTTGCGCTGCTGTTTCCGCGGCCACTGGGACTGGCGGCGTGGCGCGCGCTGGACCTGCTGCTGTTCTTCGGGTTGCCGGTGCTGGCGCTGATGCTGCCGGTGGTGGCGATGGGGCTGTCTGCGTCGCGGCTGATGTTGGCCACGGCGTTGCTCTGGCTGCTGTGGCTGCGCACGCTGTTTCGGTTCTATGGGCGGGTGGCGCGGTCGAACTTTCCGGCGGCGGATGTGGCGATCTCGATTCTCGGGGTCCCGATGTTCTGCTGGCTGCTGGTGCGGAGCCATCTTCACCATCGGGTGAGTAAGTCGGTGGATTGGAAGGGGCGGAGATACAAGGTTGGGCGGTAGACTTCGTGGAACGGATTTGCGACGCATCAAAGCAGTTGTTGCTACATCTAATGGAGTGGTTGGTCGAGAGAACTGGCAAGAGCAACAGCAGATTCCTCCGCTTCGCTGCGGAATGACAAACAAATTGCTGCGGCATGACAAACAAACGGACAAGTAACGGCGACATGGCTGGACGGGCGCAATCATGATTCTTCTGACACGGAAGGCGGAGTTTTCTTCGGCGCACTACTACTGGAATGAGGCGTGGACGAAGGAGGAGAACGAGCGCGTCTTTGGGCGGTGCGCCAATCGCAATGGGCACGGGCACAACTACACGTTGGAGGTTACGGTGGCGGGCGAGGTGGATGCGGTGTCGGGGTTTGTGGTGGACCTGAAGGAGCTGAAGGAGATACTGGAGCGCGAGGTGGTCAGCGTATACGACCATCGGCATCTCAATCTGGAGGTTGCGGAGTTTGCGGCAGGGACAGGAGTGGTTCCGACGACGGAGAACATTGCGATTGCGATCTGGCGTCGGCTGGAGGGGAAGATCCCTGGAGCGAAGCTGCAGCGGGTACGCGTGTATGAGATGAACGATCTATTCGCGGACTACTACGGGGAGCGTTGAATGGCGGCCGGCGAGCTTCAAGAGACGCGGCAGAGTGCGGGGTCGAGGGCTTATCTGTCGCGACGATACCGGGTGAGCGCGTCGCACCGGCTGCACTCGGAGGCGTACAGCGCGGAGGAGAACCGTGCGGTCTACGGGAAGTGCAACAACCCGCATGGGCACGGGCATAACTATGTGGTGGAGGTGACGGTAGGCGGGCCGGTGAACGCGGAGACGGGGATGGTCTGCGATCTGGGCGAGCTGGATGAGTTTGCGCGGGTGCAGCTGATCGAGCGATTCGATGGGATGAACCTGAATACGCTGGATGAGTTTCGCGAACTTGTGCCGACGACGGAGAACTTTACGGCTGAGGTCTACCGGAACTTTCAGGGATTTTGCGGCGGGCGGGTTGCGCGAGTGAGGATAGAAGAGACGGGGAACAATTCGTTCGAGATTGGCGATGAGTTTGGGAGAGGTTGAATCGATATGAGCACACGGACAGTTTTGCAAGAGGGAACGGCTGCGGCAGAAGCGAGAGCAGCCGCGGCACTGACGACCGAGGAGCTTTATCGAGAGCTGCTGCGGCGGATTGGCGAGGACACGATGCGCGATGGGCTGGCGGAGACGCCGGAGCGGGTGGAGAAGGCGATGGCGTTCCTGACCCAGGGCTACGCGATGGACGTGGCGACGGTGCTGAACGAGGCGCTCTTCGAGGTGGAGTACGACGAGATGGTGATGGTGCGGGACATCGAGTTCTATTCGCTGTGCGAGCATCATTTGCTGCCTTTCTTCGGCAAGGTGCATGTGGCGTATGTGCCGAGCGGGCGCGTGATCGGGCTGTCCAAGATTCCGCGGCTGGTGGAGATGTACTCTCGGCGGCTGCAGGTGCAGGAGCGGTTGACGACGCAGATTGCGGACGCGATTGTGGAGGCGATTGCGCCGCAGGGCGTGGGCGTGATTGTGGAGGCGCAGCACCTGTGCATGATGATGCGCGGTGTGGAGAAGCAGCATTCGGCGACGGTGACCTCGGCGATGCGCGGGGTGTTCAAGACGCAGATGCAGACGCGGAATGAGTTTCTGTCGCTGGTGCGGCACGGCGGCGACGAGATTTAGGCAAAGGCTTAACACCGATCTACTCCGATGGAACCGACTGAGACGAATGCGAACCGAACCACCAGGAGAACTGAGTGGGACGATGCATTTTTACAAGACCGCGTAGTCTGAATAGACGATGAATGGACTCCTGGTTCTGGACAAGCCCGCGGGGATGACCTCGCACGACGTGGTGGATATTGTGCGCAGGGCCACAGGCGAACGGTCTGTGGGGCATCTGGGAACGCTGGATCCGATGGCGACCGGGGTGTTGCCGCTGCTGCTTGGCAAGTACACGCGGCTGGCGCAGTTCTTCGGCACGGCGGAGAAGAGCTACGAGGGCGCGATCCGGTTTGGATTTGCGACCGACACCTTCGATGCCGAGGGGACGGCGGCGGGTGAGGCCCGTCCGCTGGAGAAGAATTTGGCAGAGCTTCGCGGGCTGGCCGAGCGCTTCCACGGCGAGATGGAACAGATGCCGCCGGTGTTTTCCGCGAAGAAGATTGGCGGAGTTCCGGCGCACAAGCTGGCGCGGGCGGGCAAGCCGGTGGAGATGAAGCCGGCGCGGATCGTGATCCATCGCTTCGAGCTGCTGTCGCTGGAGGGCGAGCTGGCGCGGTTCGAGATGCAGGTTTCGGCGGGTGGATACGTTCGTTCGGTGGCGCACGAGCTGGGCGAGCTGGCGGGATGCGGCGCGCATCTGGCCACGCTGCGGAGAACGCAGGCTGGGGCGTTCCGGCTGGCGCAGGCGATCGGGCTCGATGAGTTGAAGGCGCTGGCGGGCAAGCCGGACGAGATCGAGCGGCGGATGCCGCATCCGCGGACGCTGCTGCCGGAGATGCCTTCGGTGACCGTGGACGAGCAGGCGGCGGGACGGCTGCGCAATGGGATGCAGGTGAACCTGCCGGAGTACTCTGGCGCGGCGCTGGTGAAGGTGTTTACCGGCCCGGCAGAGCTGCTGGGGATTGCCAAGCGGATTGCGGGGACGCTGATGCAGCCGATTGTGGTGCTGGCGTAGCGACGCGGAAATCCCACATCTCAGAATAGAGATGTGGGGCACCCGGCCGGGGTAGCTCTCTACTTCTTCAATAGAGGCAGGATGAGCGGCAACAGGTTGCGGGCGACGATCTGGTTGCCGGCGGCGGTGGCGTGGGTGCGGTCGGGCTGCATCATGCCGGGGACGCCGTAGACGTCTTTGAGGAGGAAGGGAAGCATGGGGACGCGGTACTTCTTAGCGAGGATTGTGTAGGTCTGGTTGAACTGGCGGATGTAGTCGGGGCCGTAGTCGGGGGGGAGGGTGATGCCGGCGAGGGCGACCTTGATGCGGGCGCGCTGGAGGATAACGACGATGCGGTCGAGGTTGGCGCGGGTGTCTGCGATAGGCAGGCCGCGCAGGCCGTCGTTGCCGCCGAACTCGACGAGGACGACGGCGGGGTGGAGGGCGAGAATGCCGGGGAGACGCTGGAGCCCGTCCTTGGTGGTGTTGCCGCTGATGCCCTGGTTGTCGACGCGGTAGTGGATGTGGCGCTGGTCGAGGGCGGATTGCAGGTAGTCGGGGTAGCTCTCGCCGGGGCCGACGCCAGCTCCGGCGGTGAGGCTGTCGCCGAAACAGACGAGGAGGGGGCGATGGTCCGCGGGCGTGGCTTTGGACGCGGCTTTGGACGGGGCCTTGGACTGGGCAGGGACGGAGAAAGTGAGCAGGAGGCACGCAAAGAGCAAGACAGGGTAAACTTTCCGCATTGTTCCAACGTATCAAAGATGCGAGTGCGTGAGGGGAATGCCTGCGTCCTATTGATGCGACGCAGAGGGAGTTTGGCCGTGAGTGAAGGCGCAGGCAGAGGGCAGTGGATGATTGCGGTGGAGGGGTTGCGGAAGTCGATCCGCAACGGGGCGCGTACGGTGGAGATACTGCGTGGGCTGGACTTCAATGTGCCGAAGGGCGAGTTTGTGGCGGTGATGGGGGCGTCGGGGAGCGGGAAATCGACGCTGCTGGGGCTGCTGGCCGGCCTCGATACGCCGAGCGCGGGCGAGGTGCGGTTGAATGGGACGGCGATCAGCTACATGCCGGAGGACCAACTGGCGCAGGAGCGTGGGAAGACGGTGGGGTTCGTCTTCCAGTCGTACCAGTTGATTCCGACACTGACGGCGCTGGAGAATGTGCTGTTGCCGTACGAGCTGAATGCGGAGGGCGATGGGTTGGCGCGGGCCCGGCAACTGATGGCGAGCGTTGGGCTGGGCGACCGGATGGACCACTATCCGGTGCAGCTCTCGGGCGGCGAGCAGCAACGCGTGGCGCTGGCACGGGCGTTCGTGATGCAGCCGCCGATTGTGCTGGCGGACGAGCCGACGGGGAACCTGGACACGACCAACGGCGCGCTGGTTCTGAAGCTGCTGCTGGAACTGAACCGCAAGGAGGGGACGACGCTGGTGCTGGTGACGCACGATGCGACCCTGGCGGAGTGCGCCGACCGGCGGATCGTGTTGCGCGATGGGGCGATTATTTCGGATGACGGGAACATTGGCCGTACGAGGCCGGAGCGGCAGACACAGGCTGGGACCGCGGTGGGCGTTTAGATGGCGAACGGGCTGGCATGGGGAACGGCGGCGAAGATCGCTGCGCGGGAGATGCGGCATACGCGCGGGAAGTTTCTATTTGTAATACTTTCGGTTGCGATTGGAGTGGCGGCGCTGACCGGGGTGCGGGGATTTTCGGCGTCGTTCCGCGCAACGCTGCTGGACCGCGCGCGGTCGATCATGGCGGCGGACCTGGCGGCGAAGACGAACCAGCCGCCGGATACGGAGGAGCAGAAGGGGCTGGACGAGATTCGCGCGGGCGGCGTCCAGATGACGACGGTGACGGAGATGATGTCGATGGCGGCGTCGCCGAGCGCGATGAATCCGCTGCTGGTGTCGCTGAAGGCGGTCGATCCTGCGCTGTATCCGTTCTACGGGGAGATTACGCTGGCGCCGGCGATGAGCCTGAAGAATGCGCTGCGGCCGGGGTCGGTGGTGGTGGGAGACGATCTGCTGCTGCGGACCGGGCTGCATGTGGGCGACGACTTGCGCGTGGGCGGCGAGACGTTTCGCATTGCGGCGACGGTGGTGGATGAGCCGGACCGGCTGTCGGGGAACTTCGAAGCGGGGCCTAGGGTGCTGATCTCGCGCGCGGCTCTGGATGCGACCGGGCTGCTGGGGCCGGGGAACCATGCGACCGAGCGAGTGCTGTTCAAGCTGCCACCGCCGAGCGATGGCAGGCCGGTGTCCGATGCGGCGGTTGCGGCGCTGAAGGCGAAGGTTGCGGCGCTGCTGCCAGAGGCGCAGATTACGGACTATCGCGAGACAAATCCGTCGCTGACCGAAGGTCTGGACCGCGCGACGAGTTTGCTGTCGCTGATGAGCCTGGTGGCGCTGGTGCTGGGCGCGGTGGGCGTGGCGATGGCGATGCGAGCACATCTACAGCAGAGGCTGGATACGATTGCGATTATGAAGTCGCTGGGGGCGCGGAGCGGGCAGATCATGAAGATCTACCTGCTGCAGACGCTGCTGCTGGGGCTTGCCGGGGGATTGCTGGGCGTGCTGCTGGGGGTTGCGGTGCAGCTTGCGTTTCCGCTGGTGCTGGGCAAGCTGATCAATGTGCCGACGGAGCTGCACTTGCAGCCGAGGGCGATCCTTGTGGGGCTGGGCGCGGGTTTGCTGACTACGCTGCTGTTTACACTGCCGCCGCTGCTGGACATTCGCGGAGTGAGGCCGAGCCTGATCCTGCGGCGCGATACGGAGCCGGACTTTGGCGACGACGAGGGAGTGGGCTTTGTGCGGCGCGTGCTGGCGCGGCTGCCGTGGGTTGCGCTGGCGCTGGTGGTGACGGTGGTGAGCGTGGTGGTGGTACGCAGGCACTGGCCGGGGCACTCGCTGGAGCTTTTGTTGGAGGGGATCTGCCTGTTTTCGGCGGCGGGGTTCGGGCCGGCGATCTGGAACTGGGTGCGAAGAAAGCCGATGCAGGCGGGGTCTTTTCTGCTGATACTTGCTGGGATTGCTGTGATTGCGACGACGCTGTCAGACTCGGCCGAGGTGGGGCGGGTCTTTTCGGTGGGGCTGGTGATTGTGCTGCTGGTACTGCTGGCGGCATCGGCGGCGGTGCTGTGGGGGTTGAAGTTCTTTCTCAATCGCACACGGCTGCATCTGCCGTCGGCGCTGAGACATGGGCTGGCGAATCTTTATCGTCCGGGGAACCCTTCGGCGGCGCTGCTGGCGGCGCTGGGCATGGGCGTGATGCAGATCATGACGGTGTATCTGGTGCAGCGGGCGGTGGTGAATGAGTTGCAGATTGCGTCCGCGCCGAATATGACGAATGTGTATATGGTGGACATTGCAAACACCGAGATCGATGGGATTCGCGCGGTGCTGAAGGCACAGCCGGGAGTGACGACGGAGCCGGAACTGGTGCCGCTGGTGTCGGCGCGAGTTGAGGCGATCGATGGCGTGACGCAGGCCGAGGCGAGGGCAAAGGCAGATGCAGCGAGGGCGCAGGAGCAGGAGCAGGGAACGCCGAGGAACGGGCGACGAGGACGGATGCCGCGCGGGGTGAACCTGACCTGGGCCGAGGACGTGCCGGTGGGGACGAAGATGGTGTCGGGCGAGTGGTGGAAGGCGGGCGAACGCAGGCCGGAGCTTGCGATCTCGCAGCAGCAGGCGGACCGGATGGGCGTCAAGCTGGGGTCGACGATTGCGTTTGCGGCCGAGGACCAGCAGATTGCGGCGACCGTGGTGGCGTTGACCAAGGCCGATGGGCGGCACGCGTTTTCGCGCGCGGAGTTTACGCTGCCGAAGGCCGCGCTGGACGGGCTGCCGGTGGTGTGGAGTGGCGGAGTGCATGTGGACCCGGCAAAGGTGGGCGAACTGCAACGCGCGCTGTATGCGGCGTATCCCACGGTGACGGTGATCAACGTGGCGCAGGCGCTGGAGACAGTGCGCGCGGTGGTGATCCAGATTACATATGTGATCCAGTTCCTGGCGGCGTTCTCGATTTTTGCGGGGGTGGTGATTCTGGCGTCGTCGATTGCGGGGACAAAGTACCGGCGGACGCGCGAGGTGGTGGTGTTGAAGACACTGGGCGCGACGCGCGGGCGAATTGCGACGATTTTTTCGATTGAGTTTGCCGTGCTGGGGCTGGTTGCGGGCGTGGTGGGGATCGGGTTTGCCAACCTGATTGTGAGGACGCTGCTGCTCCAGATGAATGTGGCGTATAAGGCACAGTTGCTGCTGAACTTCAGCGCACTGGCGGGAGTAGCGGCGCTGACCGTGGCGACGGGCTGGATGGCGAGCCACCGGATTCTGGAGCAGAAGCCGCTGGAGGTGCTGCGCGAGGAGTAGTGAGAGCCGTTCCGGGGTGGTTGATGAGGGGATTCGATGGAGGTAAGACAAATACGGAGATTCTGGCTACGCCAGAATGACGGCTTTCAGGGGCTGCGCCAGAATGACGGCAGTGAATTGGTTTGAGTATCATTCTCCATGCTGAATGCAAGGGTGGTTTGTGCGGTTGGCGTTCATTGGTGTCAATCATGATTCGGGTTAAAGAGCGAGGTAGGGCGATGGTAGTTGGGCGGAAGACGGGATTGCTCGCCATGGCGGCGGGCGTTTGTTTATTGGGGACGGTTCAACAGGGCGCATGGGCGCAGCCGGCAGCGACGCCGCAGACGCCGCCAACGGCTTTGCCGCAGACACCGCCAACGGCTTCGCCGCAGGCGGCCACGCCCCGGACTCAGGCGGCGGCTGCACAGCAATTTCCGTCGCAGTTGACGGATACTCCGGTGGCCCCGCCCAACACGGAGGCGATGCGGCTGGTGGGGATTGCGAAGGACAACTCGCGCGGGTTCGGCTCGTCGCCGGACGATGGCGGGCCGCTGGCCAGGGACCTGTCGCCGGCGATTACGCCCGAGGCGGTGGGCGCGGCGATGCGCAAGGTGGCGGACTCGGAGCTTGCCGGGTCGCAGCAGTACTTCACGGTGGTGGACCGCGCGCGCAACATGGACGGGCGGATATGGACGTGGAGCGTGCTGTACGCGGGGTACATGGCGGCGGCGGACGCGCTGAACGAGGCGAGATACCGCGACGCGATGGAGCAGGTGGGCAAGAGCTACAACTGGGGGCTGCGATCGACGCAGATGCCCAGCGGCGACGACCAGAGCATCGCGCAGATGTACCTGGAACTTTATTTAAAGGACAAGAAGCCGGAGCAGATTGCGACGATCCAGGCGGCGCTGGACGGGATTCTGGCCGCTCCGCGCGTGGAAGCGGGAACACAGCGGAAGATCACATGGTGGTGGTGCGATGCGCTGTTCATGGGGCCGCCGGTGTGGTCGCGGATGTATGCGGCGACCGGCGACAGGAAGTACATTGCGTATCTGGACGAGGAGTGGGCCAAGACATCGCAGTTGCTGTATGACCCGCAGGCGCATCTCTATTCGCGTGACGCGACGTACATCCCAAAGACCGAGAAGAACGGGCAGAAGTTGTTCTGGTCGCGCGGCGAGGGCTGGGTGATGGGCGGACTGGCGCGGACGCTGGAGTATCTGCCGAAGGACGATCCTGCGCGGGCGAAGTATGAGACGCAGTTGAAGGAGATGGCGGCGGCGCTGGCGAAGATCCAGGGGCCGGATGGGCTGTGGCACGCGGGGCTGCTGGACCCGGCAGACTACGACCAGCCGGAGATCTCGGGGTCGTCGTTGATTACGTTTGGCATGGCGTGGGGGATCAACAACGGGATTCTCGACCGCGCGGTGTATGGGCCGGCGGTGACGAAGGCGTGGGCGGGAATGCTACAGCACATCTACGCGGACGGGCGGCTGGGCGACATTCAGCAGACAGGCGCGGAGCCGGCGGCGTTCAAGGCTTCGGCGAGCTACAACTATGGGGTCGGCGGATTTTTGATGGCGGGCAGCGAGATGCTGAAGATGGCGGGTGCCGGGCCGCAGGCAGGGCAGACGGCTTCGCCGCAGAGGAACGGCGCGGGGGGTGCGCCGATGGACGCAGCAGGGCGGCGGCAGGGGGCGATCACAGGAGGGATTACGCGGAAGTTTGGCAGCGTGCCGGACGATCCGGGCCCGCTGGCGACGGACCTGTCGGCGAAGCTGAAGCCGAAGGCGGTGGCCTCGGCGATGCGCAAGGTGGCGGACTGGCAGCTTGCGCAGTCGCAGCAATACTTCGCGGCGTTCGACCGCTCGAAACAGCTCGATGGCACGATCTGGACGTGGGGCGCTCTGTACAGCGGATTGATGGCGGCGTCGGAGTCGCTGGGCGATCCCAAGTACGCCAATGTGATGCGAGAGACGGGCAAGGCATACAACTGGGAGCTGAGCAAGACGGAGAGTGGCGCGAACCAGCACAGCATGGCGCAGACCTATCTGGAGCTGTACCTGATGGACAAGAAGCCGGAGGAGCTGGCTCCGACGCAGGCCACCTTCGACGGGATTCTGGCGAGGCCGCGGGTGGAACTGGGGACGGGGCGAAGGATCGAGTGGTGGTGGTGCGATGCGCTGTTCATGGCACCGCCGGCTTGGGCCCGGCTGTATGCGGCGACCGGGGACAAGAAGTACATCGCGTATCTGGACGAGGAGTGGGCGAAGACATCGCAGCAGCTTTACGACACGCAGGCACACCTGTACGCGAGGGACGCGACCTTCATTACGGCGAAGGAGAAGAACGGGCAGAAGGTGTTCTGGTCGCGCGGCGAGGGATGGGTGATGGCGGGGCTGGCACGGACGCTGGAGGTTCTGCCGAAGGACGATCCGGCGCGCGCGATGTACGAGACGCAACTGAAGGAGATGGCTGCCGCGGTGGCCAAACTTCAGGGGCCGGATGGGCTATGGCGGTCGGGAATGCTGGATCCGGCGGCGTACGACCAGCCGGAGATCTCGGGCTCGGCGCTGATGACGTTCGGCATTGCGTGGGGCATCAATAACGGGCTGCTCGACCGCAAGGTGTATACGCCGGTGGTGACCAAGGCATGGGCGGGAATGCTACAGCACATCTACGCGGACGGACGGCTGGGCGACATCCAGCAGACCGGCTCGGCACCGGACCTGTTCAATCCATCGTCGAGCTTCAACTACGGGGTCGGGGGATTTTTGCTGGCTGGGAGCGAAGTTTACAAGATGGCGGGGGGCAAGCCGGCGAAGAAGTAGTTGCTGGTTGCCGGTTGTTGGTTGCCGGAGCGGAGGAGCAGGGCTGACCCTGGAGTTCCGCTGGAGCGTTTTGTATTTCAGCTATGAGCTATGAGCTATGAGTAATGAGTAATGAGCTATGAGCAATGAGCTTGGATTGCGGAGGCTGTCTATGGTTCATGCGGCGCAACGCGTGTTGGCGGGCTTGTCTGTTGGAGTGCTTGCGCTGGGAGCTTGCCGCGGGCCGGCACGGACGACGCTGACGATTTCGGTTGCGGCGAGCCTGACGGAGACGATCGGCGAGATTGAGGCGCAGTACCGGCAGACCCATGCGAGCGTCGACTTTCGCAATAACTTTGGCGGATCGGGGATGCTGGCGCGGGAGATCGAGCAGGGCGCGCCGGTGGATGTGTTTCTGGCGGCGGCGGCCGGGCCGATGGACGAGCTGCAAGCGAAGGGGCTGATCGTGGCGGGGACTCGGCACGATCTGTTGAGCAACCAGTTGGTGCTGATTGCTCCGCGGGACTCGGGGTTGCAGGGCTTTGCGGGGCTGACGGACGGGAGCGTGCGGCAGATTGCGCTGGGCGATCCGGGGAGCGTTCCGGCAGGGCAGTACGG
>PLOT01000258.1 GCA_003142215.1 Granulicella sp. | reverse complement strand
GGCCATGCGACCGCGTCGTAGGTGAAGTCGTCGAACTTGTCCGGCGAGCCAACGGGTGCCGCCGGGATATTTAGCGGCAGCACAAACTCTCCCTTCTGGCCGGTGTTGGGGGCAGGCTGCTGCGCCGTCCCGTCCGCTGCGGCAAGGCTGAGGGTGACTGGACGATCGGGCAGCGTCACCAGATTCTTTGCGACGACGATCTCTTCGATCGCCTTGAGCCGCGCCTGGTAAAACGGCAGGATGGCGTCGCCGGTGAGCTGTGTCTTCTTCAACTGGCGAATCACATCGCGGTAGTCTGAGGAGGCCCATCCGTGCTGCCTGGCGACCTCGACGGCAAGCGGTGCCATCTCTGCCTGGACCCCGGTGAAGGATTCGCGGGCCTGGGTTGCAAGTTGTGCCGGGGGAAGATCGACGCCAGTGTTTTCGAGGCTGAAGGCGTACTCCTCGGGCGTCATGTGGAGGTTGGTCCCGGCCTTGGGCATTACGGTTGCGCGGATCCAGGTATCGTAGCCGGCCAGCTCCTGCTGCAGCTTTGCGAAAGGCTCCTCCCATCCGGTCAGCTTGTACCTGACGAACAACGTTCTCATGCCGTCGATGTAGTTTTTATTGCGTCCTATTTCAGACTCCATCTCATTTGCTGAGGGATAGACCATGGCGGGTTTGGCCATCTGCTCCATCGTTCGCTGCATGAGAACATCGGTAAACGGCTTGAATCCCGGTTCCACGCCGGCGTACTTGCGCAGGCGGGCCACGGCCGCGGCCCTGCGCTCGGCCGGGATCTTGTCCTCCAACAAAGTGCTCAGCCCGATATAGACCGCCTGGCTGGCGTCGATGAACTGGACGTTGTGCGCGAAAAGGTAATCGTCCTCTCGGAATTGCAGGTTGAAGGTCTTCTGGAGAATCTCCAGGTCCTCGCGTACGTCACGATCCTTCTCCTTCGCCTCGATCTTCTTCAGGTTTGCGAGAACGTTCTGGAGTTCCTTGCGCTGTGCGATCTCGTCGGCGCGCGTTGCATCCGTTATCAAGGAATCGTACTTCGCCAGCCCCTCTTGCGAGGCCCTCTCGGGCGAGTGCTTCATTTGCACGTCGAGGAGCATCCGGGTGTACTGGTTGCTGCGGACAACCCATGCCGGTTGAGCCGCCGCAGCAGGAGCGGAAGACCTTGCAGCAGAAGCAGAGGAAGATGTGGCCGCAGCAGGGGCGGCAGGTATTGCAGCAGCAGGAGTCTGCGCTCGACTGGCAGAGTTCGCGGCCATAAGGCCAGCGGCGAGAATCATCAACGAAACGGCGGTGCGGTGCATCGGCAGATCTCCAGAGATGGGAATACAACCAGCATACGGCCTGAGCGGTGACCTGGAATAGGGAAAGCGCCACCCATTGGAATATAAGGCCCCCTGACTGAACAAGCATGGGGTTGAGCCTTCTCCCCTGTATCCTAAACGAGGTGCTATTCCGCGCCCAAAGCATCGAATGGTTAATACAACTATGTCCACTTCACCTACATTTCTCGATCTCTTGAAGCAACGCGTGCTGGTCTACGACGGCGCGATGGGAACGTCCATTCAGAACTACGCGCTCACCGTCGAAGGCGACTTTGAGGGGAAGGAAAACTGTTCGGAGATTCTCGTTGTCACGCGGCCTGACGTGATTGGGCAGATTCATGCGAGCTACCTTGAGGCCGGGGCGGACGTGATCGAGACGGACTCGTTTGGCGCGACGTCGCTGGTGCTGACGGAGTTTGGCATTGCGCATCGAACGCGGGAGTTGAATATCGCCGCGGCGCGGCTGGCGAAGAGCGTTGCGGAGAAGTACTCGACGGAAGAGAGGCCGCGATTCGTGGCGGGATCGATGGGGCCGACGACCAAGCTGCCGTCGCTGGGGCACATCGGGTACGACGCGATGCTGGCGAGCTATGTGGAGCAGGCGGAGGCGCTGATCGAGGGCGGCGTGGACGTGCTGCTGGTCGAGACGTGCCAGGACATTTTGCAGGTGAAGATTGCGGTTGCCGCGTGTCGCGATGCGATGAGGAATACCGGCGTGACGCTGCCGCTACAGGTGCAGATCACGATGGAGGCGACCGGGACGATGCTTCTGGGCACGGAGATCGGCGCTGCGCTGGCGGTGATCGAGTGCTTCCGGCCGGATGTGGTTGGGATGAACTGCGCGACTGGACCGGCGGAGATGAACGACGCGGTGCGGTTCCTGTGCCAGAACGCGACGATGGCGGTGAGCGTTCTGCCGAATGCGGGATTGCCGCAGAACGTGGGCGGACACGCCGTCTACAAGCTGACGCCGGCGGAGTTTGCGGAGCACCATCGGCGGTTTGTGAGTGAGTACGGCGTAAACATTATTGGCGGATGTTGCGGCACTACTCCGGCGCACATCAAGGCTGCGGCGGAGGCTGTGGCTGGGTTGAGGCCGCTGGCGCGCGCGAACAAGCCGCAGTCGGTGGCGGCGAGCGCGTTCTCGGTGGTGCCGTTGGAGGTGGATGGTCAGCCGGCGATTATCGCGGAGGAGATGAACGCGACTACGCGGGTTGCGCACTTCAAAGATATGGTGCGCAAGGGCGACTACGACGGCATCTTCACGCTGGCGAAGCGGCTGGTGAGCGAAGGCTCGCAACTGCTGGACATCTGCTGCGCAGTGGTTGGCGAGGACGAGGTCGCGTACATGAACGGGGTGATGGAGAAGATTTCCACGCGCGTACCCGCGCCGATCCTGATCGATTCCACCGAGGCAAATGTGATCGAGGAGGCGCTGAAACGGATTCCGGGCAAGCCGGTGATCAACTCGATTAATTTGGAGGACGGCGAGAAGCGGACGAGCCAGGTGCTGCCGATGGCGCGGCGCTACGGGGCGGCGGTGATTGCGCTGACGATCGACGAGGTGGGCATGGCGCTGACGGCGGATAAGAAGCTGGCCGTTGCCCACCGCATCCACAAGCTGGCCACGGAGAAGTATGGATTGCGCTCGCAGGACCTGATCTTCGACGCGCTGACGCTGCCCATCACGACGGGGCAGGAGGACTACCGGACGGCGGGGATGGAGACTCTGGAGGCGGTGCGTCGGATCAAGCTGGAGCTGCCGAATTGCCGCACTACGCTTGGCGTTTCGAATATCAGCTTCGGGCTGAATGCTTATGCGCGGCGTGTGCTGAACAGCGTGTTTCTGGCTGAGTCGGTAGCGCGCGGTCTGGATACGGCGATTGTGAACTACAGCAAGATCTATCCGCTGTTCAAGATTCCCGAGGCGGAGGTGGAGCTGGCACGCAACCTGATCTTCCGCAATGTGCAGACGGAACAGGACCCGTTGCAGATCTACATGCAGTACTTTACCGGGCTGACGAAGGGTGCGGGCGCTGAGGAGGAGACGGCGGCCTCGACCGACGATATGACGGACGAGGAGAAGCTGAAGCACCTGATCATCAATGGCGAGCGCGGGCTGGGACAGGGCGAGAGGAAGCAGTCGCTGGAGGAGATTATCGAGTCGGCGCTCGCGCGCTACACGCCTCTGGAACTGATCAATACTGTGCTGCTGGACGGGATGAAGACGGTTGGCGAGTTGTTTGGCGCGCGCAAGATGCAACTGCCTTCGGTGCTGGACTCGGCGGCGACGATGAAGGCCGCGGTGGCGTATCTGGAGCCGAAGATGGAGAAGTCCGAGGGCAACCAGCGGGGGACGATGGTGCTGGCGACGGTGAAGGGAGACGTACACGACATCGGCAAGAACCTGGTGGATATTATTTTGTCCAACAACGGGTACAAGGTGGTGAACCTGGGAATCAAACAGCCTGCCCGGGCGATCATCGAGGCGGCGAAGCAGCACAACGCGGATGCGATTGGGCTGTCGGGGCTGCTGGTGAAGTCGACGCTGGAGATGAAGTATGTGATCCAGGATTTGCAACTGATTCAGTCGCAGATTCCGGTGATCTGCGGGGGCGCGGCGCTGACGCGGAAGTATGTGGAGGACGACCTGCGCAAGGAGTACAGCTCGGCGGTCTTCTACGCGGAGGATGCGTTCGCCGGGCTGCATGTGATGAGCGATCTGACGGACGAGGACGCGAGCGTTCGCGAGAAGCGGTTGAGCGACGGGGCGACGCGGCGGGAGTTCAACCGGCCCGGCGCGGCGGAGCATCTGGCGTCGCTGCCGGCCGCGACCACGGAGCGATCGAGCATTGTGAAGGATGTGGAGGAGATACCGGTGCCGCCGTTCTTCGGCGTGCGCACGCGGCGCGACTTCGACCTGAATGAGCTGTACAAGTACATCAACGAGACCGCGTTGTTCAAGAACCAGTGGCAACTGAAGACAGCCTCAGCCACCGACTATCTGCGTTTGGTCGATGAGAAGTTTCGCCCGATTCTGAAAGAGCTGGAGCAGGAGGTTATAGCGAACGACTGGTTCGATCCGAAGGTGGTCTATGGGTACTATCCGGCGCAGAGCGAGGGCAACGAGGTGATTGTCTACAATCCTGACAAGCAGAGCGAAGAGCTGCTGCGGATTGATTTTCCGCGGCAGAGAGAGGGACGGCTGCTGTCGATTGCGGACTTCTTCTCGCCGAAGAAATCCGGGCGGATGGATGTGATCGGCTTCTCGGTGGTGACGATCGGAAGCAGAGCAAGCCAGGCGACGCAGAAGCTCTTCGAGGGCGGTGACTTCACGAAGTACCTCTACCTGCATGGGCTTTCGGTGGAGACGGCAGAGGCGCTGGCCGAGTACATGCATGTGGTGATGCGCAGGGAGCTGGGCATCGACGGCGAGGACGCGCCGGACGTGCGCGATCTGTTCCACCAGAAGTACCGCGGGTCGCGCTACTCGTTCGGCTATCCGGCGTGCCCGAATCTTGAGGACCAGGCGAAGATTTTTGCGCTGCTGAAGCCGGAGGAGAAGATCAACGTGCGCCTGACCGAGGGGTACCACATCGAGCCGGAGCAGAGCACGAATGCGCTCGTCGTGCATCATCCGCAGGCGAAGTACTTTGTGGTGTAGTGCAGTTTGCCTGAAACGAATTGCTGATCCGAAAGACAAATACTGAGATTCTGGCTTCGCCAGAATGACGGCCCTCAGGGGAGCTTCGCCAGAATGACGGCCCTCAGGGGAACATCGCCAGAATGACGACTTTTTTTCTGCGGCTAGAGCTTGCTGAGGTAGTCGATGACCTCGGGGCTGGTCCAGTCCTGGGCGGAGACGAACTTGCGGCGCAGGATGCCGCGCGAGTCGATGATGTACGTTTCTGGGATCTTGACGGTGCCATAGAGGCGAGGGATGCGGGCGGAGGGGTCGCGCAGGGTGAGCAGATCCACGTGGTAGTCGAGGAGGAATTGCCGGTAGACAGCGGGGTCTTCGTCCTGGCTGATGGCGAGAACGGTGACCTGCGGGAGGCGGCGCTGGAGAGCCACGAGGCTGGGCATCTCCACTACGCAGGGCGCGCACCAGGTGGCCCAGAAGTGGAGGACGATGATGTGGCCGCGGAGGCGGGCGAGGTCGACGTTCTGCGCGCCGTCGGAGAGGGTGAACTGGGGGGCGGGCGCGCCGATGCGTGCGGGGTGGTCGCCGCGGTCGCAGGCGGTGAGGGAGAGCACGCAGAGGGTGAGAAGAAGAACGGCGGATCGAAGAGTCGGTCTGGATTTGCGCACGCAAGGCTCCTGCTTCCTATAATACGAATCTGTGAGCGATGCGGGCGAAGGGTCGGGGAAGAGCGGGGAGGTTGCGGCGTCTGCGGAGATGCGGATGCGGCTGTCGGTGGTAGTGCCGGCGCGGAACGAGGAGGCTGTGCTGGGGGAGTGTCTGCGGTCGCTGGTGGAGCAGTCGGAGGCGGGGTTTGAGCTGGGTGTGGAGTGGGAGCTGATCGTCGTGGACGACGATTCGACCGATGCGACGCGGGAGATTGCGCGGGAGGTTGAACGCAAAGGCGTGGTGGCGATCGAGGCGCCAGCGCTGGACCAGAGCGAGCGGGGCGGATTTACCGGGAAGACGAATGCGTGCTGGGCGGGGGCTCAATGTGCCTTGTCGCATGGGGACGGCGAGTGGTTTCTGTTTACCGATGCGGACACGGTGCATGAGCCGGGAGATCTGTCGCGGGCGCTGCATGAGGCGAAGAAGTATGGAGCGGCCCTGCTGAGTTACTCGCCGCGGCAGATTGTGACGGGATTCTGGCAGCGTGCGGTAATGCCGCTGGTGTTTTCGGAGCTGGCGAGCGTCTATCCGCCGAAACAGGTGAGCGACGCGGGGAGCCGGTTGGCGGCGGCGAATGGGCAGTTTTTGCTGGTGGAGCGCGAGGCATACTTCGCCGCGGGCGGGCATCGCGTAGTGGGGCAGGAGATTCTGGAGGACGTGGCGCTGGCGCGCAAGATCAAGCGGGCGCGACATGGGATTCGTTTCCGCTACGCGCCGGACGCGCTGGCGGCGCGGATGTATCGCACGCTGCCGGAGATGATTGAGGGCTGGACGAAGAACCTGGCGCTGCTGTTTCCTGGTGCGCTGGGACTGGCGGTGTGGCGCGCGCTGGACCTGCTGCTGTTCTTCGGGCTGCCGGTAGTGGCGCTGGCACTGCCGGTGGTGGCGATGGGGCTGCCTCCGTCGCGGCTGATGTTGGCTACGGTGTTGCTCTGGCTGCTGTGGCTGCGTACGCTGTTTCGGTTCTATGGGCGGGTGGCGCGGTCGAACTTTGCGGCGGCGGATGTGGCGATCTCGATTGTGGGGGTTCCGATGTTCTGCTGGCTGCTGGTGCGGAGCTATCTTCACCATCGAGTGACGAGATCCGTGGATTGGAAGGGACGGAGATACAAGGTTGGGCGGTAGACTTCGTGGACGGATTTGCGACGCATCGAAGCGGTTGCTGTTACATCTAATGGAGTGGCTGAGTGAGCAGATTTCTTGATTGAGCTATGAGCTATGGGCTGTGAGCGATGAGCGAGGCGGGATGATTCTTCTGACACGGAAGGCAGAGTTTTCTTCGGCGCATTACTACTGGAATGAGGCGTGGACCGAGGCGGAGAACCTGCGCGTTTTTGGACGGTGCGCGAACAAGAACGGGCATGGGCACAACTACACGCTGGAGGTGACGGTGGCGGGCGAGGTGGATTCGGTGTCGGGGTTTGTGGTGGATCTGAAGGAATTGAAGGAGATTCTGGAGCGCGAGGTGGTGAGCGTGTACGACCATCGGCATCTCAATCTGGAGGTGCCGGAGTTTGCGGCGGGAACGGGAAATATTCCGACGACGGAGAACATTGCGATTGCGATCTGGCGGCGGCTGGAGGGGAAGATTCCTCATGCGAAGCTGCACCGGGCTCGCGTGTATGAGATGGACGATCTGTTCGCGGACTACTACGGGGAGCGTTGAATGGCGGTCGGCGTGGCTACAAGTACGGGGCCGAAGGCGTATCTTTCGCGGCGGTACCGGGTGAGCGCGTCGCACCGGCTGCACTCGGAGGCGTACAGCGCGGAGGAGAACCTTGCGGTCTATGGGAAGTGCAACAACCCGCATGGACATGGGCACAACTATGCGGTGGAGGTGACGCTGGGCGGGCGTCTGAACGCTGAGACGGGAATGGTCTGCGACCTGGGCGAGTTGGATGAGTTTGCACGGATTCACCTGATTGAGCGATTCGATGGGATGAATTTGAATACGCTGGATGAGTTTCGCGATGTGGTTCCGACGACGGAGAATTTTACGGCTGAGGTGTACCGGATATTTCAGGGATTTCGCGGGGCGCTGGTTGTGCGAGTGAGGATTGAAGAGACGGGGAACAATTCGTTCGAGATTGGCGATGAGTTTGGGAGAGGTTGAACCGATATGAGTACACGGAAAGGTTTGAAGTTGAAGAAGGCAGCGGTTATGAAAATGGGAACAGCGGCGGGGCTGACGACCGAGGAGCTTTATCGGGAGCTGCTGTCGCGGCTGGTCGAGGATGCGACACGGGATGGGCTGGCTGAGACGCCGGAGCGTGTGGAGAAGGCGATGGCGTTCCTGACGCAGGGCTACGCGATGGACGTCCGCACGGTGCTGAACGGGGCGCTGTTCGAGGTGGAGTACGACGAGATGGTGATGGTGCGGGACATCGAGTTCTATTCGCTGTGCGAGCATCATCTGCTGCCGTTCTTCGGCAAGATCCATGTGGCGTATGTGCCGAGCGGACGGGTGATCGGGCTGTCGAAGATTCCGCGTCTGGTGGAGATGTTCTCGCGGCGGCTGCAGGTGCAGGAGCGGCTGACGACCGAGATTGCGGATGCGATTGTGGAGGCGATTGCGCCGCAGGGCGTGGGCGTGATCGTGGAGGCACAGCACCTGTGCATGATGATGCGCGGCGTGGAGAAGCAGCACTCGGCGACGGTGACCTCTGCGATGCGCGGTGTGTTCAAGACACAGACGCAGACGCGCAATGAGTTTCTGTCGCTGGTGCGGCGGGGCGGCGGCGAGATTTAGGCAACGGCAACAGCTTAGCACCGATCTACGCCGATGAAGCCGATTGAGACGTATGCGAACTGATCCACCAGGAGAACTGAATGGGGCGATGCATTTGTCCGATTCCGCGTAGTCTGAATAGACGATGAATGGATTGCTGGTTGTGGATAAACCTGCGGGGATGACCTCGCACGATGTGGTGGATATTGTGCGGCGGGCGTCGGGCGAACGTTCGGTTGGGCACCTGGGGACGCTGGACCCGATGGCGACCGGAGTGCTGCCGCTGCTGCTGGGGAAGTACACGCGGCTGGCGCAGTTCTTCGGCACGGCGGAGAAGGGATACGAGGGGACGATCCGGTTTGGATTCGCGACCGACACCTTCGACGCGGAGGGGACGGCGGCGGGCGAGGTTCGACCGCTGGAGAAAAATTTGGCCGAGCTGCGCGGGCTGGCGGCGCGATTCCACGGCGAGATGGAGCAGATGCCTCCGGTGTTTTCCGCGAAGAAGATTGGCGGAGTTCCGGCGCACAAGCTGGCGCGGGCGGGCAAGCCGGTGGAGATGAAGCTGGCGCGGATTGTGATCCATCGGTTTGAACTGCTGTCGCTGGAGGGGGCAACTCCCGGGGAGATGAAGGCGCGCTTCGAGATGCAGGTGTCGGCGGGGGGATACGTGCGGTCGGTGGCGCAGGAGCTGGGCGAGCTGGCGGGATGCGGCGCGCACCTGGCGGCGTTGCGGCGGACCGAGGCTGGGGCGTTTACGCTGGCGCAGGCGATCGGGCTGGACGAACTGAAGGCGCTGGCGTGCGAACCGGGAGAGATCGAGCGGCGGATGCCGCATCCGCGGACGCTGCTGCCGGAGATGCCGTCGGTGACGGTGGANNGGCGCGGCGCTGGTGAAGGTGTTTACCGGCCCGGCGGAGCTGCTGGGGATTGCGAAGAGAATTGCTGGGACGCTGATGCAGCCGATTGTAGTGCTGGCGTAGGACGCGATCTCGGTATTGCTGAGAGTTCGTTTGAAGCGTTTTGTGTTTCAGCTATGAGCTATGGGCGACGAGCTGTGAGCAAGATCGAGGGTGCGTCCTGAGCCACGGGCTACTTTTTGAGGAGGGGGAGGAGGAGGGGGAGGAGGTTGCGGGCGACGATCTGGTTGCCGGCGGCGGTGGCGTGGGTGCGGTCGGGCTGCATCATTCCGGGGACGCCGTAGACGTTCTGGAGGAGGAAGGGAAGCATGGGGACGCGGTACTTTTTGGCGAGGAGGGTGTAGGTCTGGTTGAACTGGCG
>PLOT01000106.1 GCA_003142215.1 Granulicella sp. | reverse complement strand
TGGCTCGGGATTGCCATTTCAGGTTTCCCCGACTTTGAGCAGTTCTACTCCGCCGGTTTCCCGATGGGCACTCAAGTGCTTAAGTCCGCTGCGTCTGCCATTTCGCCACGCCCGCGTGAAATTGGCCACAGCCCCATCATAAAGCAAGTAGCGATGATCTACGTGCCAGCGTAATTGACGATCGACAACCGCGGGCGAAGGGCCTCGCCGGGGCAATCGCTAAGCAGATGTATGCGAGGATATATCCCCTTGCGAAAAAGTCCTAAGGTCATCCATCCAACGTGTTAAGTCTGGACTTCGTCTCTGCGGTTGCGCGCTTGCTGCTATGTGTACCCCCCCCGGTGCTATCAGCGTAAAGTATTCATAAAATGCAGTTTAAGCACGCGCTTAGCGCGTCAGACGTATTAAAAGCGAAGGCCCGGCGGGTTGGCCGGGCCTTTCTGTGGTTTTGCTTACTGATCTAATTATACGCGCTGGAGGGAAACTACTATGCCAACTATTTGAATGATTTAAGTTGTTTGGTTGGTGCTGTTTAGGGGGGAATTGGGGCTTCGAGTATCTTGACAGGAAAAACAGGGGTCAGGGGGCAGTGGTAAGGGGTAAGAAAGGGGACGGGGCGCGGTGAAGCAGGCGTGGCGGGGGATGGCGGGAGGGTTTATAGGTCGGGCCTTCAGCCCTCGGGTTCCGGGGCGGGCGGTCCATGGGGCTGCGCCCCATGCTGGTATCGGTCGTGCCGTTGGCGCTGGCGGAGAGGTTGAGGGCGGACGCGGCGGTTTGGCCCGGAGACCACCCAAGGAGACCCAAGGCTAAAGCCTTGGGCACCCAGCCGGGCCCTTCCGATTCTTGACTCAGTGGGCAGCGAGGTCGAGGGCGGGGTTTGAAGCCCCATCTCAAAGGCGAGATGGGAGCACCTGGCTTACTCAGATTGATGACTGAATACTGTCTATATACCTCATTTTTATATACTTAACACAGAAGTTGTACGGAGGCCAGCGATTATCGGTTGACAGGATAGCTTGGATAGCCCTAGCATAGTTGAAGGATGTACCCGTGTTACGGGATTCCGCGTGGACCCTTTTATGGGTGAAGCGCCAGGATAGACCTGAGGACTGACGGCCTTAGTGCCCTTCAACCCCGGCGTTAGCGCACGGGTTGCTGAGTTTGCCCTTCCAATATGCTAGGAGCAAACTACCAGCTGGGAGCCAAGAAATAACCCGGGACAACCTTGAATTTCATGGAAGGAATAACGGGGCCACAGAAATGTGGCCCTTTTATTTTGATGAGGGACGGACGAAGTCGTCTGGGTAGATATTCACGTAGTCACACGAGGGCCGAATCTCCCCCTTCTCGGTGCACATGAAGGACATGCCTGACAAGGGAGAATCGCCTGCAAGTTGGGCATCGTGGTGAAATCCGTTCGGCAGTGGAACGCCGAACCTGTAACTAGATCGGAGTAAACCCATCCTCTGTCGGGTCTCTGAGTTCTGCTCTAGGGTTCGGAGCCGGCCATGATCGGTTTGATCCTTTGGGAACCAAAGCTCCCGATGGTCCCTGAAAATATCGCGACTCCCCTGAGGTACGTGATGTGGCAGTTCCTCTCGCGTTGCCTTTACAGTCGCCGCTTCTTCTAGGCCGTCGTCCCACGGCCTTTCTCCAGTGCGCATCTCCAAGAAAAGTGACTTCAGTTGACGGCTTCTTGTTAACTGGAAATTCTCGGGCGGCAGGAAGATCGCATCTCGGCTTGAGTAGGACGAAAGCCGCCTCTTCAGTGGCCCAAAGCTGGCCGAGGATTCCCTCAGGTAATGCAGTATCGTCTCCCGGCTGAAGCAATCATCTTGCCTAAGTTGGCGCCCGTTTTCGTACTTTTCTAGTCCCCAAAGACCAATTGGAAAAACGGAGAAGTCGAACATGCTTAGCAGATTCTCGACCGAATCGTCGGGGACGTAGGCCAAGGTGATTGACGAAGGGGCGGATTCACCTGCGGATAGTTCCGATTGTCTCTCTGCGTAGTCGGTAACCGTCAGAACGCAACTTGTGATGTAGTTGAGTGTGTAAAGCGGAACCCCATCACGATCGGGTGAGGACATTGCGATGACCTTGTTGTCAGGGCCTATGTTCTGTGCCACCCAATTGGCGACACCTCCTGAAGTAGCACGCGGCAGCCCTGTGATTAACACCAAGCCACGGGCAGAGGGCGGACGCACGACTTGTCTGCGATGTCCACGCATTCCTACTCGTTCTCACTCAACAGGATTGCAATATCGGCGGGGATTAGAAGCTTTTTCTTGATCTCTTCTGATTGGGCATCAATCAACCGTTGAAGCGCCGTACCGCTTCGCGAGGACGCCCTATATGTTTGAAGATCGGACAACGGAACCCCCACGTCGGCAGACCAGCTAAGAATCCGTTCCTCGAGCTTTGTGCGATCAAGGTCCGATAGCTTGCTGGAATCTGTCAGCCGCAAATTGGGAATCCGGAATTCTGGTGAAATCTCCCAAAACGAGGACGCTTCTTGCACACTAGGTGCCTGAAGTAGGAAAAAATGTGGCGGAGTTTTTCTCAAGAAGACCGGGCGGTCGGGTTCCTGGTTCACGCAGAACGCTAGAAGGACGGAGCGCGGAATTTTCGCGAGATCTAATCTGGAATCCACCTTCAACCTCTGCGCAAGCTGCTGCTTCACCTGCGAGACATGATCTTCGTCACTCACTGCAATACGGGCAGGCGAATTTGGGTCACGAATGATGTGGAGATTTGAGTCTCCTCCCCTCTCAATAAACTCTCGCAAGTTCTTCGTTGGAAGTCCCTTTTCTGGCCAGAAGCCCGATTTTCGAAGAGTGCTTCCGAGACTTGCGAGAAGCAGGGGTGATGAGGATGATTCGTAATGCTGTCGGACGATACTGCTGATAGCTTGAATCAGGTCGGTTTCCATACAGTTACAACTCCTAGGCTGTCTTGTAAGCCTCAATAAAGCATCGTAACATCCAAATTCCGCATCCCTTTCGACTTAATCGCCTCTGGGCGAAATCCTCGTTTTAGTCATTGATAAACCCGTGCCCTTCCGAGGATTCCGACCGACGAGGTTAGAGGCGGCAGATAAGGAGCTCGCGCTGGAAGATCATCTCGGCGGGGAGGTGGTCGTGGAGGGCGATGAAGAGCTGTTCGTGGTCGATGACCTCGCGCTTCCAGGCTTCGGGATCGACCAGCAGGAGCTGCTCGAAGGCGGCGCGGAGTACGGATTCGGACTTGTCCAGACCTTCCCAGCGGATGTCTTCGAAGTAGGGAGTCCAGCCGATGGCGGTCTCCTTGCCCGGGACGCGGCCGTGGACGCGATCGACGACCCACTTGAGGACGCGCATGTTCTCGCCGTAGCCGGGCCAGAGGAAGTTTCCGTCGGCGTCCTTGCGGAACCAGTTGACGTTGAAGATGCGCGGCGTTTCGGAGAGGAAGCGCTTCATCTGTATCCAGTGGCGGAAGTAATCTCCCATGTGGTATCCGCAGAAGGGAAGCATGGCCATGGGATCGCGGCGGACCTTGCCTACGGGCGCGCCGGCGGCGGCGGTGGTCTCCGAGCCCATGGTGGCTCCGGTGTAGACGCCGGCGGACCAGTTGAAGGCCTGGTAGACGAGCGGGATGGTGGATGGGCGGCGGCCGCCGAAGAGGAAGGCGGCGATAGGGACTCCCTGGGGGTTCTCCCAGTCGGGGTCGATGGAGGGACACTGGCTGGCGGGAGTGGTGAAGCGGCCGTTGGGATGGGCGGCGGGAGTGGTGCTGGCGGGGGTCCAGGGATTGCCGCGCCAGTCGATGAGGCGGTCGGGGACGGCGTCTGTCATGCCCTCCCACCAGATGCCTCCGTCCGCCTTTCCATCCGCGCCGACGGTGAGTGCTACGTTGGTGAAGATGCTGTTGCGGTTGAGCGTCAGCATGGCGTTGGGGTTGGTCTTCATCGATGTGCCGGGCGCTACGCCGAAGAATCCAGCCTCGGGATTGATGGCGCGGAGTTGGCCGCTGGCGTCGGGCTTGATCCATGCGATGTCGTCGCCTACGGTCCAGACCTTCCAGCCGTCGAAACCGGCGGGAGGAATGAGCATGGCGAGGTTGGTCTTGCCGCAGGCGGAGGGGAAGGCGGCGGCGAGGTAGGTCTTCTCGGTGCGGCCGTTGGCGTCGGGCGGCGTCTCGATGCCGACGATGAGCATGTGTTCGGCCATCCAGCCCTGGTCGCGCGCGATGTTGGATGCGATGCGCAGGGCGAAGCACTTCTT
>PLOT01000293.1 GCA_003142215.1 Granulicella sp. | reverse complement strand
GCGGCTTATTCAGTTGAGAAAGAGCGGTGCAAGCGGGCGGCGGGAGTCTATTTCCGCACGATCGAAGCTGCCCCTCGATGGATTTGATCCATATATTAATTGTATCAAGCGGGGCATAACTACTATGCCAACTATTTTTCGGAGGGAAGTGGTTTAGTTGGTGTTGGTTAGAGGGATTTTGGGGTGTCGAGGGGCTTGACATGCGGATTTACGGGGAAATTCGGGGAAAAAATCTTCGGGGGCGGGCGGAGTTGGAGGTAGACCCACTCATCGCATGAAACACAGACGCGATGAATGGGGCACGGAGCAAAATGCGGGGGTCCCTCCACTACGGCGGCAAAGTACGCCGCCTCCGGTCGGGATGACGGCTGCAATACTTAGCTGCGGTCGGGATGACGGCTGCAATACCTGTGTGCGCGGCGGGGGGAATGACAAACAACGGAACAGGCAACGGCAAAGGCAAAAGCGAAATGCGGGGATTCTTCGCTGCGCTCAGAATGACAATACTTTTCTGCATTACAGTAACAGTGAAAGTGGGCTAGTAGATGTCGCGGCGATAGCGTTTTTGCAGCTTCATGGCGGCGAGGTACTCGGCTGCGCGGTCGAGGCTGCCGTTCGACGCCTTGGCGATGGCGTCGAGCAGGGCCTGCTCCACGTCCTTGGCCATGCGGATGGCATCTCCACAGACATAGAAGTAGGCTCCGCGCTCCAGCCATGCGTAGAGTTCCTCGGCGTTCTCGCGCAGGCGGTCCTGCACATAGATCTTGTTTGCCTGGTCGCGCGAGAAGGCGGTATCGAGGCGGGTGAGGGTCCCATCGGCCTGCATCTCGGTCCAGAGATCCTGGTAGAGGAAGTCGGTGGCATGATGCTGGTCGCCGAAGACGAGCCAGTTCTTGCCGGTGTGCTGCTTGGCGCGGCGCTCTTCCAGGAATGCGCGGAAGGGGGCAATGCCGGTTCCAGGGCCGATCATGATGGCCGGGGCGGAGCTGTCCTCGGGCAGGCGGAAGTTCTGGTTGGAATGGAGAAAGACGGGCAGAATTGCGCCCACATGCGCTCGCTCGCCCAACTGCCCGCTGGCGACGCCCAGGCGTGTGCGGCCATGGGTGCTGTAGCGCACAACGCGCACCGTCAGTTCGACGGTATCGGGATGGACAACCTGGCTGGAGGCGATGGAGTAGAGGCGCGGCGCGAGGCGTGGCAGGACGCTGAAGAGTTCCTGCGGGTTGGCGATGGCGCCGGGAAAATCGGTGATGAGGTCGATGAACTCGCGGCCCCAACAGTACTCGTCGGCTAGCAACTTGTTCTGGGGGCCGCTGAGCCGCTGGAGCGCCTCTGGGCCGCGGCCGCCGACGCCGGCCGCCGCGGGCAGCTTGGCATACTGGCTGACGGCGCCGCGCGCCAGTTTGCCGATGGCGAGCCATGTGCGCAATGCCTCGGCGAAGCTGATCTCGTTCTTATAGTGGTCGAGCACGCGCTCGTAGCCGGTGAAGCCGAGCGTGTCGAGGACCTCGGCGACAACTTCGGAGCGGTTCTCCGGAACGACGCCGACGGCATCGCCGGGCGTATAGGTCATGCCCTCTTCCAGCGAGAAGGCGAAGTGGCGCGTCTCCTTCTCGGAGCCCTCGCCGCTGAGGAGGCGATTGACCAGGACGGTCGAATGGCAGGGATTGTTACGCGTGTACCTGGGACGCAGTGTGGCATCCGTGGGCGCCCGATCGGCGGATGGCGCCGTCTCTTGAAGCTCATTCATGGGTTTATTGTACCCCGCAGGCGCGGATGTTTTCCTGCCCGGCGTTGTCCGGTCAGAATCGGGGCTTCGGGCCACCGCTGCTAGAATCAAGCCATGACTCAACTCGACGTTGTGTACCGCTACGGCGCCGCCCCCAGCGAGCGCAGCCTGCTTGCGCTATCGAAGGTGCGGGATGTCTACGGCGTGCGCCTGGTGGAGGTGCGCGAGGCGGAAAAGACGGTGCGCGTGGAGTACGACGCCAGCCGGCTGACCGGCGCGGCGATCCAGAAGATGCTGCGCCGTGCCGGGCTCGACATTGTGGAGACGGTTGAAGGCAGTGCACGGGCGGAGGAGATTGCCGGCGCGGGGCTGTAAGATCAGGCGGGGCTGTAAAATCAATTTGCGGTGAGTTTCTTCATGGTGTGCGCCCGTAGCTCAGTTGGATAGAGCATTTGGCTTCGAACCAAAGGGTCGGGAGTTCGAATCTCTCCGGGCGCACCATAGAATCAATCTCAACCGATACAAACGTACGGACCTGTCCTTCCCCTGCATCGAGCCTAGAGCATTTTAGCCAATGGTGTAGACCGTGGCACTACGAGAAAAATACGGGGATTCTTCGCTACGCTCAGAATGACAATATCTTTTGGTCTATAGCAATTCCAAAAATTCCCTAGTCGATGGGCTTGTGATGGGCATCACTGCTCGGGGCGATGTAGAGGCGAAGAATCGAAATCGGGCCATCGGTCGCGGCTGATGCGTCTGTAGCCGCGGCTGTTGCGTCTACCGGTATGAACGCGGCGATTGGCATTGCTGCTGCCATGCGGCTGGGACCGGATGGGCCAGTTGCGTTGGCGCGAGAGGGATCTGTTGGTGCGAGCCATGTTGGCGAGATTCCGGATGGGACGATGGTTCGCGGGAGAGCGGGGCCGAGGGCCTCGGGTGGTGGCGCTGCGTCGCGCGTCGCAGGTCTTCTTCCTGCTGCTGTTTCTGTTCCTGCTGCTGCGGACGGAGTTTCGCGGGACGGTGGGCGCGGGCGGCGACGTGCGGATGCACTGGCCGGTGCGGCTGTTCTTCGAGCTTGATCCGCTGGCTGCGCTGGCCAATGCTCTGGCGACCCATGCGCTCTATCGCGGGCTGCTGTGGAGCTTAATCATTCTGCTGCCGGTGATGTTTCTGGGGCGGTTCTTCTGCGGATGGATCTGCCCGATGGGGACGCTGCACCACTTCTTCGGCAACTTCAAGTCGGAGAGTAAACGCGGCAAGCAGGGGATCGAGGCGAACCGCTACAAGCCGTGGCAGAGGACGAAGTACGTCATCCTGATTGCCGTGCTGGCGGCGGCGGTCTGCGGGACGGGACTGGTGGGGTGGTTCGACCCGTTCAGCCTGCTGGTGCGGTCGATGGGGCTGTCGATTCTGCCCGGCGCGAACTACGCGGCCAATTCCCTGCTGAACGCGATGGGACACAGCGGGGTGGGGTTTGTGCAGGCGGCGGGGATTGGCCTTCACGCGGCGCTGGCGGCGACGGTGTTGAACTTCAAGCAGCCGCACTTTCGCCAGGGAATCTTTCTGGGGCTGATTTTTTTAATTCTGCTGGCGGCGAATTTGCGGGTGACTCGCTTCTGGTGCCGCGCGATTTGCCCGCTGGGGGCGCTGCTGGGCGCGGCTTCGCAGTGGTCGATCTTCGGGCTGCACAAGGATCCGGCGAGTTGCGACAAATGCAATCGCTGTCTGCTGCACTGCCAGGGCGGGGACGATCCGGTGGGCGCGGTTCCGTGGCACAAGGCGGAGTGCCTGATGTGCATGAACTGCCTGGACGCGTGTCCGCACCAGAGTCTGGAGTTCCGCTTCTTCCGCAAGGAGCCGGAGGTTGCCGGGCCGAACCTGCCGCGGCGCAAGGTGCTGACCGGGCTGGCGGTGGGGGTTGCGGCGGTGCCGCTGCTGCGGGCCAATACGGCGCTGGGCAAGAGCCGGGACGAGCGGCTGATCCG
>PLOT01000305.1 GCA_003142215.1 Granulicella sp. | reverse complement strand
TATGCAACTGAGCTACCGGGCCTACTGGTTAGTGTAACTGGTAAACTGGACTCGGAGAACTTATGCCTCAGATCGAGCGTCGGCGAACGGTTTCGGTGAAGATCGGCTTAGTTGTGGTGGGTTCGTATGCGCCTGTGGTGGTGCAGTCGATGACCAACACGGACACGGCGGACGTGGCGTCGACCGTGCAGCAGGTTGCGGCGCTGGCGCTGGCCGGCTCCGAGCTGGTGCGGGTGACGGTGAACAACGATGCGGCGGCGAAGGCTGTGCCGCATATCGTCGAGGCGATCCGGGCGAAGGGCTGGGAGACGCCGATCATTGGCGACTTCCACTACAACGGACACCAACTGCTGAAGAAATATCCCGCGACGGCGCAGGCGCTGGCGAAGTACAGGATCAATCCCGGCAACTGCTCGATCGGACGCAAGGACGACGACAACTTCCGGACGATGGTCGAGGTTGCGGTGGAACATCAGAAGCCGGTGCGCATCGGCGTGAACTGGGGCTCGCTCGACCAGGCGCTGCTGACCCGGATGATGGACCAGAACTCGAAGAGCGCCAAGCCGCTGGCCGCGCGCGACGTGATGATGGAGGCGATGGTGGTCTCCGCGCTGGACAACGCTGCGGCGGCGGAACGCTACGGGCTGCTTCGCGACCAGATCATTCTGAGCGCGAAGGTCTCGGGCGTGCGCGACCTGATCGACGTTTACACCGAACTTGCTTCGCGTTGCGACTACGCGCTGCATCTGGGGCTGACCGAGGCGGGCATGGGGATGAAGGGCATCGTTGCCTCGACCGCCGGGCTTGCGCCGCTGCTGCTGGCTGGCGTTGGCGATACGATTCGCGTCTCGCTGACGCCGACGCCGGGCGGCGACCGCTCGGAAGAGGTGCGCTGCGCGCAGCAGATCTTGCAGTCGCTCGGCATTCGCAGCTTCATGCCGCAGGTGACGAGCTGTCCCGGCTGCGGACGGACGACTTCGACCTACTTCCAAGAGCTGGCGGAGCGGATTCAGAGCTACCTCGTCGAGCAGATGCCGGAGTGGAAGAAGCGGTACGCGGGCGTCGAGGAGCTGAAGCTGGCGGTGATGGGCTGCATCGTCAACGGGCCGGGCGAGTCGAAGCACGCCAACATCGGCATCTCGCTGCCGGGAACGTTCGAGGAGCCAAAGGCCCCGGTCTACGTCGACGGCAAACTATTCACCACGCTGAAGGGCGACCGCATCGTCGAGGAGTTCCAGGTGATTCTGGACGAGTACGTAGAGAAGCGGTACGGGCGCGTCTGAGTTGCCAGCCTGATCGACAGGGCAATAACGTCAATTGTTCGCTTCCTGTTCGCTGTTTGTTCTCCCTACCCCCCTCCCCCCCTCCCTGGGGTACTCTGGGTGTAAGTGAAATTGAATCAGGCGATTGAGTGGAGTGATGGACGCCAAAGTTGTCATTGCAGACGGGTTACGGGTAAGGTCGTCTAAACATTCGGGTTAGCGGTAGAAATTTGGCTTTTTCGTGTCGTGGTCTGTAAAGTCGTCATTCCATTGTTGTTACCTATAAAATAGTCATTCGCGATGACTTGCAGCAGTACTGGTGCGTTAAATGCGAAGGCCCGGCGTGTTGGCCGGGTCTGTTTGTTTACTACTGCTTTAATTATACGCCGTGGAGCATAACTACTATGCCAACTATTTTTCTGAGGGAAGTGGTTTATTTGGTATTGGTTAGGAGAATTTTGGGGTGTCGAGGGGCTTGACACGCGGATTTGCTGGGGTTTTGAGGGGTCAGGGAGTGGAAAAAAAGCCCTGGGCTAAAGCCCCTTGATTCTATTGGCTTTATTCAGGGGGCTGAAGCCCCCTGCTCCCTCCGGAGAACAGGCAAGGGCAAAGGCGGGTGGTTCGGGCTGTGT
Source organism: Granulicella sp. (assembly GCA_003142215.1). Taxonomy (GTDB): domain Bacteria; phylum Acidobacteriota; class Terriglobia; order Terriglobales; family Acidobacteriaceae; genus Edaphobacter. The sequence continues at coordinate 681 of PLOT01000305.1, read as the reverse complement.
TCATCCCACCCATCGCATGAGACAGATGCGCGATGGATGGGGCACCCGGCAAGAACAAACAACGGCAAGGGCCAATACGGAGATTCTGGCTACGCCAGAATGACGACTCCGGGGGCTTCGCCAGAATGACGACGGAGTAGGGGGATGACAGCGTAAAACAAACAACGTGGCATAAAACTCGCACTCACACAAAGAGAAACGCCGCCCAATTTCAGGCGGCGTTTTCTTTGCTTTACAGGACAGGAATCAGGCGTTTTCCTTGGTGTCAATTCTCATTCCGTAGAACGACCGGTGGACGAAGAACGCCGAGACGAGGAAGAATGCGACTGCCAGAACGTGAGTGAGCATCGCGTTGCTGGAAGTGAGCGTGACGGCGAGCTCGACGGCGAGCAAACCGAACAGGGTGGTGAACTTGATGACCGGGTTCATGGCCACCGAGGAGGTGTCCTTGAAGGGATCGCCGACGGTGTCTCCGATGACGCACGCGTCATGCAGCGGCGTTCCCTTCTGTTTCATGTCGACCTCGACGATCTTCTTTGCGTTGTCCCATGCGGCTCCGGCATTTGCCATGAAGATGGCCTCGTACAGGCCGAAGATCGCAATGGAGAAGAGATAGCCGATGAACAGGAACGGCTCCATGAATGCGAAGGAAAGGGTGGCGAAGAAGACGGCGAGAAAGAT
>PLOT01000205.1 GCA_003142215.1 Granulicella sp. | reverse complement strand
GCGTCGCCGATGGGTTCGTCGTGAGTCTCCAGTCCCTCGGCCTCGATCCATGTGACCTTGAGCTTGAGGTTGCGGGCGAGCGCGCCGTGGACGAGGGCTTCCTTGAGGGATTTGTAGCTGTCTTCGTACTCGACGTACTTGCCGACGATGGCGATGGAGACCTCGTCCTGCGGGTTGTAGGCTCGGCGGACGATCTCCTGCCAGCGGGTGAGGTCGGGGGCCTTGGCATCGATGCGGAGGTGCTCGAGGACGAGGGTGTCGACGTCCTCGGCGGCAAGTGTTAGGGGAAGTTCGTAGATGCTGGCGACATCGCGCGCGGCAATGACGGCACGCTCCTGCACGTTGCAGAAGAGGGCGATCTTGGCGCGCATCTCGTGGGGGACGGCGCGGTCGGAGCGGCACAGCAGGATGTCGGGCTGGATTCCGATGGAGAGCATCTCCTTGACGGAGTGCTGTGTGGGCTTGGTCTTGAGTTCCTGCGCGGCGGCGATCCATGGGATGAGGGTGACGTGGATGAAGAGGGTGTTGTCGCGGCCGAGGTCCTGGCGCANNCGGATGGCTTCGAGGAAGGGGAGAGACTCGATGTCGCCGACGGTGCCACCGATCTCGACCAGCAGGACCTCGCAATCGGCGGCGACCTTGCGCATGGCGTTTTTTATTTCGTTGGTGACGTGGGGGATGACCTGGACCGTCTTGCCGAGGTAGTCCCCGCGTCGCTCCTTGGTGATGATCTGCTCGTAGATGCGGCCGGTGGTGAGGTTGTTGTCGCGCGAGAGCTTGGCGTGAGTGAAACGCTCGTAGTGGCCGAGGTCGAGGTCGGTCTCGGCTCCATCGTCGGTGACGAAGACCTCGCCGTGCTGGAAGGGAGACATGGTTCCAGGGTCCACGTTGAGGTAGGGGTCGAACTTCATCATGTTGATCTTGATGCCGCGCGCCTCCAGCAGACAGCCGATGGAGGCCGCCGAGAGCCCTTTGCCGAGCGATGACACAACTCCGCCAGTTACAAAGATGTATTTTGCTGACATCTGTGCCTCCGAATATTTTGTTGTTTGGATTGGCCGCGCGTGTGGGGCACGAACAAGTATCGCAGGAATGAGGGGCGGGGGCAATGGGGGAGAGGTACGAGGTACCAGGTTCGAGGTTCGAGGGGAGGGGCGATGCAATTTCTCCCTCGCAACGAAGCGGTGCGTGGGGTAAGATCGCGTGCATGGCGGCGGCGGGAAAGTTCGAAAGACGGTGGATCGACGCGCAGGAGTGGGCGCTGGGGTTTATGCATGGCCTGTGGATTGGGTTGAGGCAAGAGCCGTGGGCGCGGATGAGGCGTGGACCGGCGACGGCGGCCCACCTGGCTACGGGACTGGCCGGCGAGCGGGCGGCATACTTCGAGCTGAAGCGGCGCGGACTCAAGGTGGTGGCGCGGCGCTGGAGCAACGCGCGGATGCTAGGCGACTTGGACCTGATCGGGTGGGACGGGGATCTGCTCTGCTTTGTCGAGGTGAAGACGCGGACGGCGCGGGACCTGAGTCCGGCAGAGTCTGCCGTGGATGAGGAGAAACGCGTGATGGTGCGCAACCTTGCGAGGGCCTACCTGCGGACCATGCCGGAGACGGGGAGGGCGACGATTCGTGTGCGCTTCGATGTGGTGTCGGTGTATTCGATGGGCGGGGCCAGCGAGTTTGAGGTCTTCCAGAATGCCTTCGGGTGGCAGTGACGGCATTGCCCTTGCGGGCACTTCGGGAGCGTCTTCGGTGTCTAATGGAGGGGGATTTATGTACGGAGGATTGATGCGATGACGCTGCTGAATGCACCGGAGTTTGACGAGCGAAAGGAAAACCGGAGACGCAACATCTGGGTGGGGTCTGGGATATTTGTCGCGGTGATGGTGGTGCTGACGGTCGCGGGCTTTCTGCTGGGGCACGGATGGCTCTTCACCAACCTGCCGGCGGAACACAGGATGAATGTGTTTCTGTCGGCGGTCGAGGTGGGGGACTATCCCAAGGCGTATGGGATCTTCAACAACGATGCCGAGTGGCAGCAGCATTCGCAGCGGTACGCCGATTACAGCTTGCAGCGGTTCACCGAAGACTTTACGACGGAGAGCGAGTGGAAGGGGCCGGTCACGTCGTTCCATGTGGACTTCTCGAAGCGCGACTCGACCGGGACGGTGGTTGCGGCAACCATCAACGGGACAACCAACCTGACGTTGAAGATTCAGCGTTCGGATGGGACGATGGCGTTCTTTCCGTATGAGTTGACGCGGGGATTTTGAGGGCGGCTGCGCTTCTACTCTGCGGCGGCGGTGGCGTCGCGGCGAATGGATTGCAGCTCGGGCAGGATGCGGCCAAGGGCTGCGGGCGGTGCGTCGGGCGTGCCAAGCGCGAAGTAGGCGTCGCGGAAGAGCGGGAAGAGGCGGTCGTAGCGCGCGGCCTCGGTGGGTTCGGGAAGAAATGTCTTGAAGGGCGGGCAGAGGGCGTTCTGCGCNNGTGACATCGCCCTCGGGGACGAGGACGGGCTTGCGCAGGACGTTGGCGTAGATCTGGTTCAGCTTGGCGTTCTTCTTGGGGATTCCGCCGCCGTTGATGACGCGGCGGATGGGCGCGCCGTTCTCCTCCATGCGGTTGAAGATGACGCGGGTGTGCAGGGCGGAGCCTTCGATGGCGGCGAAGAGTTCGTCGGCTGGGGTGTGGTGGAGGTTCCAGCCGAAGGTGACGCCGCCGAGGGCGGGGTTGACCAGGACGGTGCGGTCGCCGTTGTCCCAGGTGAGGCGGAGGAGGCCGGTCTGGCCGGCCTTGAGGTGCGCGCCTCCCTCGGTGAGTGCGGCGACGGTGGTCCCGGCGCGCCGGGCGATGGCGGCGAAGACATCGCCGACGGCGGACATTCCCGCCTCGATGCCGACCTGCGCGGGATCGACCGAGCCCGGGACTACGCCGCAGACGCCGGGGACCAGCGTCTGTTTATCGCTGAGGCCGATGATGCAGGTGGAGGTGCCGATGACGTTGACCACGTCGCCCAGGCGGATGTTGGCTCCGATGGCGTCCCAGTGCGCGTCGAATGCGCCGGTGGGAATGGGGATTCCGGGGGTGAGGCCGAGGGCTTCCGCCCACTTTGCGGAGAGGTGGCCGGCGATCTTGTCGGAGGTGTTGTAGTGGCCGGTGATCTTGTCGCGGACGCCGGCGAGCAGCGGGTCGATAGATATTAAGAACTCTTCTGGCGGCAGGCCTCCCCAGCGCGGGTTCCACATCCATTTGTGGCCCATGGCGCAGATGCTGCGGGGGATTTGGTTGGGATCGGTGACGCCGCAGAGGGTTGCGGCGACCATGTCGCAGTGCTCCAGCGCGGTGACGAATTTGGGGCGCAGATCGGGATTGTGGCGCAGCCAATGGAGCAGCTTCGACCAGCCCCACTCCGACGAGTAGACACCGCCGCACCAGTCGATTCCCTCGAAGCCGGTGCCTCCCTGGAAGGCGTGTGCGGCGCGGGTGATCTCGGCGGCCTCGGCTGCCGCCCGGTGGTCGCACCAGAGGTAGTACTCGCCCAGCGGGACAAGATTTTCGCCGACGACGATGACGCTGGAGCCGGTGGTATCGAGCGCGATGGACTTGATCTCATGGCCGTCGATGCCGCTGACGCGGACTGCCTCGTGCATGGCGCGGGTGAGGGCGGACATCTGGTCGTCGTGCGACTGCGTCTTGAGCTGCGGATCGGTGGGAGAGCTGTGCAGCGGGTACTCGGCGACGGCCGAGCCGAGCTTGCCACGGACTTTATCGAAGATGGAGATGCGTACGCTTAATGTGCCGAAATCGACCCCTGCCACTACACTCACGGATGTTTCTCCCTTGTGCATTTTCGGGTGAAAGTGCTGCTTCCGCATTCTAGCTGAGAGGCGAAGCATGGGGCGCGCGCTGAGACAACCCATGTCTCAGAACCGAGACATGGGCACCAGCGGGGACGCCGGTTCTGCAAACCCACCAGCAATGCTGGCGGGAACCGCGGTTGCAGTGAGCCGCAATGAATGGGGCTAAACTGCGTTCGTCAGACCGCCCCCGATGGAGTTGAAGGCATTGTCGATTTTATTCGAGAGCCCATGAAGGCTGAGGATGGCGGCCAGACCAATCAACGCGGCGACCGCGGCGTACTCGATCAGATCCTGACCTGACTCGTCTCGAAGCAGATGCTTCATGGATGAGTAGACAGCCGTCCATCGCGGTTTCATGATCCTTGTGTCCGAATAATGCTTTGACTGAGATGACATGTGCCCACTACTGACAGTGTCGACCGATCTCGATTGAATATCTATAACACTTTGGGGTCATACCAGACGAAGAATGGGATATGTGTCTCGGAACCCGCCGAGCCGCTAGCTGTACTTGAGCCAGCGGAGGAGTTCGGGCAGGCTGGGGCGTTTGCCGTACATCAGGACGCCAACGCGGTAGATGCGGCTGGAGACCCAGACGATGGCGTAGATGGAGGCCGAGGTGAGCGCGATAGAGGCGAAGACGGTCCAGTGGCTGGGATGGCCGAGAGAGACGCGCAGGTACATCAGCAGCGGGGTGAAGGGCGGGATGAGGGCGAGGACGCGGGCCATGGTACTGTCGGGGTATGTGAGGATGCTCTTCAGGGTGACGAAGCAGACGACCAGGGGAAGGACGAGGAACAAGTTGAGCTGCTGCAACTCGTGCTCGGAGTTGGTCATGGCCCCGAGGGCGGCGGCGATGGAGGAGTAGAACGCGTAGCCGAGGATGAAGTAGACGAAGAAGTAGACGATCTGCGCGGCGGTGAGAGCGACGTGGATGCCCTGGCCGCCGAGATTGGCGGCGATGGAACTGGCGGAGAGGAGCAGGGCGGCGGTGAGCCAGATGCCGACCTGGGTGATGCCGACAGAGCCAACGCCGAGGATCTTTCCGGCCATCATCTCCTCTGGGCGGATGGTGGCGAGCATGACCTCGAAGATGCGCGAAGTCTTCTCCTCGATGATGGAGCGGGCGACGTTCATGCCGTAGAGCGCGATGACCATGTACATGAGGACGAAGAGGAGAGTGATGCTGACCTCGGCGGATTCGCGGTCGTCGCGGTCCGGGGCGTGGGCGGTGAGGATGTCGACGGGCTGGAGCATGGTGTCGGCGTCGGAGGCGACGATGCCACGGTGGGCAAGCTGCTCTCGCATGAGGACAGTGCCGAGGGCGGCGGCCAACTGGCTTCGCAGGGTGTTTTGTTCGCTTGACCTTGGAGTAAAGGCAAAGGTGGGACGGTCTGACTGTGCCTTGGCGGGAGTGGGCGCGGGAGTGGGCGCGGGAGCGATCCAGAGGTAGCCGTCGAGGTCGCCGGAATCAAGTTCCTGGTCGAGGATGGCTTGCGTGGCTTGCGCACTCTGGGGCTCGATGTCCATGGCGTCTACGGTGAATTGGGGCTGTTTGGCTGAACGCGGGCGCGTTTCCTGCTCCTGTTGCAACTCGGACTGCAGGTCGAGGGCGAGTTGGGGATCGGAGCTGACGATGGCGATGTGTGTTCCGGGTTCCGATTTTGAGCTGACGAAGGCGCTGCCGAATAGCAATGCACCCATGATGAGCGGGATCATGACGGTGGTAATGAGGAACCCGCGTGTGCGGACGCGCTCGACGTACTCGCGGCGGGCGATGAGCCAGACATTATGCATCGAGGCCGCCTTTG
>PLOT01000132.1 GCA_003142215.1 Granulicella sp. | reverse complement strand
CGGTTTGGCTGGCCGTTCCACGAATCGACCTCGGGAGCGGACACGTCGCTGGTGCATGGCGAGGTGAGGCTGGAGGATGGTGGCGAGAGCGTGTTGCATGCGAAGATTGCCGCGTCGATGACGGTGACGTTCCGCGATGTGGTTGCCGCGCCGGAGCAGCCGTTTGCCGAGGGATTTGTGTACAACGCGGTGCGCAAGACGATGGACCAGGGACAGTTGGAGATGGTGAAGAGCGGGAATCGGCAGCCGGTGCCGTTGACGACGCGGTTCTATAGCCCGAAGTACAAGACGTTCAGCTTCAACGATACGAGCGCGGCACAGAGAGAGGCGTTTCTGGCGGGGAAGGCTTTTTGGCTCTCAGGCGTGCTGGGGGGGGGAGAGCCGGTGTGGCTGCTGGACCCGCGGGACGCGCAGTATCTGAATACAACGGTGGAGGAGCTGCGGAGGGCGGTTGGTGCGCTGGCGGTGGAGGGGTTGGTGCAGGCGGCGGAGGATGCGGAGTATGGCTCGGCGACGGCGAAGCTGATGGAGCGGCGCGAGACGTATGAGACGGAGTTGGCGCGGACGCTGGCGGCAATTCGACCGGCGTTCAACGAGGAGATGCGGCACGGGTTGACGAATATGTGAGCGGCGATCTGTTTCTTCGGAATTAATATACAAACGATCAATATATAAACGGAATCAGCCGCCAGGTACGCCGCATGTAGTCGCTGTAGTCCGGGCCGAGGCCGCGCACGAGGGCTTGCTCCTCGATAGGGATTCGATACGCGTAGGCAGCCGCGAGGCAACAGACGGGCAAGAGCATCGCCAGCCAGTTGGTCATGGTCATTCCAAAGCCGACCTGGGCCAGCAACCCACCGAGATAGGAGGGGTGGCGAAGCCAGCGATAGGGCCCCTGTTCAACAATGCGATGGTCCCTGGCGATGGCTACGTCGGGGGTGAAGAATCGGCCAAGGATGGGAATCGAATACATGCGAAATACTATGCCGCCGAGCCAGACGGCAATTCCGAGGGCAAACACCGTCTTCCAGTGTGCTCCCACGAAGAGGCTGGGGACAGTGTCCGCAGCAATAAATCCGAGATAAATGCCAAAAAATACCGACCCGACCACAACGAACTTTGATCCCCGATCGGATTTCTGCGCGTCATTTTCGGGACGCCGTCTCGAAACAACGATCTCGGGAATGATCCAGAGCGCCCAGGTCGCGACCCAAACGCATGTCATGATCGGATGATGATGAAACACTTGTGGCGAACCCATATGGTTCCTTTCACCTGGAGTGCCGGCTGTTGAGGATGAATCGCATCATTTTACCGGATGCAAGTACGAGGAGGCGGCTGAAAAAGTTCGGCTCCCGGAAACAATTGACGATCAGATCGAACTGACCCACCACCGGCGTTTTGCACCGGCGCCTGAGTTGACGGTTTCAGCTATTGTGGAAGTTGCCGGTGTTGCGGCTTCGGAGGGACGTGGATGTTGCGACGGGTTTTGATCGCGGCGGTTGGGGTGGCATTCGCGTTGGGGGTGGGGCGGGTCTCGGCGCAGGATGTGGGCGCGGATTTGGAGGGGGCGACGAAGGCGGCGCGCGCGGCGGAGGGGCCGGTGGACGGGCTGGTGCGGCAGGACGCGGATACGGTGGCGCTGACGCTGGTGGGGAAGGCCGGGGCGAGCGGTGCGGAGCTATTGGTGCACGACTTTGACTTCAATGGCGAACCGGTGGGGACGGACAAGGTGCATCTGCGGCAGGTGGCGCCGGGAGTGGTGGAGATTACCAGCGTTGCGTGGGAGGTGGGCTACTGGCGCTTCGAGGTGCGGGACGCGGCGAGCTACTTCGGGCTGGGCGAGAGGTTCGATGCGCTGGACCACGCGCATACGGTGGTGAAAAACCTGTCGATGGACAACGCGGGTGTGAAGGGAAGTTCGAGCTATAAGCCGATTCCATTTTTCATGAGCACTACGGGGTATGGGCTTTGGGTGGATACGACCGGCGAGGCGACGTTCGATATGAACACGAGCGAGCGGGACGAGGTGGTCGTCGATGTTACGGCGGNNTGGGCGTTTGCGCCGTGGAAGGCGCGGGATTATCACCAGAACGCGGCGCAGGTGGCTGAGGATGTCGACCGCACGCGCGAACTGGGGCTGCCGGCGAGTGTGATTCTGATCGACTCGCCGTGGGCGACGACTTATAACGACTACAAATTTAATCCCAAGCAGTTCGACGACCCGGTTGCGATGGTGAAGCATATTCACGACGAGGGATTCAAGATGGTGCTGTGGCACACACCGTGGATCAATTCAAAGAGCGATCCGCCGAAGGAGGCAGGGTTCGAGGGGAAGATTGCGCCAATGGCAGAGAACTATGCGGAGGCGGCGGAGCAGGGCTTGTTTGTGAAGAACCGCGACGGCAGCCCTTATGTGGGGCGTTGGTGGAAGGGTGAGGGATCGCTCGTCGACTTCACGAATCCGAAGGCGAAGCAGTGGTGGCAAGATCAAGTCCGGCAGGCGATTGCGGCGGGAGCGGATGGCTTCAAGGATGATGATGCGGAGGGGAGCTTCCTGGGCGATGTGAAGTTTGCCGATGGGACGGACGCGCGGTTGATGCGGAACCGCTATGCCGTGCTTTATAACAACGCGATGGAGGAGCTGATCCAGAAAGATTTGAAGGGAAATGGAGTGCTGTTCGCGAGGAGTGCTACGGTGGGGGCGAATGGAATTGGATTCCTGTGGGGTGGAGACAATGAGGCGAGCTTTTCGCCGGGGAACGGACTGCCATCGGTGGTGACGGCGGGGCTGGGCGCGGGGATGAGCGGGATGCCGCTGTGGACGGCGGACCTGGGNNCGGCTGCTGGAGCGATGGACGGAGTACGCGGCGTTCTCGCCGGTGATGGAAGTGATGTCGAGCGCGAACATCGGGCCATGGGACTTCGACAAGAACGGGCCTGCGGGCGGACACGAGGCGCTGGATGTTTATCGCAAGTACGCGGTGCTGAATATGAGTTTGTTTCCGTATCGCTATGCGGCGGCGCAGGAGGCGGCGAAGACGGGGATGCCGATGATGCGCGCGCTGGCGTTGCTGTATCAGGACGACGCGCGGGCGCGGGCGGCGAAGGATGAATATCTATTTGGGCCGGACTTTTTGGTTGCGCCTGTGATTGACGAAGGGACGCAGCGGGCGGTTTATCTGCCTGCGGGCGAGTGGGTGGACTACTGGACGGGNNTGGGCGCGGGCAGGCGCGGTGATCGCGAAGATTCCCGAGGACGTGATGACGCTGGTGCCGCAGAAGGAGAGCGGAAATGCGAAGGTGAAGTCGCTGGATGAGCGGCGAGTGTATGAGGTGATTGGGGGCGGGGCTGGTGAGACGAAGATTACGGACTTCGAGGGGCGGGTGATGGTGCGTGCGGCGAGGTCGCTGAAGATTTCGGGGGGTCCGGCGGCGCGGGTGACTGTGCGCTGG
>PLOT01000002.1 GCA_003142215.1 Granulicella sp. | reverse complement strand
GCAGACAGGGCAATTCTACCTTGAGGGCGAAACTGCCGGAGCGAGCCAGACGGCGCTAAGCCAGGCCCAGATGCCGATGCACACTCATGCCGCAACCTTTACCGGAACAGGGGGTGGCGGCGGCGGTCCCATTGTCGCCAGCCTGCAGGCGAGCAAAGCCAACGCCACCACAAGTGCTCCGGGTGCAAACACTTATCTATCTGGACTGGCTGTCGACTCTACGAACGCCCGCGCCGATACATATAACACCCTGGTAAGTGCTCCGGCAGCCTCTACTCTTGGCCCTGTTTCCGGGCTGTCAGTTACTGGCGGCGGCGGTGGCATCACAGGGGGCACGGTGATGGTTGGAATGGCTGGAGAGAGTCTGCCTGTTCCCATCATGCCTCCATATCTGGTTCTGAATTACATCATCTGCGTGAACGGCCTCTTCCCGTCGCGCCAGTAAAGTCGTGTGCCGGCGGGCGTGAAAGCCTCGCCGGAATTCAACAGGCAAGCAACCGATGCAGGAACCGAGATAGGGACCATGATGCCGATGGGATTTCGCACGGTGAGTGAGGATGCGGTTGGCGTTGAGATGGTTTGGGTTGCGAATAAAGGATGCGTGTCAGAGGTAATGAGTCAGGGAAGCAGACAGAGCGCAGGATGATTCGGAAGATACCTATGATGAGATTGCAGATGCGCGGATTGGCTCTGGCAGGAGCTACGTTGCTGCTGGTTGGCGGCGCGGCGGCGCAGGCCCCGGTGAACGGCGTGCAGGCCACCACGGTGCCGCTCTCGCTGCCGGGCGGGCTGGCGTACGACAGCCTCGGCAACCTCTACATCGCGGCCACCAACGATCATGTGGTGCGCGTGGTTTCTCCCACGGGCGTCATCAACACCTTTGCCGGCACCGGCGCGCAGGGCTTCAGCGGCGATGGCGGCGCNNCTACATCGCGGACACGCACAACCACCGCATCCGCGAGGTGCTGGCTTCGACCGGCGTCATCAACACGATTGCGGGAACGGGTGCGGCCGGATTTGCAGGCGACGGCGCGGCGGCCACGTCGGCCCTGTTGAACTACCCCACAGCGGTTGCGGTGGATTCGGCGGGCAACATCTACATCGCGGACACCAACAGCCATCGCATCCGCGAGATCAAATCCGGGACCATCAGCACCGTGGCCGGTGACGGCGAGCAGTTCTACAGCGGCGACAGCGGGCTGGCGACGGCGGCGGGGCTGGATTCGCCCAACGGAGTTGCCGTGGACAGCTCGTTCAACATCTACATCGGCGACACGCACAACCAACGGGTGCGACTGGTGACGTTTACCACCGGCATCATCAGCACCCTTGCGGGGACTGGGGTGAAGACCTACACCGCCGACGGTGTGGCTGCCAACAGCAGCGCACTGGCTCGTCCGCGCGGGCTGGCGATTTCGCCCAACGGTACGCTGCTGATCGCCGACAGCGACAACGACCGCGTGCGCGCTGTCAGCGGGGGCAACATCTCCACCGTTGTGGGAAGCGGTCAGCAGGGCTTCAGCGGCGATACGGCACTGGGAACAGCATCGGCCATCGACACGCCGCGCGTCGTGGCTGCCACGGCCAATAACAACGTGGTCGTAGCCGACACGGAGAACGATCGCGTGCGCACGGTAGACGGCAACGGCGACCTGATTACGGTTGCCGGCCTGGCGCCGACGGGCGACGAATCGCTGACACTGAGCGGCGCGTTGACAACCGTGGTCTACGGCTCCGGTTCGCTGACCGCAACGTACAAGTACATCTCCAACACAGCAACCGGCAACATCACCTTTTACGACACGGTGGGCAGCACGCCGGTGCAGGTTGGCTCGCCGGTGGCGTTGAGTAGCAACATCGCCAGCTTCAGCACCAGCACGCTGAGCGCGGGCAAGCACGCGATTGAGGCGATCTACGCCGGAGATGCAAACAACGCGCCCGCAGCCAGCGGCGTCTTCGATGTAACGGTGACCCCGCTTGCGATTACCGCGACGGCGAACTCTGCTTCCATTGCCTACGGCGTGGCCATTCCCACACTGACCGGCACGCTGAGCGGCATACTGGCGCAGGACAGCGGCAACGTGACGCTGGGCCTGAGCTCGACGGCGACAGCGACCTCAGCGACGGGCGTGTATCCCATCTCTGCTTCGCTGACCGGAACTGCCGTGGGCAATTACACGGTGACGCTGACCGCTGCGGCCAACGTGACCATCACGCAGGCCAGCTCGACGACGCAGCTACAGACCTCCTCGGCAACGCCGTACCAGGCCGTGCCAGTGACGCTGACTGCAACCGTCTCCGACAGCAGCACGGGCAGCACCGGTTCGCCCACGGGAACAGTGAGTTTCTATAACGGAGCCACTCTGCTTGGCACCTCCCCGGTGACTGCGGGCGTGGCCACGCTCATGACCGCGGCGCTTCCGCTTGGCGCGTCCTCGGTGACGGCTGTGTATAGCGGCGACACCAACTTTGCGGCCAGCACATCGAGCGGAGTCAGCGAGACGGTGAACGGTTCGGACTTCACCTTTGTGCTGGTGCCGTCGTCGGGCAGTCCGGCTGTGCAAACGGTGGCTCAGGGCGGAACGGCGACCTATAACTTTACCGTGTCGCCGTCGCTGGCCAGCTTCCCGCAGGCGGTTACCTTTACCGTCAGCGGGCTACCGCCTGGCGCGACTTATACGTTGACACCGTCTTCGATTCCAGCCGGTGGCGGCGCCACGCCTATGACCCTGGTGGTGACTACGACCAATTCGCTGGCGCAACTCAGCAGGCACGGCGATCGCTGGATGGGCCTGACCGTGCCTCTGCTGCTGCTTCCCTTTGCCGGATTCAAGCGCACCAGAGATGTGGTGGAGCGCCCACGGCGCAGGCCGCGCCTTCTGCTGCTGGTACTACTGGTTACTGGCGTCCTGGGCACACTGACGGGCTGCGGTGCGGGCGGGTTCTTCGGCACATCGCCGCAGACATACAACATCGTGGTAACGGCAACCAGCGGATCGGTCTCGCATACGCAGAGCGTGACGCTGACTGTTCAGTAACGGTTGAAGCAATAGGAGAACGAATGCTACGCAGTACATGGAAGTCAGTTGCATTGGTGCTTCTGCTGTGCGTGGGCACATCGCGGCCCGCGTCGGCCCAGATGATTGACAGGCCAGCGTCGATCGATCTCGGCGTGAACTACACGGCGGACATCTCCAATGCCAGCCCCGGTGTATGTGGCTGCTTCGCCATGCAGGGCGGTGGAGTGAATGCCCGCTTTCGACTGATAGACCATCTCTCCGCGGTTGCGGACTTCTCCGTGGTCAATACCGGATCGGTCTCCGGGGCAAACTATGGTCTGGGCCTGATGACCCTGATGGCCGGACCCCAGTTCAGGCATCGCTTTGGGCGGTACACCCCCTACGGACAGTTTCTGCTGGGCGCGGTGCATGGATTCAACTCCGTGTTCCCGGCAAGTTCCAGCAGTTCGGCGTCAGGGCTTATCTATGCGGTGGGAGGAGGCAGCGAAACGGTCCTCATTCCGAAGTTCTCAGCCCGGCTGATTGAAGTCGACTACATGCACTCAGACCTGCCCAACAACAGCAATAACTGGCAGAATCATCTCAAGATCGCTGCCGGCCTCATCTACCACTTCTAAACGCTCCAACCCGCCCCAGATGAAATCGTGGCACAAGGAATGTTCCCGACGACTGGGTTCGTTGGTGAACGGCATGTGAAGTTCCCAAAGTTGTATGGTCCGCCGCGCGACTGCNNGAAGCGAAGATGACCTGCAGTTGGGAATTGTACATGGGCGCTTCCCTTTCGTCGCTGGCTTCCCGCGATCTTCGAATTTGCGGCCTCGACCTTGCTGAAAAGCTTTAACGTGAAATGAGGAACGAACTTCCCGAAATGTATGGTCCGCCGCGCGACTGCAAGGGACAAGTTAGGACGATCGACAGCACCAAGTAAGATAATTTATATCAATAACATACTGGATGACCTATATTTGAGGGGACAGATGACTATAGCCTGTAGCCATGGCGATGCCCTTGTGGCCTGCGGCCACCTCAATGTCCTTTGTTTAGAGCACGCCATGACACCCGTCTAACCGCTCCAGGTCCTCTGCGGTGTCCACGTCCAGCTCGCCGTTCGCCAGCTCAACCGCATCGGCCCCGCGCAGCAACTCGCGCGCCCCGACATCGCCACGCAACTCCAACAGCTGCGCAAACGACGACGCCGGAAGGTACGCCGGAACCCCGCGCCGCCCCGCATATACCGAGGCCGTCGCCGCGCCCGTCTTCATCAGCGCGCGCAGATGCGCCGCCGAAACCGCTGGCTGATCGCATGTCATCAGCACCACACCATCCGCGTCCTGCAAAGCACCAACGCCAACCCGGATTGAGCTCGCCATCCCCTCGCTCCACTCCTCGTTGACCACCACCACCGCGTCACTCAGATCGCACTCCTCCGCAATCTGCTCTGCCTCTGCGCCCAGCACGACGACCACCGGCGAGCAGCCCGCCTCCCGCGCCGTCCTCACCGCGCGCTCCAGCAGCGTCTCGCCAGCCAGCCGCACCAGTTGCTTCGGCTCGCCCAGCCGCGTCGAAGCTCCCGCCGCCAGCACCACCGCCGCCGTCATCACTCTGACGCGCCTATCGCGCACCGCGTCTGCACATAGCGTGACGCATCGCCCTTCTCAATCTGCCGCGCAACATCCTCCGCCGACAGCCTCCGCGACGCGCCCAGCTTGCCCTGCCTCCAGGCCTGCACCTCAGCAACTACTGCCAGCGCAATCGCCTCAGCACCATCGCCGCCCAGGTCCAGCCCCACCGGTGCCCACACCCGCGCGCAGCACTCCACCACGCTGCGTCCGAGCATCGCCGCCGTCTCGCCGATCAGCAGGCTGCTGCGATGCACTGCTCCCAGCAGCCCGATATACCCCGCCGCACCCGCCAGCAACTCCGCAAGAAATGCGCGGTCCTGCTCATAGCTGTGCGTCATCACAACCAC
>PLOT01000171.1 GCA_003142215.1 Granulicella sp. | reverse complement strand
GACGATGACGACCAGAAGGGAATAGAAGAAGACGTATGCGCCGGAGATCCGGGTGAGCCCTCCGGCGAGGTTGAAGGCAAAGACTGCGATCAGGATGAAGACGGCACAGCCGAAGCTAAAGTAGAAGGCCGTATGCTCCAAGCGCTGGACAGCGAACAGCACGGCGGCAAACAGCGCGGCGCGGTTGAGGGGGACACGTTCTGGGAAGGGGATGCGCACGAGTTTAGCCTCAGTCTAGCAGGGAGCCGCGCGACGGCAGATTCCAATTGGCCAACCGGCCTCGATTTGTCTGGAGTGGCTAATGTCTGGAGGGACGGTTGCAATATCCCTGAATCGATCGAGTGGCGCGACCGCTCCGGGCACCCATTTCATGGTGACGATTTCCTCGACTGAAGCGCCTGTTCTTCACTTCGGCTCCCACACCGTATATCCATCCAGCGTTGTTGTGGAGATGTAGTGTCCGGAGATGTACTGAGCCAGGGGAGCGAGACTCAGGGATGGGTTCCGCTGTCTGGGTACGTAAAATGACCCCTCGAGGCCATAGAGCATATCCATGCTGTCTTTGGCCGGGAACGCCGTCTGAAGGGACGCGCCCGTGAGCAAGAGCGGCGTGCCGGGATAGGCTGCCAGTTCGTCGATCTTTCGTTGTACTTGTGAGGGAAGAAAGACGTTTTCCTGCCCAAGAAAGTAGCCGTTGTCGAAGCAAGGGCCCAAAATTCGGCCGTAGGCCGGGGCGAGATAGATCCGATCGCAGGGCACGGCGGGATTGTCATAGTGCTCGCGGGGAACGAATTTGGCCGAAATCGCTGCCAGGCGTCTCTGCATGGCCGGGCTTTGCCCCAGGTGGGCCCAGAAGAAACGTTGCAGGGCTGTTGGCGGGGTGCCGGAGCCGACAAGCAGCAACTCGCTAGCATCGCGTACCGTCCCGAGCGCATGCTTGGCCGCGGGAAGCTCAATGGAAAGCACAAGGATCAGACACATCGCAGCAGGCACCCACCAGCGGCGCACTGCCAAGAGAGCATAAATGGCGAAGATTCCCACCAGCATTGCGGGCCACGCGGACTCAAGATGACCTATGTCGCAGCGACCCATCGCCGAGGGAAGCATTGCGGCGCCTGCGCAGACGAGTGGCAGCGTTACGGACATCTCTTTCCCCGTGCGCAGGCGTAGCACGAACAGGCACGCCGCACTGAGGTAACAGCCGAGCACAAGGCAGGTCCACGGAGTGGGAAGGAGTGGAAAACTATTGCCACCGCTGGCAAAGGCCCGCATCGTCGTCAGGATCGAGAAGTGGTCTGCTGCCGCGAAGATTGCGATAAAACCCAGCAGCATGGCCGCCAGCGCTGTCCATGAGAAGACAGGACTCTTGCGAATCGCGAGATAAGTGAAATACATTGCGAGACCGGCGGCGGCGCCTAAACCCTGTTCCGGCGAAGATCCGAAAGCGAGCGCGACGCCGAGCACCGCAGCGGCGCCGGTCCACAGCGGGCTGCGCCAACGCCAGCAGGTCCGATACACGACCAGGACAACGAAGGCAGCACAAAATAACCGCAATGGGCTGCCGTTCAAACCTTCGCTGGCGATTGCCGGATAAACAATAAAGCAGGTGAGCGCAAATATCTGGGTGCGGTGCGGCGTCACGATATCAACGGCGCGCACCAACTCCCACAGCATCCATACGCCGATCATCCACGAAGCCGTCCACCAGAGATAGTAGCCCGCGGTCAGACTGCCGTGCAGGATCTTCGCGGCCCAAACTCCCGGGTAAAGCAGCAGCGGGCCATAGGCAAATTCGAACTGGCGATATGGGATAAGGCCCATGGACAAAAGGTATTGACGATTCAGGAAGTAGGTCACTTCGGTCCCCGAAGTGATGTGGGCAACGAAGGCTGGGCGCGAGACGCAAAGAGCCAGCGCGATGCAAAGCGCAAAGTAGAGTGCGGACCGGCGGAGGGGGCGGTCATGCTTTGCCGTCTGGATGTCTCCTTTGAGGAAGAAGGCGAATATAAGGCTGCCCAGCGCGAAACACACACAGGCTGCGCGGTTGTTGAATCCCGCGTCATAGGAGAGCGAGATGGAGGGTGTCACCGGAAAGAGATATGGCAAGCCGAAGGTCACGCAACCAAGAATGACAAGGGCCAACGCGATCTGCCAGGCAGAAGTAAGTCCACAGGTTTTCCAAGACACCTTCATCGCCATCGTTCACCATACACAACAAACGCTGCACCACATTCATGTGGACAGCCGTACCGACTCTATACCTGGGAGTTACCCGATTGCCCGCATATAGGGGAGATGAGCAATTTGGCCTCAGTGTAGCAGGAGAACTGTATCGCACGAGGGGGCCGCCCAGGGTACAATCGTGTGGTTATCGCAGCAGAAGGACCGCCACTTGCAAATCGAAACTGAGTGCACAGCCGCCCCGCCGCGGGCATTTCTTCAGTCTCCGAGGTTACATGGTCTGCTCCGTGGACTGATTTTTCTGCTTGCCGCCTTCTTCCTGCTTCTCTTTCTCTACACCGCCCTGCGCCGCATGCGCTACCCCTTTGAACTGGAGTGGATTGAGAGTGGCATTCTGATGTCGGTGCGGCGCATCGTCCATGGCCATGCCCTGTATGTAGCGCCCTCGCTCGATTTCGTTCCCTTTCTCTACGCCCCGCTCTATTTCTATGTGGCGGCTGTGCTCACGAAACTCACCGGCGTCACCTATACCACGCTGCGCCTGGTGTCCACCCTCAGCACGCTCGGAAGCTGCGCCCTGATCTACGCGTTCATCGCCACCGAGACGCGCCGCCGGCTCGCGGCGATCGCTGGCGTGGGTCTCTTCCTTGCCTGCTACCCCCTGGTCGAAGCCTTTTACGACATTGGCCGGGTCGATTCGCTCTTCGTCTTCTTCATGCTTCTGGCCTTATTCTTCTCGCGCCGTGGCCACCCTATTCTGGCCGCTCTCGCATGGGTCCTCTGCTTCCAGACCAAGCAGACCATTCTGCCGGTGGCGCTGGTGCTTCTATGCGCCGACTGGCAATACCCCAGGCGCATTCTCATCGGTCTCGCAACATTCATGGCCGGTCTCGGTGCAAGCATGGCCTGGATCAACCATGCCACCCACGGCTGGTATTACTTCTATCTTTTCCAGATTGCGGGCGGCTTTCCAGTGGTTTGGCGACAGGCAGTCCTCTACCTGCCCAATGCGCTGCTGGCACCGGTGGGCATTGCCCTGGTGCTTGGCCTCGCGGCCTGGGCCTCGACTGGCGTGCATCTGGGCAGCCGGACGGGTTCGTTTTACGCTTCGGTGACGGCAATCCTCTATGCTGCCATCGGCTTCGTTGTGGCCCATCAAGGCGCGGCAGTAAACGCTTTGATCCCTGTCTACGCTTGGACTGCGGTCCTCTTCGGAGTCGCACTGGACCGCTTGCTCACGCGCCTGGGCCGATCCACCGACCCTCGCGCCTGCCTGGTAACTACGGTCATTCTGGTTGCGGCCGCGGTGCAACTTGCGATGTTCACCTACAACCCGGGGCGCTACCTTCCCCCGCCTGCGGTGCGGGCAGCGCGTCAGAGGTTTATCGACCAGGTCCATGCTCTACCCGGGGACATCTACATCTACTCCCACACCTACGACGCCGTGCTTGCTGGCAAGCAATCACATGCGGAAGACCAGGCGGTCGGCGCCGTGCTTTACGGATCCAATGCGGCTGTGGCAAACGATCTGCGCGCGGAACTCGACAACGCGCTCCACTCGCATCGCTACAGCGCGATCGTCGTGGACGGTCCACTTTCGCAGCAGCCGATTCACTTTCAGGATGAATATCCGTATGCCGTCTCGGCTGAGTCCGAAGTGAGTCGCTATCTCACCTCTCAGCCAACCTGGATACTGCTGCCTTGCTCGACGGCTACAACCATCGCGCCCACGATCATGCGCGAAGACACCAGCGTCCACCGAGGAAAATGCTCCGCCACCCAGCCGTAGCCGCCGCAGTGCACTTACCCAGGCAGGTTCCGGGAGGCGAAGATTGGCAATTTCTTTTGATTTGGTGTCTGCAATCGCATATCGTTCAAATGGAGCAGTTTCTGTCTGTCGAAGGGCATGCGCATGGCGCAAGAGGGCGGAGTGGAGACATTCGGCGATGCGTTGCGGCGGGCACGGGAAGAGCGCGGAGTGGCTGTGGAAGCCATCTGCGACGCGACCAAGGTGTCGGCCAGATATATACGCGCCCTGGAGGCGGGCGCGCTGGGGGAGCTGCCGGGGGGCGTCTTCCGGCGGGGGTTTGTGCGCAGCTATCTGGGCGCGCTGGGACTGGAGGAAGGCTCCTGGATGCGGCGATTCGAGGAGAGTTGCCGGTCGAGCGGGGTGAGCGAGGCGGCGGAGGGGGAGTGGGCGACATTTGCGGAAAACGTGAAGAACAGCCGGATTGTGCCGCGCCGCCGCATGGGCTTGAGGTGGTTGTGGGTAGGGGGAATGCTGGTGGCTCTGGCCCTGGCGGGGTGGTGCGGGTGGAGGTTGGCGACCCACCGGGGGCTGCTTCCCGCGATACCGATTTCGCGGGTTTTGAAGTCTTCTGTTGACAATGCCCCCTACAGGTAATTTACTGTTTCCTCGATTGAAATTGTCTGTTCGCTCGCGCTGAGAAAGATTTTGCCATTGCGCGTTGCATTTACGGTAGGACCGTTCTTCGGGGTTTGTGTGTACCGGGGGCCGGCGAACTGAAGGTCAACGCAGATTTAAACGGCCGGCAAAGCCCGTAGGATGTAAGGTAAGTAGGATATTCAGGAGATGAAGATGACGCTGTCTAGACGCTGGGTTCGCGGTGCTGTGTGGGTTGTACTGTTGATGGTGGGTTCGGTTCTGGCCCGTGCGCAGGAGGTCTCGGGGAGCATCAGCGGGACAGTGGTGGATGCGACGGGGGCCAGTGTGAGCGGCGCCGTCGTGACCCTGACGAACACCGACCGTGCATATGTGGAGCGGAGCATGAAGACCGACAAGGTTGGGTACTACACGGCGAGTTCTCTTCCACTGGGGAATTACTCTGTGACCGTTGCGATGAAGGGGTTCAAGACGGCCAGCGTCTCCGGGCTCTTCCTGCACGCCAACGATGCTCTGAAGGTCGACCAGAAGCTGGCGGTGGGAAGTGCCAGCGAGACGGTCTCGGTTGTGGCCAACCAGACGGCCTTGAATCTGGAAAACGGCATGAGCGAGGGGCTGGTGACGGGCACGCAGGTGCGCGAGCTGGTTCTGAACAACCGGAACTATGAGCAGTTGCTGACCCTGCAGCCGGGCGTGGCCTACGGCAGCGCGACCAACGACCAGCTCTATATCGGCGCATCGCTTCCCTCGGGGACATCGGCCCAGGTGGCGTATTCGATCAACGGATCTCGTCCGACGGCGAACAACTGGACGATCGACGGCGCGGACAATGTGGACCGTGGCGCGAACCTGACGCTGCTGGCGTATCCCAGCGTGGATGCCATCTCGGAGTTTGTAACCCTGCGCGGCACGTACGAGGCGGAGTATGGGCGCAGTGCCAGCGGCCAGATCAATGTGGTGACGAATTCAGGCACCAACGCCTTCCACGGCGGAGCGTACGAGTTCTTCCGCAACGACGTGTTCAACGCGGACAATTACTTCAACAAACTGACGACCGTCATCCCGACTCCTAAACTGCGCTATAACGACTTCGGCTTCAGCTTTGGCGGACCGGTTGTGATTCCGCATTACTACAATGGCCGGGACAAGACGTTCTTCTTCTACTCGCAGGAGTTCCGGCGGGTGGTGCAGTATGCGAGCCTGACGGCATCCGTGCCGACGGCGGATGAACGGAACGGCATCTTTACGAATTCATGGATTGGCACGGGCACCGCGCAAACCCAGGCACCGGTGGCTGTTTGTTCGGGTCCCAACACGGGAGCATGCACAGCCTATGCCACGAGTTTGGCCACCCCTGGGACTGTTTCGACGACGTCGCAGGCGTACATCACGGACATATACAACAATGTTCCCCTGCCGCCCAGCGTGGCGGATGTCGCGGCTGGAGTGGACGCACATACTCTGGTCAACAACGTTCGCAACGTCTTCAACGACACGCAGGAGTTTGCGCGCGTGGACCATGCGCTGAACGCGAAGACCAACGTCTTCTACCGGTATCTGCATGACAGCCTGCCCACGACCGAAGGCGCGGGGCTCTTTGTCGGCGACAACATGCCTGGGGTATCGACGACATCGACCAAGTCACCTGGGACCCAGCATCTGGGGCACATGACGGTTATGGTGCATCCGACGCTGCTGGTCGACATGGGCTACGCGTACAGCTCCGGCGCCGTGATCAGCACTCCGATCGGTCTGGTGGCAAGCGCCAACTCACCCGACATCAACCCCGCGCTTCCGTACCCCTCGACGGTTGGCGTAGTCCCGTCCATCACGTTTTCGGGAGGCGGGCCGAACATCGCGAGTAACGGCATCTATAACGACCACAATGTCAACCACAACGGATTTGGCAATATCACAAAGACCATGGGGCAACACACCCTGAAGTTCGGCCTGACGTACAACCATTACCAGAAGCTGGAGGGCGCCACCAGCACCAACAATCAGGGCAGTTACATCTTTACCGCCGCGGCGGCAGATCCATCCCTTCCCGTAGGTGTGAGTGCGCCCAGCTCGTTCGATTCCCAGTGGGCGAACTTCATGATCGGCAATGCGGGAGGAAGCCCTGGCTTCTCGCAGGCGAGCCAGGCGACGGTTGCAAACATCAATCAGAACCTGATCGAACTGTATGGACAGGACGACTGGAGAGCATCGCGGCGGTTGACGGTGAACCTGGGCGTGCGCTATAGCTACTTTGGCCAGCCCTACGATGTGGGCAATGAACTGAGCAACTTCGATCCAGCGCTCTATGTACCTTTCAACGCGGAGACGATCGCCAGCAACGGCAATCTATGCACGATGAGCGGACAGACGACAGTCTCGTATTCGTATACCACGACCGGCGTCAACCCCACATACACGCTCAACAACTGCCCCAACGTGAATGGGTTGAACCCCTACCAGCCGAATACGGTTGCGGACCCATTGGATGGCCTTATTCTGGGCGACCCGGACTACATCAAGTCCGAGAACGCCGTGGGTGCCCTGAACTTCCCATATAGGGCGCCATCGGGAGCGCCTGCGATCGAGACCCATGGTTCACCGTTCGGCCTGGAAGTGGGCCAGGCGGAGAAGCATGACTGGGCCCCCCGACTCGGGTTTGCCTATGACGTCTTCGGGAACGGCAAATCGGTGGTGCGGGGCGGCTTCGGGATAGCGTACGACAGTTCGTCTGTTCACCAGTACGAGATGGAGGTGTTCAACAATCCGCCGTATGTGAGTACCGGCATCTATGCGACAGCGCTGTTGAGCCAGAATTTCTTCTCATCGGGCAGCGCGAGTGCATCGATAAGCGCTGTTCCGCCTTCGCTGTACGCCTCTCCGGTGATCTACAAGACGCCTTACGTTCAGCAGTTCTCGGTGGATGCTCAACAGGCGATCAGTCCTACGATGACGGTGGACCTTGGCTACTTCGGGGACCACGGGACGCATCTGCAGGGCGCGGTCGACGTCAACGAGGTCCAGCCGGGCGCGTTCACCCAGACGAGCATCGGTTACAACCAGATCCCCGGTTGCAACGGGTTCATCACCCAGGGATGCGAGGCCCCGTTGAACCAGATTCGTCCATACCTGGGCTACACGGCGATCAACACGATGCTGAACATCTTCAACTCAAACTACAACTCACTGCAGGCGAAGGTGACCAAGAAGTTCAGCGGCAAGAGCCTGATCGATGTGAACTATACATGGAGCCGCGGGCTGACCGACGCACAGAACGACTCTGCTTCGGCGGCGCAGAACACATACAATCTGGCGGCTGAGTACGGGCCCAGCGCCTACAACCGCAGCCAGATTCTCACGGTCGACGCAGTGTGGGAGCTTCCCTGGATGAAAGAGCAGAAGGACCTGATGGGACGCATCGTCGGCGGATGGGAGCTGTCGGGCATCTATGCCGTCAACAGCGGACTCCCGCTGACAGCCACCATGTCTGCCAGCGCCAGCACACCAATCAACTACGGCGGCCTGACCAGCACCTACAACGGGAATACCGACGGCGGCGTGCCGACCGACGCAGCTGGACTGGGAATTCTTGGGCCGAGTTTGGCGAGTCTTCGTCCGAACCAGGTCCTTGACCCGAGCAACGGCTACGGTCAGGTGGCACTGAAGACCAGACTGCACTGGTTCAACCAGACGGCCTTCGTGGCGCCCTCGATGACCAGCTTCCAGGTGGGCAATGAGCGGCGCAACGCGATAGTTGGACCGGGCTTCAACCGGCTGGATGTGGGTATCTTCCGCAACTTCAAGCTGGTCCACGGAACTACCTTCACGCTGCGCGGCGAGGGCTTCAACGTGCTGAACCACACAAACTGGGGGTCGGTGGGAACATCGGCGAACAGTTCTCTCAACAATTTTGGACAAGTCACAGCGACGCGCGACCCGCGCATTCTGCAGGTTGCCGGCAAGATCAACTTCTAACCCAAACCAACGGAACGGCGGCTGCCCTCAATGGCAGGCGCCGTTTTTATTTAAGCGGGGCGAAGAGAGCCAATTCGATTCGCCGGGCGATTGGGGCGAGTGCCGGACTGGCGCAGACGCCGTCCAATGCAGGAATTCGCGGTTGGAGGGCTGGTTCTCGCCGAAGGAGTGCGAAGTTTTGCAGCAGCCGGGGTGCGAGGGTAAACTTGTAGGGTTGCAGTAAAATCTGAACTTGATGCGATGGAGGTATTGTTTTGGCGAAGCGCGACCGATTTTTGTTTACCAGTGAATCCGTGACCGAGGGACACCCGGACAAGATAGCCGACCAGATATCGGATGCGATACTGGATGCGTGCCTGGCCGAGGACCCGTACAGCCGGGTGGCGTGCGAGACACTGACCTGCACCGGACTGGTGGTGATTGCGGGCGAGATCACGACCCGCGCGTATGTGGACTTCCAGAGCGTGGTGCGCGGGACGGTTGCGTCGATNNCAGGGAATGATGTTCGGCTACGCGACCAACGAGACACCGGAGCTGATGCCGGCACCGATCTCTCTGGCGCACAAGCTGACGCGGCGGCTCAGCGAGGTACGCAAGAGCGGGTTGATGTCTTACCTGCGGCCCGACGGCAAGAGCCAGGTTACGGTAGAGTACGACGCGAACCAGAGGCCGGTGCGGGTGGATGCGGTGGTGATCTCGACCCAGCACGCGGACAACGTGGGCAACGAGGAGCTGCGCGCCGACATCCTGAAGCATGTGATCCAGGCGGTGATTCCGGCGAACCTGCTGGACGCGGGAACCAAGTACCACATCAATCCGACGGGGCGGTTTGTGATCGGCGGACCGATGGGCGACACGGGATTGACGGGGCGCAAGATCATTGTCGATACATACGGCGGCATGGGACGGCATGGCGGCGGGGCGTTCAGCGGCAAGGACCCGACCAAGGTAGACCGCTCGGCGGCGTACATGGCGCGCTATGTGGCGAAGAACATCGTTGCGGCGGGACTGGCGGATCGCTGCGAGGTGCAACTGGCGTACGCGATCGGCGTGGCCGAACCGGTGAGCGTTCTGGTGGACACCTTCGGCACGGGCACGGTGGATGAAGACAAACTGGAGGCGCTGGTGCGGGCGAACTTCGCGCTGACGCCGAAGGGCATCATCGAGAGCCTGAACCTGCGGCGGCCGATCTACAAGGCGACCGCGGCGTATGGGCACTTCGGACGCGAGGGCAAGGACTTTACCTGGGAGGCGACGGACAAAGCCGCCGCGCTGAAGGCCGGCGCGGCAGAGGCTGTCGCAGCCAAGTAGAACGTTTCGGGAATGGATCGACGGGCGGACTCCGATGAGTCCGCCCGTTTTTTTGCGGATGAAAGTGGGCGCGGCTGCGATGGGCGCGAGATGCGATATGGTGGAGAGATGGGCGTTGGAACGGGGATGCGGCGGCAACTGCCACCGTGGGCGATGGGGCTGGCGATCGCGCCACTGGGGTTCTACTACGGGTTTGTGTCGACTGCGCTTCCGATCCTGCTGCGGGCGCGGGGCGTCTCGGTGGGGCGGATTGCGTGGGTGTCGGCGGTGGGCTTCTCGCCGACGTTCTGGGCGTTCCTGCTGTGCCCCATCCTGGATGTGAAGTTCAGCAAGCGGGCGTATGCGCTGACGTTTGCGGCAGTGGCTGCGGTGTGCCTTGGCGTCTCGACGATGCTGACGGGAAACCTGGTGGCGTTTACCGCGGTGGTGACGGCCGGGTGCGCGGCGATCGTGATGTTCGGCAATACGCACGGCGGATGGATGCCGGACGTGATCGAGGACAAGCACTACTCGCAGGTGGGCGGGTCGAGCAACGTGGCGAACCTAGGCGCGGCGGGGCTGTTTGCGACGCTGGTGGTGGTGCTGGTGCGGACGATGGCCGCGCCGGTGGCCGCTGGGTTGCTGGGGCTGACGGTGATGGCGCCGACCGTGCTGCTGTTCTTTATTCCGCTGCCCAAGAAGGCGAGACGGGGCGCGCGGGAGACGTTCAGCCACTTCTTCGGCGATCTGTACCGGGTGTGCCGGCGGCCGGGCTGCGTGCTGGGGCTGATCTGCTTCGTATCGCCGACGGCGTGCTTTGCGCTGACCAATTTATTTTCGGGCGTGGGTTCGGACTTCCATACGCCGGAGCGGTGGGTGACGGCGCTGAATGGGACGGGGATGGCGGTTGCCTGCTCGCTGGGTTGCCTGGCGGGGATGTGGATTTGCGGACGGTTTCAACGGCGGACGGTGTATGTGGTGAGCGGGTTCGGCGGGGCGGCGGCGGCGCTGGGTCTGATCCGCGCGCCGCATACGCTGCTGTTCTTTGCCGTTGGCGTTCTGGTGTACGACTTCTTTACCGGGATCAACTACACGGCGTTCACGTCGCTGGAGTACGAGATTGTGGGGTCAGGGAACCCGCTGGCTTCGACCCAGTTTGCGCTGCTGTCGGCGAGCGCGAACCTTCCGATCAGCTACATGACGGCGGTGGATGGGCACTTCCACACGACGCATGGGCTGGGCGGGATGCTGGCGGTGGATGCGCTGTCGAGCATCGTGGTGGGGACGGTGCTGCTGGTGGTCTTCCACAGGATGGGACATCTGGGGAAGAGGGCGGAGGTTGAGATGGCGGGTGCCGCGTAGATTGGTGGACAGAAGATAGGCCGGGCGTTCACAGGCTGCGGGAAAAGGGTTGCTTGGCACTACGAGCAAAAGGCCCGGGGCTAAAGCCCCTTGATCGATTGGCCTTATTCAGGGGGCTGAAGCCCCCTGCTCCCTCCGAAAGACAAAGACAGGAGTTATTCCGCAGCCTGTGAAGCCCCCTGCTCCCTCCGAATGACAACAAAACAGCGACTTATTCAGAGACCCCCTAAGTCGCGCATGGCGTGAGGCGGAATCTGCGTGGCGCGCGTTGACTCGGGATGGGGTGGTGGGATATTCTGGAAGCTCGCGCAGTCCCGCTTCTGCACGATAGCGGCATGCTATGCCCGGAGATGGGCGTGGTCTGCCGAGTGGATGCAGCAGGATGGGACTACCGTGGTGGATGTTCCGGGAGCAGCTTGCAAGAGCAGATTCCCGGAACGCACTCACAACCACAGGCAATGCTTGCACGGGCAATGCGCGACTTCCAGGCGGTAAGACGTTTGCGCAGGGAGCGAGTGTGGCTCAGGGCTGTCGTCTGGCTCCGGTGTTTGCGCTGTGCCGATTGGCCTGGAGCAATGAAGATTGGCGTTCCGCCGCGAG